>JAOZOF010000136.1 GCA_029933425.1 Marinilabiliaceae bacterium
CTTACAGAACTGTTGGTCATCTCATCCTGCCAGTCGATGTAGTTGATCTTTGAAGGATCAGCCCAGTCTGGGTTAGGATCAACACCGTCGTTGGTTGACAGCTGGTTTGCAGTTCTTGTAAAACCTTCCATGTCGGCAACGTCTATCTTCATTGAAGGAGACTGGAAACCGAAATCAGCTTTTACGTTAAGAGTGGTTTTACCTTTCTGTCCGCCTTTGGTTGTGATCATGATAACACCGTTGGCACCACGTGATCCGTAAATGGCAGTTGCAGATGCATCTTTTAAGATCTCGATAGACTCGATGTCGTTAGGGTTAAGGAAGTCGGCATTTGTACCAACCATAATTCCGTCAACAACATAAAGCGGTTGTGTTGAGTTGTTGATAGTTGCAACACCGCGGATAACAACATTTGAACTTGCTCCCGGCTTACCTGATGTACGTGAAACCTGTACACCTGCCGCCATACCCTGAAGTCCTTCGTTCAAAGTGATGACATTTTTTGTGGTTAACTGATCGGCATCAATGCTGACAACAGAACCTGTTAAGTCCGATTTCTTTTGTGTACCGTAACCTACTGAAACAACTTCGTCCAATGCAATTGCATTTTCAATCAGAGTAACATTGATCTGTGTACGACTGGCTACATGTATCTCCTGGGTTTCAAAACCGACAAAAGAAAACACCAATATGTCATCAGGGGTACTTACTGTTATGGTATAAGTTCCATCTACACTAGTGATCACCCCATGTGTGGGATTATTCTTTTCATAAACATTTACACCTGGCAATGGGTCACCATTCTTTTCAACGACCTTTCCTGTTATGGTTATCGACTGGTTTTGTTGTTTTTGCACGGGAGGAACAGACGTAGTAAGAATGATCTTGTTGTCTATGATCCTGTATTTGATATCAGTATTTCTGAAAAGGATATCAAGTACATCCATGATATTTTTGTTCTGTACCTGTATTCCTTTTATCTGATTGAGATTGATCATCTCTTTGCTGAACAGAAAAACATAATCTGTCTGACTCTCTATTTCATCAAAGATCTTCTCAATTGTAACCTTATTAAGGTTCAGTGTCACCTTGTCTCTTTGGGCTTTAGTATTGCTCGCCATAAGCTGCATACTGAATACCAAAATAAGAAATAGCGTGATTCGCATAACTTTTTCAATTTTTTTCAGGGTATGGAATTCCCATAAACCCATGAATACATGATTTTTTTTCATACATTTGTAATGCTAAATTGTTAAACATTAGTTTAATTATTGATTTTTTTAAGATTCAGGGAAGTGTTGCCGCACTTTCCTGATTTTTTTTGTCCTGTTTTTTTCCTTTTTTAAGTCATATTTTAGTTTATTTAAAAGGTTATTAATTAATTATTGATTACTGTATATTATGATCTTTTGCTTTTTATAAGTCCCGTTGCTTTTGGTTATTTCCCTAGGCAACTCTTTATATCTTATAGGAAGGGTCATGCTCATTAATCTCAGTACATTTTCGATATTTTCATCCTTGAACACTCCTCTGTAAGTTATCCGGTTCAGCGAAGGGTCTTTTATAATAACATCCACATTATACCAATCAGAAAGTTTTTGTGCTACTTCATTAAATGGCGTATCCCTGAAGATCAGCTTGCCGTTTATCCAGGCAACACTGTTTTTTGCATTAACAGATTTGACTAAAAAATCATTGCCGTTCACTGCCAGCATCTGATCGGGAATTAAGATCACAGGCTTATTGTCTTTACCTACCAGGGCACGGACTTTACCTTCAACAAGTGTTACGTAGAAATCCCCGTTGTCTTTCGTTGAAACCGAGAATTTTGTTCCCAGCACCTCTACTTTTCCGTTAGGGAACGAAACTGAAAAAGGATGGTAACTGTCATGTGTTACTTCAAAATAGGCCTTTCCTTTAAGTTCAATATGTCTGTTTTTTGCAAAAGCAGTAGAGTATTTTATGTGAGAGCCGGAGTTGAGCCATACTACTGATGAGTCGGGAAGTGTATATTTTACTCTTGCATTTGCCGGGGCAACTACCTCGGCCATTGGAACAGTTTCATTTGTTACAGATCTTTTGTCTTGTACCGAATACAGGTAAACGCTTGCAGCAATCAGAGGAAGAAGCAATATTGCAGCAATCCTGGAATATGTATTGATCAATCGTTTTGTGAAAGAGGGTTTGTTCTCCTCTTCGATAGCTTCTATCTCTTTATGCAGCCTGTTCAAAACACCTGACAGGTCTTTATTCACATTATTCTCACTGTCGAAAAATCTGTTCCAGTCATTCTTCAAAAATTCAGAGAATTCGGGATGGCCTTCGAGTTCGGAAAACAACTCAACAAGATACTTGTGCTCTCCTGATCTTTCGACCTGTTCCAGATAGTCTAAAATTCTTTTTTTGTCAAGTTTGGTCATTTCTTTTCATGCTTTTACAATAAATAATGTCCATGAGCGACAAAAATCTCATAGGTAAAAATTAATTTTTTTGATTTTTTTTGACAAATGCAACTAAATTACAGATCTACAATACTATAAGAATGTGAAAAAAAGAATAATGCCGAGAATCTCGGTAGATATCTTTTTTCTAAGGAATTTAAGAGCTTCAGATATCTGATTGTCAACAGCGCCGGGTGTGATACCGAGTTCTTCAGCGATCTCTTTTGAGCTCATGCCCAGTTTGCGGCTTTTAATGAAGATATTGCGGCGCCTTTCCGGCATCTTCTCAATAAGTTTGTCAATCTCATCAAGAAGTGATGCATATTCCATCTTTTCATCAACAGAGTTATCAACTTCAGGGATCAATGATTCGTTGAAGAACTTTGCCTGATAAGCCTCTCTGCGGAAAATCTTTTTTATGAGGTTCATGGAGATAGTAAACAGATATGACCTGAAATTTGTATCGGTTTGCAGTTTATTCCTGTTATTCCAAATGTACATGAACACATCCTGAACAACACCCTCAGAATCAACATCCGATTTGAGATAACGAAACGCAAAGCCGTATATCCTTTTGCTGTATTTCGCAAAAAGAGAATCAAATGATTTTATGTCGCCTTTACGAATCTTTTCAATTAAAAAACTGTCGTTATGTACACTTTTATTTTCAGACATAGAAGAAATATCTATAGCAAGGATATAATTTGGTTAAACAAATGTAAAATTTATTTTACAAAAATCTTAAAAATTGTAAAAAGCAGGATGATAATATTTATTACTTTGAGCTGCTAAAATAAAAGTTATGAGGAATATTAAAGCAATATTGATTTTTACGGTTATCTCTATTTTAATTTTTGCATGTTCATCTTCCAATTCTGTCAAAAAAGAATCCGTAGGACAGGGGATGGTCGTGTCTGCTCATCCCGAAGCATCAAAGATCGGGGCTGAGGTGATGAAACGTGGGGGCAATGCCGTTGATGCAGCCTGTGCCACTGAGTTTGCTCTGGCTGTGACATACCCTGTGGCGGGAAATATCGGTGGAGGCGGTTTTATGGTGATACGTATGAATGACGGTAAAACTTATACTCTCGATTATCGTGAAAAAGCTCCGCTGAGAGGACACAGGGATATGTATCTCGATGACGAAGGAAAGGTTATTAAAGAACTGAGCCTTGACAGTCATCTTGCTGTCGGCGTTCCCGGTACTGTTGACGGAATTATCAGGGCGCATACCCGTTTCGGTAAGCTGGCATTCCGCGATGTGATACAACCGGCCATCGATCTGGCAAGGAATGGATTTCCCATAACGGCAAAACAGGCCGGAAGACTGAACTCCTACAAAGAATCTTTTCTGAAAATGAACGATCACAAAGTTGTTTTTGTTAAAGATGATCTCTGGAAGGAGGGCGATATCCTGAAGCAGCCTGAACTTGCCCATACGCTTGAACTCATCAGGGATAAAGGGCGTGACGGTTTTTACAAAGGGGAGACAGCAGAGGCTTTGACAGAGCAAATGAAAAAACATAAAGGCCTGATAACTCAAAAAGACCTTGATGAGTACAGATCGGTTTGGAGAGTGCCGGTAACAGGAAATTACAAAAATTACACAATAATCTCCATGCCGCCGCCTTCGAGTGGAGGCGTTGCCCTGATGCAATTACTCGGAATGACAGAGCTTTATCCGGTAAAAGAGTGGGGATGGCATGATGTAAAGACTGTTCATCTGATGATTGAGGCGGAAAGACGTGTTTATGCCGATAGGGCTGAGTTTCTTGGCGATCCTGATTTTTATAAAGTACCGGTAAAAGGATTACATGATCCTTCCTACTTAAAAGAGCGTATGGCAAATTTTGATCCCGAAAAAGCAACGCCATCATCGGAGATAAAACACGGTGAGCCTGCCGGTGCAGAGAGTGAGGAGACTACCCACTATTCAGTTGTGGATAGTAAAGGTAATGCTGTGGCTGTTACCACAACACTTAACCGTGGATATGGCACAAAGATAGTTGTTGAGGGAGCCGGTTTCCTATTGAATAACGAGATGGATGATTTCAGTGTGAAGCCGGGTGTGCCTAACTCTTATGGTCTGGTAGGAGGCGAGGCAAACTCCATTCAGCCGGGGAAAAGAATGCTCAGCTCAATGACTCCCACGATCCTTGAAAAAGATGGCAAACTATTTATGGTCGTAGGAAGCCCAGGCGGTTCGACGATCATCACTTCTGTTTTTCAAACGATACTCAATGTGGTTGAACACGGCATGAATATGCAAGAGGCAGTTGCTGCATCACGTTTTCATTCGCAATGGTTACCCGATATGGTTTACTACGAAAAAGGCGGTTTCTCCGATAGTCTGAAACAGCAACTTGAAACAATGGGGCACAAGCTGAAAGAGCGCAGTTCGATTGGCAGGGTTGATGCCATTCTTTGCCTTCCCGACGGAACACTTGAAGGCGGCGCCGATCCGCGTGGTGATGATGTAGCTGCAGGGAATTGAGGAGAAGAGGATATGTTTTTTCCTGCTGTTCCATTCACCCCCCGCCCCCTAAATAGGGAGAGTTAATAAGGTGCAGAGCACCGAAACATCCAGGCCGGTGATAGGTTCGTCATTTAACCGCTTTATGAAAATCCTCCTGCTATTTTACCCCTCACTCCCCTAAAAGGGGAAGCTTAGTATTACCGCACCGAAAGTCCTCCTTCGTAGGACTGTTCAAAGGTTTCTGGAGTTGCAAATCCATCAAAGACATTTGCCTGTCGAAACGGTAGTGGAGACAGGAAATCATCGAGAGAACAAACAGGAGCCGGGTGTGGGGTTTTACCAGTAAATGAAAAAGCGGGGTATCGTTCGGCATTACAATCCCGCTTTTCCGGTAAGTTCAAGATCTTATGTCTGTTTACTTCACTCTGAATACAAGTTCATTGTATTTTTTCAGATCCCATTCCGTGATCAGGTCTTTAAAACCTTCATACTCCGTAACAGGGATGACAGGTTTCAGTATTTCCAGTGTTTTGTCTATGGTAACTTTATCTTCTGCCTGTTTTATTTCTATGGACAACCGTCCTGCAGGGGCCTCCATTTTCTTCGTTATATTCTTATTTATCAGCTGATATCCCTGAGGCACGGTCAGCGTAAAACGATAAGACTCCTTTAACGGTTGACCAAAATATAAATGTGTTTTACGCTCAACACCCAAAGGCAAAAGGTGTTTTGAGCTTATGCCGTCGCGACTGACGGGCAAAGAAACAAAACAGTATCCGTCCCTGATCTCACTCAGTCCTTTGTTCTCGCCGCTGAACACAACTTTCATCGCATTCTCGCCAAGAACATCCATTTTACTCTTCCAACCGGGTATTAAATTATTCACTGCATCCGGTGATGCTTTGAGTTTCAGAAAAGGATCAGCACTTCCGTTGTAATTCCCTACAAAAAATCCTTTCATTGTATTGCTCTCCGACAATGAGAGTTCTCCCGAAAGAATTATCTCACCTTTTACCGGTTTGAACACAACAGGGAGCTCCAGTTTATTTCCTATAGGAACACAGGAAAAACCGGGTTTGCGTACCTCTTCAACATTTGAGTTCATTGATAACGGTGAAAGATATACAGGGTCTTTCAAACCGGCACTTACTACAACCACAGGTGAAGCTGCCAGAACAAAAGGAGATTTGTCATCGTTGAAAAGGTCAGGATATTCCGCACAAATAACATTTACGATCCCTGCCGAGGATAAAAGAGATGACATCAGAACAGCCTTTTCCACAGGAGTGGCCGAATTACTGCTCCATATCTCTTTTGGTGTTCTGTATCTGAATCCTGTCAAACGGTCCGGTATATGTAGAAGATTGACCTCATTCACAACTATCTGTTGTATCTTCAGTGCTTTTTCAAGATCACTCTTCGAACCTGACAAAACATTTTTTACATGATCCGGCATTTCGAGGTCATTGCTCTTGAAAGCTGCCTGGCCATTAAAACTTTCAATCAGTTTTTTCCGGTCTTTTTGTGTTGAGAACACAAGCCTCGGTAAACTTTCGTCATATTCCTGTTCGTGTGATTCCCTCAGGTGCTGTGGCAGATCTTTAAATTTCCAGACATAAACATCTTCTTCACCATCTTTTGATTTCTCAGGTTTAGCTTTGTAACCGAAAAGACGGTAATTTAGTTCCGTTCCCTCAGGTACACGGATCTCTATCCTCATATTTTTTACCGGAGATGATTGTACCAGAAGTTCATCCCCCATTAAAAAAGGATAGAAGCCGTTTTTAGTACTGATCTCATACTTGCAGTTTATCACGGCATCGCGTTCAAGAGCTGTATGTGAAACAACCAGTTCGCGGATGTTGTTGTATGCTTTCGATTTTGCACAATACCGGGGCAGGATTTCATTGTAGGCATTTTCAGGTGATTCCACCTTCTTCCCGTCAGCCATAACAGTGTACGACTCATCAACCTTCACTTTCTGAAACTCCGGGTTGTATGCGATCTTTGTCTCGCCATATCTCCTGTTGAAAGCCATGTAGGTAAAGATCTTTAGTTGCTCTTCAACCTTTTCGGTCATACTTCCGTCTTTGTTCAGGATAAATGTCTTGTTCAGATTGATGTAAAGAGCATCGGCATCGGGGTAATCTGTTGATTTTGGTTCTTGTTTACAACCTGTAAACAGAACAGCTGATATAAATACGATAAGATAGATGTAACGCATGATTTTTATTTTTCAGATCTTAAGATCACTGGGTTTTCAATTATTTTTTTCTGCATGAGAACTGCCTCGCGATAATCGGGCCAGTCAGCAGGTTGATAGATACGTTTGTTGAACGACATCTCCTCGGTAAGAAGCAGTACATTATTCTGAAGCTCAATATTCCCTTCAAAGGAAGCTGCCTCTCCTTTTTTTACGGTAAGTTCAGGTTTCCATGCCAGTTCATATCCCGAAGGCAGCAGTGTACTGTCGTTGATGCTTACTCTGCGTGAGCATCTGTCGCGGAAAGGGTATTCCCTTTTTTCGAGTGATGTGTTAATGTACAGTTCTCCCAAAGCCCTGCGGAATATTCCCGAGCCTGCAAGCGGCGTAAAGATCAGTTCTTTGCCTGAAGTGACCGCATAGTCAGATATTTCATAGGTGATCTTCAACTTTATGGGACCTGCCATGTAATCGTACGGATCTTTTCCGTAATCGAGCAAAATAACCTTAGCCTGAGGCGAAACACTCAGAAGTTCTCTTTCCAGGTTCGATCTCCAGAGCTCTTTGTACGAGCCTGTGAACATTCGGCGTAAGGCGGCATCTGACTGACCTTCTGCCTCAATAGTTATCTCACCTGTAAGTGTTCCGTCAGCATTCAGTTTCGATTTTCCCGATATTTTCACATAATGATTTTCTGCGGGTGATAACGGTGTTTCCAAAAGATCTGATCCGTCAGGTAACCCCGGTAAGTAATTCTGTTGTTGTTCGGCACTTGACCAAAGTTCTCTCACAAACGGCACCCACGTGGGATCGAGAGGATGAAGTTTTCCGTCGGCCAATCTGACAACGACGACCGAATGATTGAACTGATCGGCAGGAATGCGGTCGATACGTGAACCTGCCATGGTCATTGCCGGATAGGCTTCGAAACCGGCACTTCGTAACATTGTGATAAGCATTCCGGCTTTATCCTTGCATACCCCGCATCGATCACGGAAATCCATGGCACCTTTGTGCAGTGTGTATCCTTCACCTTTCCCCATCGACAAACCAAGGTATCTCAGTTCATCGGCTACCCAGTGCGTGAGCCTGCTGACAGAATCCAATTCAGTTTTGGCACCTTTCAGTATCTCATTTACTTTTTCATCAATTTCGGGTGTTGACTCAAAACTGCCGTAATCCTCGTTCACACCGTAAAACCATTTCGATTTTGAATACCAGTCGGGAGCAGTTGATATGAGCAACTTTGTGGCAACATCGGACGGCGAGACCATATTAGGCTCCCGGTGAAGCGGCTTGATGTTCTTTTTTGTGAAACTGTAAAGTGTTTTTTCACCAAGCTCTTTTTTCAAAGTTATAACGTCCCCATTGTAAATCTTGTACTGAACATTTTTTGTGTTAGGAATAGCAACCTGGTACACTTTGTTCAGAATGTAAGTATCGGACCAGAACGGTACAATGTCGTAGAAATGACCACGCATCGGCGGAATGTACTTTTCATCATCCTGAGGGGCTCCTGACAGCAGAGCGTATGTAAATCCTTTCTTGAAAAGGAATATCTCGAACGCATCACCTGCCTCAAGCCGCCCCAGTTCCACCATCTTCTGACGCGCACCCCAGAGTATTAATCCTGCAGGTGCCGGATAATCCAACTCGTCATCTATCGTCAGTGTCTTTTCAGTTCCATCCTTGTAGTAGATGATCACTTTTTTTATCTCGGCATAAGCCGACAGCGGATCGTAATTATACGTGTAAACATTGTATCTTTTCCCGCCCTTGTAATTCAGTATCTTGATCAGCTTATGCTCATTGAAATAACTGAGCCCTGATTCCTGCATGTCGACCTTAGTGCTGTCGAAAATAACGATATAACCTGCATTAGGATACTTGTCACTGTTGCCGGTTGTTTTGATCAATGTCCTGACAGGGGTAGCCATAGAAGACAATCCCAGACCGGCGATCAGGA
>JAOZOF010000433.1 GCA_029933425.1 Marinilabiliaceae bacterium
TGCAGCTTTACCTCCGGGTTTCAGCTTGTCGAGTATTTGTTCGTAAACTCCTAACAAGTCAGGTGCATGACACAGCGATTCTATCGCATACATTTTATCAAACGTGTCGGGGGGATACGGCATGTTCATGTAATCGCCCTGTTTCGCTTCCAGCAAGTGACCAACAGACGATTGGGCATTTAATGCTTTAGCCCTGTCGACCTGATACTGATTAATTGTTATGCCGGTTATGTGTGCTCCCGTTATGCGGGCAATATTACGGGCAGGCCCCATTATCCCACAGCCAACATCAAGAACTTTATCTTTATCATTCAAGCTTAATTTGGAGGCAAGATAGTGTTCATGTCTGATTATACTGGCCTTGAATGATTCACCTTTGTAGCGGGGAGCAAAATGAAACGAGTCACCCCAGCCTTTTTCATAAAATTTGGTGATGAGATCATAGAAATTATTAGTTACTTTCTGGGCTTCTGTCAGTCGTTTGTCAACGTCTTTTTCTTCAAATGTCTCATTGTACTCTTTTACTTTTTTCTGCTGAACTGTAGTACTCATTTGTTTGTTGTTAGGTTATTAGTCATCCGATTTAATTGCACTTAAAGTTAATCAGAATAGTTCAGAAATGCAATCATTTAAGAATCAAATGACTGCTGTAAAAACAGAGTATTCGGGAATTTCATCAATCGAATAAAAGTTTGAAAAGGTGGGATGCTCTATATTTGTGGATTTGATTGTATACTCGTTTTCTTTTAATCTTGGTTTTTAATAAAAGTATTAGTATATATACAGTTTCAATAATAGTTGCATTAATTAACAGTTCTTGCCGGACAAAATAATAGCTTATGAAAAAAAGAGTGATAACCTACGGCACATTTGATATGTTTCATGTAGGACATTTAAATATATTAAAAAGGGCAAAAGCTTTTGGAGATTACCTGATAGTAGGAGTTACATCTGAAGAGTATGACCGGTCACGAGGTAAATTAAATGTAGCTCAGGACCTGCAAACAAGAATTAATTCCATAAAAAAACTGAGTTTTGTGGATGAAGTTATTGTTGAGCATCATAAAGGTCAAAAGATAGAGGACATTAAGAAGTATAACATCAATACATTTGTAATTGGTGATGACTGGGTTGGTAAATTTGATTATCTTAAAAAATATTGTGAAGTGATCTACTTGCCAAGGACAGAAGGCATTTCAAGCAGCACTTTGCGAAAAGGATTAAAAACCACGAGAATAGGAATTATTGGAACAGGTCGTATTGCCAACAGGTTTGCACAAGAGTGTACGTATGTAAACGGAATGGAAATAAACAGCGTATTCTCGAGAAATATCGATAACATTAAAGCCTTTCTGGAAAAACACAATGTATTATATGGCTTTAATAATTTGAATGATTTTTTAGATTCTGACATTGAGGCAGTATACGTAGCATCGCCACACGAACATCATTTTGAACAAAGCAAGCAGGCTTTGAATGCAGGGAAACATGTTTTGTGTGAAAAACCCGGAACCCTGAAAGATTATGAAATGAAAGAGATCCTTTCTCTTGCGAAAAGCAAAAACCTTATTTATCTTGAAGCAATAAAAACCGCTTATTTCCCGGCATTTCGCAAATTACTCAATGAGCTTGAGTCAGGTATAATAGGTGATATCATTGATGTTAAAGCAACGTTTACCAAACTAATTGAAGATGAAAATTTACGGGAATGGAATTCTCCTTATGGAGGAGCTGTGAATGAAATGGCAAGTTATCCGTTATTGTTGGCAATTAAAGTCTTAGGGAAAGCCCAAAGTATTAACTTCTATGATCAAAAGAAAAACGGGGTCGATTATTCAAATAATATTTTATGTCTTCACGATGAAAACAAAGTATCATTTTCAACAGTTGGAATTGGAGCAAAATCGGAAGGATGTGCAGTCATCTCCGGGACAAAAGGATATGTATACATACCTGCTCCCTGGTGGCTTACAAAAAGATTCTATGTGAGATTCGAAGACCCGAATAAAGAATATGACTTTAGCTATGATTTTGAAGGAGACGGATTGAGATATGAAATAGCTGAATTTGCTTCATTAATTCAACGCGGACAAAAAGAATCAAAAATGTTAAGCTATGATGATATGATAAATATAAATGAGGTGATATCATTGTATAATAATAATCCTGACGTTGGAAAAAATGATCAGACTATAATATGAATGTGAATAAAATAACTCGATATGTTCTATTGCTTAAGTATCTTTTTTATTCCTGTTTTTGTTTTTAAAATATAAATCCCTTTGGGGAGATCTTCAATATTCAGTTTTATCGTATTTGATC
>JAOZOF010000137.1 GCA_029933425.1 Marinilabiliaceae bacterium
ACCTGACCCGGATAGGTCATTTCGGTCTGTATCTTACGTGCAATATCGTATGACAACTGTTCTGATTCCTTATCAGAGATCTTTTCACTTCCCACTATCACACGAAGCTCACGACCTGCCTGGATAGCATAGGTCTTAAGAACTCCCGGATACGACAATGCAAGAGCTTCAAGGTCTTTAAGACGCTTGATGTAAGATTCAATGATCTCGCGGCGGGCTCCCGGACGGGCTCCTGAGATGGCATCACAAACCTGAACTATCGGCGCAAGCATTGTTGTCATTTCAACCTCGTCATGGTGAGAACCGATTGCATTGGCAACCTCGGGTTTCTCCTTGTATTTCTCGGCAAGCTTCATACCAAGTATTGCGTGTGGCAATTCCGGATCCTCATCCGATACCTTACCGATGTCATGCAGCAATCCTGCCCGTTTTGCCTTCTTTGGATTTAAGCCTAACTCAGATGCCATGATGGCACAAAGGTTGGCTGTTTCGCGTGAGTGCTGTAACAGGTTCTGACCGTACGATGAACGGTACTTCATCTTACCCACAAGCTTTATCAGCTCAGGATGCAAACCGTGAATACCAAGATCGATGGCAGTACGTTTTCCTGTCTCGATGATCTCTTCTTCAACCTGCTTCTTGACCTTATTCACCACCTCTTCGATACGTGCCGGGTGGATACGTCCGTCGGTAACAAGCTGGTGCAATGCAAGACGTGCAATCTCGCGGCGCATCGGATCAAAAGCAGAAAGAACAATAGCCTCAGGTGTGTCATCAACAATGATCTCAACACCCGTAGCAGCTTCAAGAGCCCTGATGTTACGACCCTCACGACCAATGATACGTCCTTTCATCTCATCCGACTCGATGTGGAATACGGTAACAGAATTCTCGATTGCTGTTTCTGTAGCTACACGCTGAACAGTCTGAAGAACGATACGTTTAGCCTCTTTGTTGGCATTGATGCGTGCCTCGTCCATAATATCATTAATGTACGACATAGCTTCTGTCTTCGCCTCCGCCTTCATACTCTCAATAAGCATCTCCTTGGCATCTTCTCCTGTAAGGCCCGAAATTGCCTCAAGCTGCTCTACCTGCTGCTTGTGCATTTTTTCCACCTCATCATTCTTCTTCTCAACTATCTCTAACTGCATATTCAAATTCTCACGGATAACTTCAACCTCATTTTTCTTCCTTTGAAGTTCTTCCATTCGCTGTGAGAAATTAGCCTCTTTTTGTTTCAGCCTGTTCTCGGCAGCAATGATCTTCTGATTACGAGCATTGATCTCCTTTTCATGACTACTTTTCAGCTGCAGGAATTTCTCTTTAGCCTGAAGTATTTTCTCCTTTTTGATGACCTCAGCCTCAGCCTCAGCCTCCCGAAGTATCTTCTTACTCCTGGCACTCATTGCCTTTGTATATACAAGAAGTGTTATAGCACTTCCCAAAACAAATGCAACTACTCCTATTGTAATTTCAAGTCCCATCTTAATTAGTTTTAACAGTGTTTATATATAATAAAACCGCATCATTTTACTTGTTACAACACAGAAAACATGTTGTTCTCTGCATCAAAGCAAACAATGCGGGTAATTTCAAATTTTTATATCTACTCTAACTATCTTCCGATAAAACCGAATCTAATTTATCACTTAGTTCTTTAACAACATTAAGGATGGGAGTCGTATCATTTCTGTTTTCCTGCTCCAGTAACTTTATCACATACTGCAAAGCAACCATCGCAAGAAAATCCTGCACATCTTTATCCGTGTAACGCTGCTTATACTGCATCAGCTTATCGTTAATAAGTTTAGCTGCCTTACGGATGCGTTCTTCATCATTACGGTCTATCCTGAGCGGATAATACCTGTCAGCAACATTTACACGTATAGAGAGTTTGTCTTCCATCCAATTATATTACCGGTTCAATAGAGCAATACACTTATCAATTTCCCGCACAATCTGGTTGACCCTTTTTTTAGCTTCACCGGGATTTTCCGTTTCCGCTAAAATACTTCCCGATAACTTCAAATTGTCGTACTTCACCTCCAACTCACGATAGTTTTCATTCGCTGCATTCAGCTCTGAAACTAATTTCTCGTTCTTTTCGTTCAAACCTTTAACTTCAACTTTCAGGCTGTTGTAACGATCTATTAATGTGTCTATTTTATTTTGAAGTTCAACAATTATATCTGGTTTCGGATCATTCATTGCCAAATTTTTCCATACAAAGTTAACATTGGTTTTGTAAAATACCCAATATACGTTAAAAAATATTTCAACCTGACAGTAATAAAAAATTAACCTTAAAGAGTTTTCACTACTTTTGCAATGAAGAAATTGAGGAACTGAGGAATCGAGGAGCTGATGAACTGCCGATTACTCAATTACTCAGTTTATCAATTACTCAATAATTACTTTGTGCAAAACATCGATAAAAACAATTGGCTGCCGACATCGGCAAAAGAGATAAAAGAAAGAGGATGGGATGAGCTTGATGTTATCATCTTTACCGGTGATGCATACATCGACCACCCCTCGTTCGGAGCTGCTGTTGTCGGACGCATTATTGAGCAATTCGGATGGAGAGTGGCCATTGTCCCGCAGCCCAACTGGCGCGATGACCTGCGTGATTTCAAAAAACTGGGAAGGCCAAAACATTTCTTCGGAGTGACAGCAGGTGCCATGGATTCGATGGTCAACCATTACACAGCCGGGCGGCGCATCCGCCATGACGACGCATACACACCTGAAGGCAGGGCAGGTCAAAGGCCGGACTATCCCACTGTTATTTACACTAAAATATTAAAAGAACTTTATCCTGATATACCTGTGGTGCTCGGAGGCATTGAAGCTTCTCTTCGCCGTCTGACACATTACGACTACTGGCAGGACAAACTGAAACCTGGAATCCTCGCACAAACAGGAGCCGACCTTCTTGTTTATGGCATGGGCGAAAAGCCGTTGACCGAACTCCTGTCCCTCCTCGACAGAGGTGTTCCTTTTTCATCACTGAAAACGATCCCGCAAACCGCTTTTCTGCAACCCAAAGAGGAGAAACTGCCGCGAAACAAAAAGTGGGAAGACATCACCCTGTTCTCTCATGAAGTTTGCCTTAAAGACAAAATGAAGTTCAGCATGAATTTCCGTCACATTGAAGAGGAATCGAACAAATGGACTGCCGCAAGGCTGGCCCAGGATGTGGGAGATTCCCGTATTGTAGTTAATCCCCCCTACCCTCCGATGAAAGAGGGTGAACTTGATGCTTCTTTTGACCTCCCTTTTACCCGGCTGCCCCATCCGCGTTACAACAAAAAAGGAAAGATACCTGCTTACGAGATGATCAAGTTCTCGGTAAACATGCACCGCGGATGTTTCGGAGGATGTTCGTTCTGCACCATCTCAGCGCATCAGGGAAAATTCATTGCCTCACGTTCTGAAGAGTCGATACTGAAAGAAGTCAGGGAGATCGTTCAGATGCCTGACTTCAAAGGTTACCTCTCCGACCTTGGCGGTCCGAGTGCCAACATGTACAAGCTAGAGGGAAAGAACCTTGATATTTGCAAAAAATGTAAACGTCCCTCATGTATCTTTCCTGAGATATGCCCAAACCTCAACACCAACCACACTCCCATGCTGAACATCTTCAAAAAGGTTGACAGCATGAAAGAGATAAAAAAATCGTTCATCGGCAGCGGTATCCGTTACGACCTTCTTCTGAACCCCAATGCATCGGAAAAAGAGAAAGAGAGCCATAGACGATACATACATGAGCTGATCGAGAAACATGTTTCAGGGCGCCTTAAGGTTGCCCCTGAGCATTCATCCGATGAAGTTCTCAGTTTAATGCGTAAGCCCTCGTTCAGTTATTTCAAGAAATTCACAAAGAAGTTTGAGAAGATCAACAAAGAGAAACATCTGAACCAGCAACTTATCCCCTATTTCATTTCAAGCCACCCGGGAAGTAATGAAGAGGACATGGCGCATCTTGCCGTTGAAACACACAACATGAACTTCCGGCTCGAACAGGTACAGGACTTCACTCCCACCCCCATGACCCTTGCAACGGTCATCTACTATTCAGGCATTCATCCCTACACAGGAAAGCCCGTTTACACTGCCCGAAGCAAAGAGCAAAAGCTTCAGCAGCGCATGTATTTCTTCTGGTACAAACCGGAATACAAAAGAAAGATCGAGGAGCGTCTGAAAAAACTGAAACGATACGACCTGCTCAGCAATCTTTTCATAAACCAAAAACCGAAATCAACACAATTCAAAAAGAACAGGAAAAACAAACACTAAAAATGATCGCGAAGATTAAAATAGATTACGAATTCTAAAAATTAAAAGTAAAAAATACAGTATGAACAGCACATTCTCAGTCGATAATACCTTCTGCGGTAGAAATAAATTTGACTTCCAATTTATCAAATCGCCGAGAATATGGTGAAGAAACATGAGGTGAAAAACAGTAATTTTTTCCCTCAGGATAATATTTCCTAAAAACAGATAAAGACTTAGGATCAAACTTCAAGGGATTTATTTTACATTCAAAAACATCAATTTTATTTCCAAACCCTTTTATTACAAAATCTACCTCATTTCTGTTTTTATTCTGCCAATAAAACACTTTTCTATATTTGACCGTAAGCATATCCAATACCAGATGTTCCCACAACAGTCCCCTGTCATCATCTCTAATCTCATTCCACCCATTTACAAACGTCACAAATCCTGTATCAAAAGCATAAATTTTCGGACGTTTGACAATTTCTTTTCTTCCACCCCCAAAAAATGGAGAGACAAGGTTTATGGCATGAGCAATTTGTAAAGCTTCAACATGCATCATTACAGTCGGCCGACTTAAACCGCTATGTCTGGCTAAGCCCGATATATCCATCACTCCGCCACTTTGAAGAAAAAGAATATTCAATAATTTTAAAAATCCTGTTCTGTTTCTAATATTAAATAATTCCTGTATATCACGAGCATAATAACTATCAATCCATTCGGAATAAAAATCAAGATTCCTATTATCTGCCAACAATAACTCTGGCAGGCCTCCATGTAACAGCCTCCTGTCTAAATTATTAATTTTAAAGTCATCAAGACATTCATTCCACAGAACCGGAGGAAAATATATATTGATCTTTCTTCCTGTCAATGAGTCTCTGAACTTTTTAACAGCAAAAAGGGTTGATGAACCTGTTGCCAGAATTTTAAGTTTGGGAAACTCATCGGCTGCCAATTTCAATACGACATCAGGATTCTCTAAACGATGAATCTCATCAAAAATAATTTTTGATTCGTCACTTTGGTTACCCAAAAAAAATTCAGGATCCTCCAACTGTCTTACAACAGAAGGAATATCACAATTATAATAACCTACCTCAGATATCATCTTTGAAAGAGTAGTTTTGCCACTTCTGCGCACACCTGACAGCCAAACAATTGATCTTAATTTCCAGGCATTATTTATCCTGTTAATCCAAAATGGCCTATAAATCATTTTATAGTATCTTTATCGTTTAGACCAAATGTAAAATATATTTTACAAAATGTCAACATTTTTATAAAGTAAAACAACAGGATTTAAAATTCAAACATAAGAAAAGAAAAAAGTAGAAATATAATCCTGTTCTCTATACGGTTAGCTTTTGAATAAAGCATGTCAATGGGTATCGAACGATGCTATTCCCGGAGTGTCAAGAAAGACAATTATTCTGCCAATAATGATGTTTGCGTCAACTTTTACTATCCATCTCTCTTTATTATCGGCGATCCATACTTTAATTCCATTTTTATGGCTAAAAAAGGAACTGTTTTTCATTAATGCCTTCAAAGTAAAAGCATCAACCTCTTTCCCGGCCGCATCTTTTATACTTTCCTTTCCTAAATAAACTATTTGCTGATCGAATATCTTGCCATTAAGCATTGTCTTGAATTCAATAGTATCACCCGGGGAGTATTCATTGTAATTCCATAGCCTTAAATAATGAACTGCGGAAAACGAATCTGTAATAAAATCAGGAAGTTTTTTCTCTAAATTCCTGTCTTGCTTTTCAGACTGTTTTAATGTCATATCAACGACATTGTTTTCCCAGTCGAAAATATACGTATAATCATATTTTACTCCCTTTTCAATGTTGTGTTCTTCAAATCTTAAAGGCAGGAACGTTTCATAGTCTGTAATTGAAGTATAATGATCTTCAAGGTCATAGATCCATCTGTATTTTTTTCTGGTGAAAGCATCCACATTAAATTTGTATGATCTTTTATTTTCAAAGGTCAATGTGTCTGTAGTAAATGTTGCATAAGCACCATAGATCCACACTACATTAAATTTATAGTGTACACGATAGTCCAGTTTTTCTTTTACAGGAAGTCTGTAATGCGGATCAGTGACCACAGAGTGTATTTGAGCAGGCAGATGTATGACTGTTATCGAAATAAATACCAATAGCATAAATTTTCTCATACTTCTTTCAGCTTGTAATAAAACTTTTAAAACAGTTGCTAAGATATTAAAAATGCAGAATTATTTTTAGTGCTCTGATTTCCCTGGTCATCCAAATGATCTCCTCTATCACGTATTCCGATCTCTAAAGCATTTTTCCACCTTTGGCCTTTAAAAGAAAAATCCCTCTTTGTCTCTGCACCTGCCCGCCTGACTGCATGTTCGACGATTCGATATCCTGCGGACGATCGAATATCTTAATCGGTTAAATTCGTGCCATTAAAAGCCTATTTCATCTGCGCCTTTGCGAGAACTTTCTCCGTGCCTCTGCGACTCTGTGTTAGTCACCATCAAATAGTCTCCCCTGCCACGTATCTCTTTCTCTCAATCGCTTCTCTACCTTAGCCACAAACTCAAAATTCTTCAAGCCCCAGCGGGGAGCCATCAGAAGGTCATGCGGTGCCTGGCTGATAAAACGCTCAACAATAATTCCGGAATCAAGCAGTTCGAGGAAATCAACTATCAGTTCTATGAATTCCTCGGCAGAGAACAGATCGAACTTTTCGGGGTTTTTCCCATATTCCCATCCGAAACGGGAACCTTTTACGATCTGAAGCTGATGTGTTTTGATAAAATCAACAGGAAGTTCCGAAACTTTCCTCGCATGATCGAGCAATTGCTCCCTGTTCTCCCCGGGCAGTCCGAGAATAAAGTGCATCCCTGTGGGAATCCCTCGTTCTTTTACTCTGTGAACCGCATCAACAGTATCTTCCCATGAGTGTCCCCGGTTGATAACTTCAAGTGTTGCATTGTTAGTTGATTCTGCCCCGAGCTCAATGGCCACGTAACTACTTTCATTCACTTTTGCCAGCTCATCAAGCAGGTCATCAGCAAGGCAATCGGGACGTGTGCCAAGAACAATACCGATCACTTCAGGATGGTCCAATGCCTCGCGGTACATCTCCATCAGCTTTCCGGTTTGCCCGTAAGTGTTGGTGTATGCCTGAAAATAAGCAAGATATTTCTGTGTCTTGTATTTTCCTTTGAAAAAAGATATCCCTTTATCGATCTGTGCTGTGATGGATGTTTCCGGTCCGCAGTAATCAGGATTAAAGGTACTGTTGTTACAAAAATGGCATCCTCCCCTCCCCTTTGTCCCGTCACGGTTGGGACAGGTAAACCCCGCATCTATCGACACTTTCTGCACACGTTCACCAAACACACGTTTAATGTAGGAGCTGTAATCATTGTATCTTTTTTGCGGATTTATCCGGGGATCCATCTGTTTAATTTTTAAGGCACAAAAATACTTTAAATTAAAATTCCACACAATGGAACTGTCCCGCTCATTTAATTTTATTACACAACTAAAGAACCTTTTCAATATAATAATGTTATTTAGTAAACAAGCAAACAATCAATTCGTTTACTCCGTTACTGGAGGGAGCGATTTGATAACCTGAATAATAATTGTTCCAAATGAACAAACAAATAAAGCATCTCAGCAAACATTCCCTGACGGCTCAGGCCATTCTTGATGCTATGCCTCAGTTTGCTTATGTTTTCAACAAGCAGAACGAGCTGGTATTCTGGAACAAAAACCTTGAAACTGTTTTAGGCTACACTCCAAAGGAGCTTTACAAAAAAAGTGCTTTTGATTTCATGGAGGAGAGCGTTAAAGAAGAGAACATTGATGCCATAAACAGAGTATTCAACCAAAAGACCGAGCAATCGCTCGAACAGAACATACTTACCAAAACCGGGGAAAAGATCCCAGTTATTGATACCGCCAATTATGTGATGATAGACGGTGAGGAGTATCTTGTCGGTATGGCGATTGACATAACTGATCTGCGTGAAACGGAGGAAAAACTGAAAAATGCAGTTTTAGAACTGCAGAACCTGAAAGAGCATTTGGAATCGGAAAATATCTATCTGCGTCAAGAGATAGATAGCCGTTACGGTTTTGAAAAGATAATCGGCGAAAGTGAGGCTTTGATGCACAGTCTGTACCGCATTGAGAAGGTAGCCCCCAATGATACCACAGTGCTACTCGAAGGCGAGACAGGTACCGGTAAAGAGCTTTTTGCCGCTGCAATTCACAAACTCAGTAAGCGGCATAACAAACCTTTCATCAAGGTAAACTGTGCTTCGCTGCCTGCAACACTTATCGAAAGTGAACTTTTCGGGCACGAGAAAGGGGCATTCACGGGAGCGATACAAAAACAGATAGGAAGATTTGAACTTGCCAACGGCGGAACTTTGTTCCTCGATGAAGTGAGTGAGATACCAGTAGAACTCCAATCCAAGCTTTTGAGAGTTCTGCAGGAAGGTGAGATTGAACGGATAGGCAGTTCAAAGACCATCAAGGTTGATGTGCGAATAATCGCTGCCACAAACCGCAGTCTTGAAGAGATGATAAAAAAAGGGAATTTCAGAAAAGACCTTTTTTACCGCCT
>JAOZOF010000138.1 GCA_029933425.1 Marinilabiliaceae bacterium
CTCTTCCCACAAAAGGAGAGAATGTTCTTGTTGAGGCCGGGGATGAGAGTGCCGGAGCTATTGACATAGGTGACGGTATGGCCTGTGTTTTCAAGGTCGAGTCGCATAACCATCCTTGTTCGATTCAGCCGCGTTTGGGAGCAAGTACCGGGTTAAGAGTTGTTACGCGTGATATTATGGCTATGGGTGCCAAACCTGTTGCATTTCTTGATTCTCTGCGTTTTGGAGACGGGGAGCGTGATACTGCAAAATGGCTTTTCGAAGAGGTAGCTGTTGGTCTCTCGGAATTTGAAAAAGGATTCCGTGTTCCTGTGATCGCCGGTGAAGTGTTCTTCGATAAAGGATTTAACTCAAGCCCGATAGTTAATAACATGGCTGTGGGTGTGGTGCCGAAGGATAAGTTAGTAAGAGGAGTAGCAGTAGGCGTGGGAAATAAGATAGCCATTGTAGGAGCTTTAACCGGAAACGATGGTATAGACAATGATGCTTTTACCGCTGATGTTGTGAACAATATTGAGACTAAACCCATTATCCTTGATCAGATGATGGATGTTTCAATTGAAACAAAGCTATTGTCAGCGATAGGAAAGTTTGTTGATACGAATTGTGTTGTGGGGATACAAACAATTGGTGATCAGGGACTGGTTGGTGCTGCTGCCGAAATGACACAAAGAGGCAAAACAGGTATGAATATTTATACCGAAAAAGTTCTGAGCAGGGATGATAGTCTTTCGGCCAGAGAGATACTCTTATCGGAAACATGGGGCAGGATACTGATTTGTTTCAAGCCTGAAGATGAGCCTGTGATAGAAAAGATAGTGAAAGTAGATGAATTACCATTTGCAGTTATCGGTGAGGTTACCGACAGCGGTGTATTAAAATGTTACGAAGGGGATGAGATAGTAGCTGAGGTGCCTTCTGATTTTGTCGGACTCGGTACTAATGCTCCCGTGTATGACAGGGAATATGAAGTTGTTAAAAAGCAGGTGGTGAATATTGATATAGATTCATATCCGGAACCTGATCATTACCCCGATGTTGTGAAGCAGTTGATCAACAGTATGAATGTTGCTTCTAAAAAATGGCTTTGCAACATGTTTGACAATACATTGAGAAAAGAAAGTTCAAATCAGAAGTATCCTTCGGATGCCGGTTTCATTGAATTAGAGGATAGCGAGAAATCACTGGCAGTGACTATGGATTGTAATCCGAACTACATGAAGGCTGATCCGCACATAGGAACACAGATAGCTGTTGCTGAGGCAATGAGGAATGTGATATGTGCAGGAGGAGTTCCTGCTGCATTGTCCGATTGTCTGAATTTCGGAAGCCCATACAATAGCGAGGTTTACGGCGATTTTGTTGAGTCAATAAAAGGACTTACTCATGCCTGTGAATATTATAATGTGCCTGTGGTAAGCGGGAATGTCAGTTTCTACAACCAACATTCGGTTGAAGGGCAGGTTAAGGCTGTAATTCCATCACCCATAATAGGTATGGTGGGAGTCGTTGAGGACAAAAAACATTACACAACAGTTTCGTTCCGGCACAAGGGTGACATGATATTTCTTGTGGGAAGATCAAAGAATGATGTGAACAGTTCGGAATATGCTATTAATTATCTGAAGATATATGAGTCGGTACCTCCGTATTACAACGAAGAAGAGGAGAAAGAGTTGCAGGAGGTTTTAAAGCAACTGATAAACAAAGACCTTGTGCGGTCGGTGCATGATGTGTCGAACGGAGGATTGTATTTTACGCTACTGGAGTGTGCTATACCTTTGGAGTTCGGGTTTGATGTTACTTCGGATGCCGAGATACGCAAAGAGGCATTCCTGTTCGGAGAGGCGCAAGGACGTGTTGTGGTTTCCGTTTCACCCGAAAAACAGGATGATTTTGTTGATTTCATGGTTGATTCAGGTTTCCCGTTCTCAATTCTGGGGCATGTAACCAAAGGCGAACTCAGGGTTGATGATGAATCCTACGGAGAGATCCGTGATGTGAAAAAGAGGTTCGAGGGAAGACTGAAACAATGGCTGAATCAAAAACCTTCTTTTTGATACGGAGGGCCTTTAATGACAAACGGGAAAAAAGGTAAAGTAGGAGTTCAGGATATAGCGGATATCCTTAATATTTCTGCATCTACGGTATCGAGGGCTCTTAACGATCATCCCAGAATAAGTAAGGATACAAAGGATAAAGTATTGCAGGTTGCCAGGCGACTCGGATATTTTTCGGGAATGCCTGATTTTGCTGCTCCTGAAAGAGGAGAGGTTATTGCCTTGATGGTCCCGTCTCTTGAATATGCCTTTTACCGCGAGGTTATATACGGTGCAAGGGATTATCTGGAGAAAAAAGATTACGATATCTCCATATTCGATACCCGAAAGAGCGATAAATATGTTTCCGGTCTTTTCGGAAAGTATAAGAATTTCGGCATCTCCGGTATTATTCATGTTGTTAGCGACCGTACTATTCCTGCCGGTTTTTATTCAGGACTAATTGATGATGCAATGCCTGTTGTGTCTGTTTTTGAACCTGAATCGGAAACAGGTATCAGTTCTGTATTGCCAGATATGTTCAATGGTGTATATCAGAGTGTTAAATATTTGCAGTCGGTAGGGGTGAACAGGGTAGCCCTGTTACTAGAACATGAAAACTGTCCTGTTGATCATCAGATAGTATCATCGTTTTTGTCGGCGTATGAGAGTGTGAGTGGAAATACTGAAGATGTATCTTTCTTTTACACCGAAATGGAGAGTAAAAGTTCAGACAGGATAGTTGCAGAGATCATCGGCCGGGATGAACGTCCGGAGGTTATATTTGTAAAAAATGTCACAAGTTCTTTTGAAGTGATCTCATATCTTCAGAGGGAGGGGATAGATGTTCCGGGAGATATGATGGTAATAACAATTGACACGGTTTCAGGAACAAAACAGCTTTCCGGCAATATGTCGTTACTGAAAATCCCTGCTTATGAAATGGGCTATAAAGCTGCTCAGGTTCTGATGGCGCAGCTTGCAAACCCGAAAACAGACAAGAAAATATCAGTTATTCCTTCTAACTTTATTTTAAAGGGAAGCGCCATGAGGATGGGTTAGACTTTATTCCAGGATTATTTTTTTCACACCTTTTAATTTACCATTCTTGCTGAAAAGGCTGACAAGATAAATGCCTGCCGGGAAAGATGACAGATCTATGGGAATACTGCCGGCGGGATCAATCGATCGCTCCAGAACAACACTGCCGGTCATGTTGATGATCTTAACTTCTGCTTTCTGCCGGGGCGAAGCTGTCGGGAACGAAATGTTCACGCGCCCGTTAGTTCTTGTAGGATATACTGTGAAACCATCACTGTCTGATTGGTGTTTTTTTATACTGCTGTAAACTTCGCATGGAGGAACCCAGTAATTACCCGAAAGTACAAGCATTGAAAGCAGTTTTAAAGTATTACCGTAATACCCGTTCTCTGATGTTTTGGATGAAAGGACTTCATCATAAAGTTTGTTCAGCCAATCCTGTTTCGTTGTGTCAAGCATGGCACCTACTGCGAAAGGGGCGGTGAAGGATACATCCTGCCAGTTGGCAGCAGCATTACCGTTTAAGTAATATCCGGCATAAATTCTCGACGGGTTTCCCCCTGTTTTCTGATACAACCAGCTGTTTATTTTTTTTACGGCATTCAGGGCTTTTGCTTCACCGTTTAAAAGATAATCAGTTCCCAGTCTCCACGGGTCGCGGCAGGCATTGTACGAGTAGTGTCCGTCAAGTTTTCCTTCAAGAAAATCAGGCGGAGCAGGTTCTGCAGTTCCATTTATGTTAACGATGAAATCAGGGAGTAATCCTGTTTGAGGACTGTAATTTTTCTGCATATCCGAGACCAGTTCGTAGCACTTGTCGGTTATCTTTATCCAGGCAAGGCTGTCATCTGACACACATGCAAAGGCACGAAAATGATCGGTTATGAAGTCAGATGTTCTTGTTGAGTTCATGTAACTTCCCGAGCTTACCCAGTCGCCGAGTTTTACAGTACTAAGATCCTGGTTGATATCACCTTTTTGCGAGGTTTCTCCCATAAGGTCTTTGATTATCATCTTTGCATGATACAAATAATTTATTTCTCCGGTGCTGCCCCACTGTTCGTGTGCCAGCAACAATCCGAAAGCAATATCGATATCGCCGTCGGAGGCGGAATCATCACCGTCGGCATTTACACAGCCGGTGATCTGTTTCCATGCCATCAGATTAGGTGTTAAGCCGCTTGGGTGTGCTTTGTAATACCGGTACAAACCGTCGAAATAGGTTTGGGCTTCAGGATCATATCCTGCCATCAAAGGAATTATCATCATTCCGTATCCCATTGCCTCTGATACTGTGATAGTGTTATCACTGTCAAAAAACACATAGAACTGGTCGGTTTCACAACCGTTCTTCAGGTAAAGGCTTTTCCATGTGTTATAGAATGACCTGACCTGATCGTCTAGTTCATTCTGTGTGTATTGCGACGGTTTGATGTGTTTATGGTACTCTGTATGCCGGGGGAATGGATAGCGCTGGGGCGTGACCCGATTGCTGATCAGGATGAATATGATTAAAATATAGTTGATTTTTTGCATAAACTATGGATTTGAAATTGGGTAGCATTAATAAACTGTTTAGGATAGTTTGTTGATTAGTGCAAATAATTGCACATAAATTTATAAAAAAGGAACTGTTAATCAAAATATTATTTACAAAGTGTTATTAAAACTTGGTATATGGATGTTATATGATATGGTTTATGGTATTTGATAAAAGTCCAATAAAAGAAAAGGAAATGTTGTTTATTAAAACATAATAATTTGAAATTGCTGTTTAATTAGTGCAATAATTTGCATAGATTATATTTATGTCATACTTTTGGATCCAAATCCTTTGAATTATAGTTAGTACCGTGAAGATATGTCCTGTTTGTTAATGGATTTCAGGTGGTTGGGACAGGCTTTCCATTCATCAGGCAGAATTTATATTTTTGATATATTACTTATTTAAATAATCACAAATGAAGCGAAATTACGCAATTGTAGTGCTTATCCTGGTAACATTTTTTGTTATTTCATTTCTGACAAATATTCTTGGAGCACTTAACCCAAATGTCTCTAGTAGTTATACCCTGTCTGAAACGATGGCAGGTTTTCTCCCGTTTGCATTTTTTATTGCTTACGGTGTAATGTCAATACCTTCAGGGGTATTGCTTGAAAAATGGGGGGAGAAACGAATGATGATCCTGGCATTCTTTTTTGCCTTTGCGGGAGCATTGATATTTGCACTGGCCCCTTCCTTTAATGTATTTGTTGTATCGTTGTTTACTATTGGAACAGGTATGGCTGTTTTGCAGGTTGTAATAAATCCTCTGTTGAGAGTAGCCGGAGGGGAAGAACATTTTGCCTTTAATTCGGTGCTGGCACAGCTTATCTTCGGTCTTGCATCATTCATAAGTCCGCAGATGTACACTTACCTGGTTACCAATATCTCAAAAGGTGAAACAGCAAAGCCATTCATCGGACTAATGAGTGATCTTGTTTCCAATTCATTCCCGTGGGTGTCTGTTTACTGGGTTTTTGCACTGATGAGTGTTGTAATGATGGTGATCATTTTATTTGTGAAATTTCCCAAGGTGGAGCTTCAGGAGGATGAAAAAGTCGGATCAAAGGAGAGTTACGTTGAGCTTTTTGCCAATAAATATGTGATACTATATTTCCTTGGCATTTTTGCCTATGTAGGAACAGAGCAGGGCATTTCTTACTGGATGTCGAAGTTCCTGAGTAATTATCACGGCTTCGATCCCGAAACAGTTGGGGCTGATGCCGTTTCATATTTCTGGGGATTAATGACGATAGGAGGTATCCTGGGTTTGATTTTGTTGAAACTGATCGATAGCAAGATCGTTCTGAGGTATTTTACAATTCTGGCAATTCTGAGTGTGACAGCCGGATTGTTCGGCGGGGCAGAGGTTTCATTGTGGGCATTCCCGATAGCAGGTTTCTTCCTTTCGGTAATGTATCCTGTTATCATGTCACTTGGTCTTAACTCTGTGAAAAAACATCATGGTTCATTTGCAGGTATCCTTATGACGGGAATTGCAGGAGGTGCTGTTGTACAGATACTGATAGGCGGACTGAGTGACCTCACATCACTGAAAGTTGGTATGATGTTCCTGTATATCACTATGGGATACATTTTGAGTATCAGTTTCTGGGCTAAACCAATTATAAATAATAAAACAGTTAGTATTAAAGATATATTTAAATCATAATGGACAAAAAGACTATTTCACTTATTGGTGTTGACCTTGGCGGAACAAAAGTTGCTGCCGGCAGAGTTGACAATATGGAATTGAAAAATGTTATCCACGAGTTAATTCCGGCACAGAGCGAAGATCCTCAGGATGTAATTAACAGCATCGTGGGAGTCATTGAAAAATTGTTCGATGATAACGTTAAAGGTATCGGTATCGGTATTCCCGGACTCGTTGACCGTGAAAAGGGTATTGCATACGATATCCAGAATATCCCGTCGTGGAAAGAGGTTCATCTTAAAGATTACCTGGAAGACTATTTCAAAGTTCCTGTTTATCTCGATAACGATGCAAATTGTTTTGCACTTGGCGAATCACGCTTTGGAAGCGGAAAAGATGAAAAGGACTTTGTAGGACTTACCATAGGGACAGGCATGGGTGGCGGTATCATTAAGGACGGATTCCTGATACCTGATGCGCATTGTGGTTCGGGAGAGTTCGGTAATATCATGTATCTTGATTCGATGTATGAGGATTACTGCAGCGGTAAGTTCTTTAAGGATAAATACAGCACAAACGGTGAAGAGCTTGCCAAAGTGGCAGCACAGGGAGATGAGACAGCCCTGAAAGCTTTCAGGGAGTTTGGTGTTCACATGGGTAATGCCATAAAGACTATCATGTTGTCGGTCGATCCGCGCAAAGTGATCATCGGCGGGTCTGTGGCCCACTCAAAAGAATTCTTTGAAGAGAGCATGTGGGAGACCATAAAAGATTTCCCGTTCCCGGGTGCAGTTACCGATTTCGAAGTTATCTTTTCTGATGTGAAGAATATTGCTGTTCTCGGCGCAGCGTCACTGTACCTTGACAGGAACAAGCAATAAAAAATATTTCTGTTTGCAGTGTTTTTGCACCGTACCGGACAAAGCATTGCAAACAGATCAGATATTGTAACCCTAAACCAATAAACCCCAAATCATGAACCAAAACGCTGTAATAGGCATATCATTTGGCGGAAAAACATTAGTTGCAGGAAAGGTAAAAGACGGCCGGATAGAGAAAAGCATTGTCAGAGTGATAAACAATAAAGCCCTGGAAAACGAGATCCTTACGGAGGTGTTTAATGTTATCAATGAAGTAAAAGATGATGAAATTGCCGGTATAGGCATTGGAGTTCCCGGCATTGTGGATGTGGAGAAGGGGATAGTGTATGACGTACAGACTATTCCTTCATGGCATGAGGTTCATATCAAAGAGATTCTTGAAAGTCATTTCGGACTGAAAGTGTATGTTAACAATGATGCCAACTGTTTTGCAATAGGGGAAACATATTTCGGTCAGACTCAGGGATACGAAAACAGTGTTGGTTTGATCCTGGGCGCCGGAGTGGGGGCAGGAATAATCTTTAAAGGACATCTTTATTCGGGAACGAACTGCGGTGCCGGCGAGTTCGGTGATATTGCCTACAAGGAACAAAACTATGAGTTTTATCTGAACGATGCCTTCTTTGAATATAAGTATGGCGTACCGGCCCTTACCTTTCTGAACAGGGCAAAGAGAAAGGATAAAATAGCACGTGCCATATTCGAGTATTACGGTTTCGACCTTGGAAATCTGATCAAAACAATTCTTTATACCGTTGACCCGGAGATAATCACTATCGGTGGTCCTCTTTCAAAAGCATTCCCTTATTTTGAAAAAAGTATGTGGAAAAAAATAAAGACCTTTAAGTATAAGCAGACCATAAACAAACTTCAGATAGTAGCTTCAAAACAGGATGATATTGCCGTGCTTGGAGCTGCCGCACTTTACTACGATGCACAGAATCAGAGGATGAAGAAGTAATGATACTCTTCTTTTTTTGAATAATAAGTTTAATTTTATAGCCCTTATCTGTGAATTAAACTTTTATTGAATGAAACGCAATTACGTTGTAGTAGTACTTATCTTTCTTGTTTTTTTTGTTATATCTTTTCTTACGAATATTCTCGGGGCACTTAATCCTAATGTTTCGGCAAGCTTTACTCTTTCGGAAACGATGGCCGGATTGCTGCCTTTTGCATTTTTCATTCCTTATGGCGTTTTATCTATCCCGTCAGGTATCTTACTTGAAAAATGGGGTGGTAAAAAAATGATGATCCTGTCTTTTGCCCTTGCTGCTGTTGCAACTCTGATATTCGTTCTTTTCCCCACATTTAATGTGTTCGTAATCTCTCTGTTCACAATCGGTGCAGGTATGACCATGCTTCAGGTAGTGGTAAATCCGTTACTGCGGGTGGCAGGGGGAGAGGAGCATTACGCTTTCAATGCCGAGTTGGGACAACTGATGTTCGGTATCGCATCTTTCCTGAGTCCGCAAATGTTCACTTATCTGGTTACTAACATTACCGAAGGCAATACGGATAAACCATTAATTGGTCTGATGTCGGAGCTGGTGCAAAATTCTTTTCCGTGGGTTTCGGTATATTGGGTATTTGTGTTGATAAATGTGATAATGGTTGTTGTAATTGCATTTATGGATATTCCGGATATTGAACTTAAAGAAGATGAGAAGACAGGCTCGATGGACAGTTACAAAGAGTTATTCACCAATAAATATGTGATACTTTATTTTCTGGGAATATTTGCCTA
>JAOZOF010000139.1 GCA_029933425.1 Marinilabiliaceae bacterium
AAATGTTAGCAGTGTTTTAGTTTAGATGGGGAGGGCAATTAAATATTTTGTTGATGCACTATGTCCGAGATCCGGGAACAGAGTTCTTCTTCTGTATCCGGGTTTGAGACATCCAAGACAACTGGAGCGATAAGATCAAAGGCTTTAATTACATCACTGACATATTTCTTCCTGACTGACAAAACAAGAACAATGCCCGGCAAGGCAAGTAATCGTTCAATGTCTTCTTTCCATCCTTTCCCCTCTGTTTCGAGTTTTCCTGCTTCGTCGATGATGATCACATTATTACCTTTAAGCAGTTGTTCCGATAGCATCTCTTTCCCTTTCCTGAACGAACCGGGAATGACCTCCCACCTCCCGATCTCTTCACTTTTCATTCCTGTTTTTAATTTCAGATATTGATACTTTTCACCTGTGTCGAACGATACGAAGTTGTAACCTGTGGTTATCCCTTTTTCTATTATACGTTGTGAGTAAATCCCCCCGACACTAATATTTTCACTTTTAAGTTTCGATGCAAGACTTGTTAGCATCGTGGTCTTACCGCTCTCAATATCGCCGGAAATAATGAAAACCTGAGGCTGACTGTCACCTTTCAGCTCGCGGTAACGTTTTTCTGCAAACCGTACCAAAAGACGTATCACTTCGGCAGGATTTTTAAGGAATTTACGAGCATCAGGCAGATTGGCTATTACGTATGGCAGCGACTCAAAAGCCACCTCAAGAGCAACAGGAACCTGCTTAAAGACCGACCCGGCAAGAAAATCCCGTATGACAGGATTGTAAAGTTCGGTGCTAAGCACGGCAAACCCCACAACCACTACAGCTGCCCGGAAATTCATCTGAAGGCCGATGATGAAACCCTCTTCCCATCCGCTGTTGTTAAAGTAAGAGAACAGAAGCGAAGCCAGAAGAGTTATCACAGCGAATGATATCCAGAACTTCGGGCGCGAAAGCTGCCGCATAGCTCTTTTGTATCGCATTACCCAAATGGCAACTAACGATGCGGAAACCGGCATCCACACCAAAGGTGAAAATTCATTGTTAATTACCAAAGTAGTTATCAATGCTGCAAAACTGAACACAAGCCAGGGGATAGAATAAGGAAAATCAGCGCCTGGTTTGGTTTTGAACTCAAGATCCTTTCCGGGTTGTTTAAGTTTTACATCATCCGTTTTTTTACTCACTTGTCTGCCTGTTTTTACGGCTACGATCGTGGTAAAGAATCCGAAAAGCACATACCCGCCTGCAAGAACAAGCACCGGAAGCCAGAAAGTGTCAAAATCGATACCCATCTGTTTTTCCGTATATTTCAACAGATCAGCGTATATCTCAACGATGTTGAAGCCGTAAAAGATGATGATGTTGATGATGCGTTGAAACAGTATCCACAGCATGGCAAATGCACTACCCACGAAGAAGCCGATGAAGTTACGACCGAGAAGACGGGTAGAGGCCTCAAGGATAAAAGCTTCGGCAAAAATAGCGACCATAGGACCGAAAATTACGGCACTCGGCGACATGGTTTTCATCAGGGCACAGATCAGTCCGCTACGCCAGAACAGACCTTTGTCCTTCCAGATGTACGCCACCGAGATCATCAGTATCAGACCTATCGCGGTGAGGATATTTCCTTTGAAAGGTATATGCAGGTTGTGAAGGAAGCTGCCAAGAATTATTTCGGATGCTGCCCAGTTGGCACCAAGGATAGAGGCCTTGAGCCACACTTCGCTTAATTTACCTCTGTTTATTGATGCTGTACCGGGCATTTTTATTGAATTTCCTGTTTGTCGTTAATTTTTTTAGGGACTGATGCTTCTCCGGAACAAATATCGCAAAAAACATGCGTTATACAAATAGGGAATAACGAAATCTAAAAGATTATTGGGGGTGCGACTTTGAGTCGCGCCCCCAATAATTAAGAATTACGGTTCAGGGATTTTGACCGGGATTCAAGAAAGATGCTAAACTCTTTTTTTATCTTTTCAAACTTGTCGAGTATCTCTTTCCCGAAATCAGTGATCTCGGCAATGCCTCCCTGCTTCCCGCCGTGTTTTAAAATGATCACAGGCTTTTCGGCCGCTTTGTTCATGTGGTTGATGCTGTACCACGCCTTTCGGTAGGAGATGTTCATTTCGGTAGCAGCCTTGCGCAGGGAACCAAGTTCGGCAGTTTTTTTCAGCAAAAGTGCCTTTCCCTCGCCAATGAACGTTTCATCGTTTATCTCTATCCAGATACGGCCTTTTACTTTGTATTTGTTTTGGGAGGACATATGAACTTTTAATTTTGAAAAGATAAATGTAAAAAATCTTTTTGGAATAAATGGTAAACCTACGGTGACGCTCGCAACGACACCGTAGGTCACCCCGCACCGGTTAAGCAAAAAACAACTAACTTTAATCCTGAATTCACAAAACAAAGTATCATGCAAAAGATAGGAATTATAGGTCCAGGACAGAATTTATGCAGCAAGGAGCTATACGAATTCGGAGTTGACCTGGGAAAAAGTATCGCATCACCCGGCCGAGTGATCGTATGCGGTGGTAAAGGCGGATTTATGGAAGCTGTGTGCAAAGGGGCTAAACTGTCACCCGGAGCTTTTGAAGGACAGACGATCGGAATACTTCCCGAAGATACTGATGAATACGCCAATCCATTTGTTGATGTTACCATTCCCACGGGAATAGGCATCGCAAGAAACCTGGTCATAATTAACGCTGCTGATATCATTGTTGCGGCAGGAGGCGGGTCGGGAACACTTTCAGAACTGGCATTTGCCTGGCAGAAAGGTAAAAGGGTTCTTTGTCTTACGCAATTCGGAGGGTGGACAGCCGAACTTGCAGGGAAAAATATTGACGATCGTGCAGCAGGCCTGTTGATCGAAGTAAGTTCAATAGAAGAGATACTGTTATTTCTTTAGTTTTCATTTTATCCTGAACATTAACAAAATTTAACCCTGCCTTCGTGTCCTTTAGATAAACATTGTAATATATATGAACACAGATATTTATGCCTTTTTATGAAGCAATCCGACAAAACATAATAATATTTTTTTGAGCATTAGTAAACATTTCTCGAATGCAGTTGTTAGACTTACTGAAACCAAAAATATTAACCAAGTTTTAATAACATAAAAAATAAAAAATTATGGAACAAAGTGGAGTTTTAGTATTAAAGCCAATGCCTGAATTTAAATTGGAGGCATACAATGCAGCAACAGGGAAATATGTAGAAGTAAGCAGCGAAGATTACAAAGGAAAATGGACAGTTATCTGTTTCTACCCTGCTGATTTTACTTTTGTTTGTCCTACTGAGATAGCAGCAATGAACGCAAGTCTTGACGAGATAAATGGTCGTCTCGGATGTGAGGTACTTGCAATTTCTACTGATACAAAATTCAGCCACAAAAGATTTGCTGAGACAGAGCCTCTTCTCGAAGGTCTTAAACTGACTATCGGTGCTGATACAACAGGTGAGGTTTCAGCTAAGTTTGGCGTATTGATCGAAGGTGCAGGTCTTGCTCTTCGCGGACGTTTCCTCATCAATCCTGATGGTGTAGTAATGGCACAGGAAGTACAGGCTCCTCCTGTAGGTCGAAGTGTTAAAGAGTTCATTCGTCAGATCGAAGCTCATCAGCACGCACACAAAACAGGTGAGGTTTGTCCTGCAGGATGGCGTCCCGGAAAGAAAACTCTTCCTGTTAACACAGAGGTTGAAAAACTTACAGGTCGCGTAGGCGATTACATTACTCTTAAAGAGATAATGGAATAATCTGCGCTCAATTTGAAATACAAAAAAACGGCTTCCGCTTTGCGGAGGCCGTTTTTTTATGTGTTGAGGTCTTGTCTGTTTACCCCCCTTCCGTCCCCCCTGTAACCAGAGGGAAACCCAACAGGGAGGGGGTAAAAACCTGTCAGGTGTATGTGATTGATTTTATATTTCAAATTTACTTTCTTCGATATCGGTATTCACCTCTATCTTTTCCACGTTTACATCAATCATCTGAGGCCCTACACTTTGTGTCACTTTAACAGGGAATTTAACTCCATTCACCTCTTTGTACTCTTTTACGAATGTAGTTGAACTTCCCTGTGGTGTTGGAGTTACTTCTTTTACCATGAGGCCCGATTCTTTGTCAAAGCTAAGAGTTTGCGTATCTCTGGCAGGATTTGTCACTTTAACCCTGTATGCCGGTTTGCCGTCAACATCTTCCATGCCTGTCATCTCTGTCTTGTAACCCTCCTTGCTGTATTCAAGTTCGGGGAACAGATAGGCCTGATATTTCATCTGATCAAGCATCTTTCCCTGTAGTTTCTGCTCTCCCTGCATACTTACAACCTTAGCATTCTCGCCGTCGCATATCTGTTTCGATAAAAGATTGCCGTTCATGTAGGTCTCAACGCAAATTTTGTTAGGCACCTCTTTGTAAGAAGTGATGTTCAGCGTCATTCCCTGAATAGAGGCAGTTGCTTCCGACTTCACATTTTTTATCTTCAGGATGTTCTCTTCTCCACCTCTTGCTTTAATGTAATTGTCGATCACCTGTTCTACAGTCAATCCTGCAGGCACAGCACTCTCCTTGACCTCATTCCCGTAGAAATCATACTGATCTACCTCTCCCGTAGGACTTAAATGTTTCATTTTATCCTTTATCTGTGAAACGTCACCAACGGCAAGTATCACTGCATGTTCAGGAAGGATATATTTTTTTGCCATTGCCTGAACATCGTCGGCATTAACGGCAGCAAGGCGCTGAAGATATGTTTTGTAGTAATCGGCAGGCAGGTCGTAAATTGCAGTATTCAAAGCAAACCTTGCAATAGTTTGCGGGTTTTCAAGTGATCTTGCAAAATTTCCTGCAATAATATTTTTTGTGATGTTCAGATCTTCTTCAGGAACTTTCTCATCACGTATTTTATTCATCTCCTTCAGCATCTCCACAAGGGCACTGTCGGTAACAGCATTGCGAACGGATGCAGTAGCAGTGAAACGGCCTGCCAGCTTGTTTGATCTTAATGAAGAGTATGCACCGTATGTGTATCCTTTGTCTTCACGAAGGTTTTGAAAAAGACGGCTGCTGAAACCTCCACCACCCAGGATCTCGTTCATTACACCTGCAGGCATTACATCTTTCTCACCGGGTTTAAGGTTTACTGTGTAAGTAACTTCAATTACCGATTGTTTAGCTCCGTCCTTGTTAGCTACAACCACTTTGGGAGAGTCGTATCCTTTAGGGAAGTCATATTTGTGCTTAGGAACATCGCCGGGTTTCCAATCAGAGAAATATTTGTTTGCCTGTTTTTTAGCTTCTTTCAGTGTAATATCTCCTACCATTACCAGATATGCCACATTTGGGTGGAAATATGTTTTGTAATAGTTCTTACAATCATTTACGGTTATGTTCTTAAGTGTTTCTTCGGAGACAACTTCGCCGTAGGGATGATCTTTGCCGTAAAGCAGAACCCCTGAAACATTTGCTGCAATAGCACGTGGTTCTGTTTTCTGACTTTGCAACCCGGTGAGCTGCTGTTTTCTGTTCTTCTCAAGTTCACTCTCCGGGAATGTAGAGTTGTAAAGTATGTCCGACATGATGTCGAGAAGTTTCTCCGAGTATTTTGTAAGACTTCGACCATAGATACCTTTTGATGATGTTGAAAGAGACGCGCCGATAAAATCTACGGCCTCATCAATCTGGTCTTTGGTGCGATTTGTCGTTCCTGCTCTCAACAGGTCACCGGCCATGCTTACGTAACCGGCCTTATCGCCTTCAAGGATGGGGTCAAGGTCCAATGCCAGCGAATAAGTTACCATTGGTACTTTATGGTTTTCAATGACAAACACCGTCAACCCGTTATCCAGTTTGAACGATTGGTAATCTCCTATTCTGACCTCAGGTGCAGGTCCGGCTGCAGGGGCCTTTGTTCTGTCTATCTGTGCATTTACCTGAAAAATAAATGCTGATATTATTATGCTTAATAGTATCCTTTTCATCGGAATAAATTTATTTAATTATTTCTTTTCTGATTTGGGTAAATAGTAAAGAACAACACGGTTGTTTTTGGTGAAATATTTATTGGCAACACGTTTGATATCTTCCCGTGACACTGACTTTATTTTATTCAGTTCGTGATTTATAAGGTCAGTGTTCTTGAAGTATGTGTAATCCGTTGCCAGATTCTCGGCACGTGATGCGAGTCTTTCGTTTGAACTTACATAATCAGTTTCAAACTTATTTTTCAGCTTTTTGTACTCTTCTTCCGATATCAGATTATTTTTTACTTTGTCGATCTCTGCATCGATGGCATCTTCAAGTGTCTTTGGGTCAGTCCCCATGTTAGGCAGGGCATAGATCAATGCAAGACTGGGATCTCTGAAAGGCAGCGGGAAACTTCCGATCTGAACAGCCATCTGTTTTTTGTCTACAAGTTCTTTATAAAGGCGTGAGCTTTGTCCGTCGGACAGTAGAGAACTGAGCATCATAACTGCATAATAATCGGAAGTGTTCATGGCAGGGATGTGGTATCCCTGAGCAATTAACGGAAGCTGAATATTATCGTAGATGGTGTCCCTGATCTCAGCTTTCTGAGGAGGTTCAACAACCGAGGGTCGGAATATCTTTTTTGTTCCTCTTGGAATGCCTCCGAAATAGTCATTTATCCACTGTTTTGTTGAGTCGATGTTAATATCACCGGCAACAACAAGAACGGCATTATTTGGCACGTAAAATGTTTTGTAAAAATTCACGAAATCTTCGTCTTTAGCTTTCAGTAGCTGATCCATATCGCCTATGGTTGTCCAGCGATACGGATGAACTGTGAAGGCACGCTTCATCATTTCCATAAGCAGTGTTCCGTAAGGAGTGTTGTCGTATCTTTGTTTTTTCTCTTCCGACACCACCTTTTTCTGGGTTGCGATACCTATTGAATCAACCTTTGCATGAAGCATTCGTTCCGATTCCAGCCAAAGCCCGAGTTTCAACTGGTTTGAAGGCAATATTTCATAGTAGTAAGTTCGGTCGTTGGAAGTGTTCGCATTCAGTGTTCCGCCGGCTTTTTCTACATATTTTGAGTATTCGCCGCGCCCGATATTTTCAGAACCTTCGAACATCAGGTGTTCAAAGAAGTGTGCAAATCCGGTCATTTTAGGATCTTCATTTTTCGATCCCACGTGATACATTACCGAAACAGAAACAATAGGAATAGTCTGATCTTTGTGCAGAATGACATGAAGTCCGTTGTCCAGGTCGTATTCACTGAATTTGATCTTAACTTCCTGGGCAGTCAGCAGGTTTGATGACAACAGCAGAGTTATCAGAAAACCCGGAAAAAACAATCTTTTCATAGGTGCATTTTTTTGATTTAATAATTAATTCTACACTTCCGCAATTTGCAGGCCAGTTGTTTTAAGTTGCTGAAAATCTTTTAAAAACAAATGACAGGCATAATGTGTTTTTCTTTTTACTGTTCGAAATCGAACACGCCGGCGTTCGGATGCGAACAGTGCGGATGCTTCAGAAAAACTCATGCAATTAACAAAATTTAATCAGAAATTCGTGTTAAAAAGGTTTAATTTACAACTTGTTTCTTCCAAAGGCTACAAGCCTGATATCGGTGTGTTGAATATTCTGTTATCGTTTTGAATTCAAAGGTGCATGTCCGGGTCTGAAGGATTTTTCATATCTTTAATCAGATAAAAAATATAAAAAATGAAGAATACATACTTTACTATTTTAGTTGCTGTTTTAATGATCACCGGATTCACGGCATCAAAAAGCTTCGATAACGAAAGTTCAAAGGCAGCGGAAAACACAACCGGGCATACATTTGCTCTTAGCGGGAACGATTTTCTTCTCGACGGGAAACCTTTCCAGATCATTTCGGGGGAGATGCATTACAGCCGTATTCCAAAACAATACTGGAGGCAGCGTATTCAAATGGCTAAAGCCATGGGATGTAACACGATAGCTACTTATGTTTTCTGGAACTATCACGAGACAAGTGAAGGAAATTTCGATTTCAAAACGGAGAACCGCGATCTTGAGGAATTCATGAAGCTGGTGAAGGAGGAGGGGATGTTCATGCTGTTCCGTCCCGGGCCGTACAGTTGCGGGGAGTGGGACCTCGGGGGTATTCCGCCGTACCTGCTCAGCATCCCTGACATTAAGCTCCGGTGCATGGACGATCGTTACATGAGCGCGGTGGAACGGTACATCACTACTATGGCGGGTATTGTCAAGCCGTATCTGATCACTAACGGAGGCCCTGTGATAATGGTGCAGATAGAGAACGAATACGGAAGTTACGGCAACGACCGTACTTACATGAACCGCCTAAAAGAGTTGTGGACATCATTGGGAATAGATGTTCCATTTTACACTTCCGACGGCGCAACAACTTACATGCTTGAGGCGGGGAGTCTGCCGGGTGCTGCAGTCGGACTTGATCCCGGAGGAAACAAAGGCCAGTTTGCTCTTGCAAGAAAAATGAACCCCGGAGTGCCTGTTTTCAGCAGTGAGACTTATCCCGGATGGCTGACTCACTGGGGTGAGAAATGGGCCCGTCCTGATGTTAAGAACGTCCTGAGGCAGGTTAGTTTTCTGATGGACAACAAATTGTCATTTAACCTTTACGTGATAAACGGCGGTACGAATTTCGGATTTACTGCCGGGGCAAACTCGGGAGGTAAAGGTTACGAGCCTGATGTGACGAGTTACGACTACGATGCACCCATAAACGAAGCCGGACAACCTACCGATAAATATTTTTCTCTGCGCGATCTGATAGGAAATTATCCCAATGGAAAAAATGCAAAACTTCCGGTTCCGGATGCGCCTGTGCTGATCGATATCCCCGAAATAAAAATGGAACAGTTTTCTACTGTATGGGATAACCTTCCGG
>JAOZOF010000434.1 GCA_029933425.1 Marinilabiliaceae bacterium
GTCAGGATCACCCCGACAAAAAGCCTTCTTGTATTAGATACAGGGAGGTTTTTTTTATATACTTTGTAGATGTTCAGGTTGAGTCAAATGTCAATTTTACATGTGTTTTTATTTAAAATCAAGAAGATAAAGGTTAGTAAATACCTTTTCTTTGAGTTGAAACATAAATTCAAAAGATATGCGTACATCAAGAATTACAATTAAAAAGAGCAGCAGGGTTCTGATATTAATGATCCTGATGCTTGGAACTACAGGTATGGTTACTGAAATCTCAGCTTCCGGAAAGGGTAAAAAGACTTCTTATGAGGAGCAATACATCTTTCCGTTTCAGAGTAAGCATGTTCATTCAAGTTCGATAGTAGAGCTTCCGAACGGAGACCTTCTGTCGTGCTGGTTCGAGGGCTCGGGAGAACGCAGTGCTAATGATGTTGCCATTATGGGGGCAAGGCTGAAAAAGGGGGAGAAGGAGTGGAGCAAAACATTTGTGATGGCTGATACTCCGGGGCATCCTGATTGCAATCCTGTTCTGTTTTTGAACAAAGAAGGAAAGTTGTTCCTTTTTTGGATAGTGGTGCAGGCCAATAAGTGGGAAACATCAGTTCTGAAGTACAGGACTTCAGATAATTTCCTGGGTGACGGAGCTCCCAAATGGGACTGGCAGGATGTGATACTTCTGAAGCCGGATGACAATTTTGCGAAAACTATCAAAGAGGGATTTAAAAAGGTAGGCCGTGATGATCTTACATGGGCTGAGTATGCTCCCAAATATGAGGATATGATCTACAAGGCTGCGCTTGACAAGAAAAAACGTGAGACAGGCTGGATGACAAGGATAACTCCTTTTGTTCTTGAAAGCGGAAGGATACTTCTGCCTTTGTACTCTGACGGATTCAATATGTCGCTTGTGGCTATTTCTGACGACAATGGTGAAACATGGACACCAAGTTTGCCAATTGTGGGACGGGGTAACATTCAGCCTGCGATAGTTCAGAAGAAAGACGGTACTTTGGTGGCTTACATGCGCGATAACGGAGATGCACCAACCCGCATTATGATCAGTGAGTCAACTGATGAAGGCTACAGTTGGACTGCCGTTGAAAAAACGGAACTCCTTAATCCCGGTGCAAGTGTGGATGCTATCATGCTTAAAAGCGGCAGATGGCTGATGGTATACAATGACCTTGAAAACGGAAGAAATAGTTTAGCTGTAAGCCTGTCGGAGGATGAGGGAAAGACCTGGAAATATACCAGACATCTTGACAAAATGGCTGACGGGGAAGGTTCATTCGCATATCCTACAGCTATTCAGGCAAAAGACGGGAAGATACATGTTACATACTCTTATCATCTGAAGGGAAAGAAAGGAACGATCAAGCATGTTGCTTTCACCGAAAAGTGGGTTAAGAGTCCGAAATAGATCATAAACCTACGGCGTGGCTCGAAGCCACACCGTAGGTGATTAACATTTACAGGTATTTCTTATACCATTTCAATCCTTCCTGATAGGCTTTATCGATCGGGAGATCACGGTGTTTCGATTCGTACCAGATGATGTGTTTAGGCTCTTTGGCAGCATGGTAAAGACGTTTTGAAGTCAGCGGCGGAACAATCTCATCATTACTGGCATTTATCATCAGAAGAGGTCTGGGGCTGATCATCTCAACAAAGTTCAGAGGATCGATGATGCTGAAATAGTTTTTAGCTTCACTTGTGAGAGCCTTAGTGCCCCAGAAAATGTTTATTCCTCCTCCTGCAAGCGCCATCACAGGAACCTTCACGCGATCGTCAACGCCACAGAACACGGTGCCAATGAAACTTCCAAGGCTGACCCCGTAAAAACCAATACGGCTGCCGTCAACTTCAGGCATTTTGTCTATCAGGTCGATGCCGCGCCGAAGGTCAAATACTGTCTGTGCCATCAGGTCACGGGTCCAGAATTTTCTGTTGCCGGTGAAATCAACTTCATAATCATCCTCGATGCGTTCACCGTGATTTGCGATGTCGATACGAAAAACGGCATATCCTTTCTTCACATAAAAATCGTGTCCTGCCTGAATGTAATCCACGGTTTTACGATCGCCTACGCCGTGAAGAAGAATAATGACGGGAACGGGCTTTTTCACCTCATTCGGAACAGACAGCAGTGCGATCACTTTTTTATTGTGAATACTATAATAGCTGATCTTCTTCATTACATAATTATCGATGGTGTCAGTCTGCAGAACAGAGTCCTTCAGAGGCAGGTCGATATCGTAATCGTAGTAGTCCTTGACATT
>JAOZOF010000435.1 GCA_029933425.1 Marinilabiliaceae bacterium
AAGAATATTGAATATCATAAATGGACATTTAAGGGTGCCATATTCAAGCCGCTTGACAGAGCACGTAAGCTTGTTATCATGGGACGTGTCCAGATGGGTTTCCTCGGGTATTACAATAAATATCTTAAGTCGCCATTTGAAAAGTTTGTTGTGGGAGGAGACGGTATGTCGGGATATAATACTTATGGTAGTGAGACTATTGGCGTAAGGGGATATGAGAACTCTTCATTAACACCTATGGCATTCATCGACGGCCGTCAGGCGTATGACGGAAACCTTTATACTAAACTGACACTCGAATTAAGATATCCGATCACTCTTCAACCCTCGGCAACAGTTTTTGCTCTTGTTTTTGCCGAAGCAGGAAATGCCTGGAGTGAGTTCAAAAATTACAATCCTTTCGAGTTAAAACGTTCAGCCGGTGTTGGTTTGCGTATCTTTTTGCCTATCTTTGGCCTCATGGGAATCGACTGGGGATATGGTTACGACAACGTTCCGTTCAGGCCGAATGCAGGAGGTAGTCAGTTCCACTTTATTATTGGTCAATCGTTTTAAAAGATATAATTTCGGAAAAGATGGTTCGATTTTTGAATGTATAGTTTAATAAAACTGATGACCATGAAAAAGATTTTATTAATATTTGTAGTTTTTCTGGCAGGGCAATTTACCTTTGCACAGAAATATGTATTTGTGGATTCTGAGTATATTTTAAAGAACATACCGGCTTATGAAGCTGCAAATGAGCAACTGAACCAACTGTCTGTTACATGGCAGAAAGAGATAGAAAAACTTTACAGTGAAGTGTCGGAATTGTATAAGGCATATCAGACCGAGAATGTTTTTCTGTCGAATGAGATGAAGAAAAAACGTGAAGAAGAGATCGTGTCTAAGGAGAAAAAGGCTAAAAGTTTGCAACAGCATTACTTCGGACCGCAGGGCGAATTGTTCAAGAAAAGAGAGTCGCTGATAAAGCCTATTCAGGATGAAATATTCAATGCGATCTCGGAAATTGCAGGCGAAAAGAATTACGCTGCTGTCTTTGATAAATCATCCGGCATCGGGGTTTTGTATTCCGATCCGAAATACGATATTAGTGATATGGTGTTGGAACGAATGGGGATAAAGAAACAATAATTTAAAATTGAATAGATGAGAAGTAAATTAAAACTATTGAGTTTATTGCTGTTTGTCGGAACTGTGGCATTTGCGCAACAGACGCTGAAATTCGGGAATGTAAATACTCAGGAAATTATGATGGCAATGCCGGAACTGAAAGCGGTTCAGACACAGCTTGAAGGTGAATACAAGCAGAAAGAGAATCAGCTGACAACCATGCAGGAAGATCTGAAAAATCAGCAGGATGCATATATGAAGGTGGCTGAAACGATGACACCTGACGACAGAGCTGCCAAAGAGAAACAATTGCAGGAAATGGGTCAGAAAGTACAGAACTATTACATGCTTGCACAACAACAGTTAAAAGCAAAAGAACAGGAGTTGAGAATGCCGTTGCTCCAGAAAGTGCAGGCCGCGATCCAGGAAGTTGGCGACGAGAACGGATTTATATATATATTTGAGGTTAACAGCGGTGTGCCGATCTATCACTCTGCCAAGACCGTGGATGTGACTCCGTTGGTGAAAGCTAAACTCGGAATAAAGGAATCAACAGAAACAAAATAATAAACTAAAAACGAAAATTATACTATCATGAAATTAATAAAGATTTTTATTTTAATGGTTATCGTAACTTTCTCAGGTAAGGTTACGGCTCAGGAACTTAAGTTCGGACATATCAACATTCAGAAACTTGTAACGGAATTGCCTGAGAAAAAAGCGGCTGATGCTCAATTGCAGGCGGAAGCAACCAAGCTTCAGGATCAGTTAAAGGTTATGAGTGAAGACCTGGACAAGAAGTACACAACCTATCTTTCTCAGCGTGATTCATTGCCTGATCTGATCAGAGCAACCAAGGAAAAAGAGATACAGGACCTTGATACACGTATCAAGCAGTACAACCAGATGGCACAGCAAACATTGGCACAGAAAGAGCAGCAACTGCTTCAGCCAATAATGCAGAAGGTGCAGAATGCGATCAATGAGGTAGGACAGGAGCAGGGACTTTTGTATATCTTTGATATCAGCACACAGGTTGTTCTTTACCATTCTGATAAAAGTATCGACTGTGAGCCTTTGGTAAAAGCCAAGCTCGGTGTTCAGTAGAACATTATAAAAGATTTAAAAGAAAAGTATTATATTAAGGGTGGCTTT
>JAOZOF010000436.1 GCA_029933425.1 Marinilabiliaceae bacterium
ATCCCAAATCCATTTTTTATCATTCAACAATAAAACGACCGGTGATAACCCTATTGTCACTTGTGATCCGTACGAAGTACAATCCTGTGTTCAAACCAGAAACATCAAGCACGAACTGCCGGGCATGTTGCTTTTTCATGCTGACTAACCTGCCCGAAGAATCAAATATACTCACACTAACCACCATCGAACGGAAACTCTCAGGTAGCGATACATTCAGAATGCCACGACTTACAGGCTGCGGATACAGCTGTAAAGCCTCTTCAGACCTCTCTAACTCATCACCCGACGAAGTATTGACCGCCAGACCGTTTATCACCATTGAGAAATCCTGACGGCCACCTTCAAGTGTTCCTTTATGAGTAACCTTTACGGTATAAAGCCCGGCTGAAAGGCCATTGACATCTATCCTTTCAACATTGTCCCTGTAATTATCCCCCTTCACGGCAGCATCTGTAAAATTATTGCTGTCCTCATTCGGAACCATCGCCCAGGGTTCATATACCTTATCTTTCCATATCAATCGCACATCAAGGTCATTTACCAGCATAGGGGTTAAATTATCATGTTTTTCAATGGGAGATCCCGGAGGGTCGGTCCAGGCAATTGCAAGATTCAGCGGCACACCGCTGTCAACACGGATATAATGTGTGTAAGTACTGCCATCTCTCAAAGAGAGTTCCCTGATCCACGAACCTTTATCGTTACGGGTTATCACATCTGCCGCTCTTTCTGCATTCAGTAATCCCCATCCGTTCTGAAAGTCAGGGCCGTTGTGTCTTCCGGCTTCGTCAGTTGTGCATATCAGTAATGCCTTCATTGTGGCAGCTTTCATGTAAACATTGTTGAGATCATGATAATACTGTTGTAACAGGGCAATCGTACCGGCAACCACAGGTGTTGACATAGAAGTACCGCTTCGAACATGATAAGCGGCATTACCTGCGTCATCAGCAGAATAAACATTCACTCCGTTTGCAACAAGATCCGGCTTTATTCTCCAGTCATCCGTAGGCCCCCAACTTGAGAATTCAGACTGAACAACCGACTTAGGGCCGGTATACTCATCAATGTCCTCTACTGCGCCTACAGTTAAAAGGTTCTTTGAGACTGCTATTGTAAACAGTATATCATAACCATAATCACGGGGATTCACGTCATCGTCCCGGTCGTTACCTGCTGATTTACATACCGAGAGAAATGGTGCGTCATACAATATCTCATCCCATTCAGCTGAGTTATCGGTGTAAATGCCATACTGAGAAACATCACCGTCAGGATCACCGGTACTGTATGAGTGATTTGATATCAATCCTCCGGCAGCCGCAAAAGCAGCAATCTCCGACTCATCATTATTGGAACGGCGGGACACAACAGTAGCTTCAGAAGCCATTCCCCTTGCCAATGAATCAACACCGGCACCTATCATCGTACAGGCAGTATGCGTTGAATGGCTTGACTCCGCTTCATCCTCTGCATGTTTTACCCTGCCATCAAACTCCTGATGAGTGTACCACGGAAGCCCGCTCGCCTCCCACTGACCTATTTCAATTCCTTCTCCTGTAAGATCGAGCCTGCTTGCACCTCCTTTTCTTATCACATCAACCTTATCGGTGATCGCAGCATTGCGGTTATCGTCGTAATCATACACAGGAGCACCATTCCTGTCGAAACCCGACAGATATCCGGTCTTACCTCTTTTGTTGACACGAACACTTTTGAGCTGACCGGCTTTTGCCTTATTTTTTACATAAGTGTCATGGGATTTAGCCGAAAGCTCATTAAGCTTTTTCACGTTCGATCTGCTTTTAATGTATTCCCTGTCGGCAGAACTTTGTGCAAATATTTCAGGTCCCGCTGTTACTGATAACAATAGCAGGATAAATATAAATCTTTTCATTTTTCAATTTTAAATAAGTCCGGTTAACTTTTTCAGTGGTAAATCTTGTGCTTGAAATCCCAATAAAATCAAAAAGTTTGCTAAATATTCTAAAAATAGGTCAAAGATCATACCATTATTTCAACCGACATCTCAACCTTTGCTTACCCCTGACTTTCATCACAACCTGCAATATTACAATGCATTGAACATGTAAGGTATAATGATGACAACAGATCTAAATCACATTCTACCATAAATCAATTTCACTCTTTATTCCTCCACTTTGTCCCAATCGGCAAAGTTTGTGATGTTAAGATTTGTTTTTGGTTCGGTAGTGTATCTTTCGTTACTGTTGTAGGTCCATTCCATAGTTTT
>JAOZOF010000437.1 GCA_029933425.1 Marinilabiliaceae bacterium
CTTGAATGGTATCCCGACAGGCTGGTTTTTACCCTGAACGGAAAGGAGACTTTTGTTTATCCAAGAGTAGAAGGTGTTGACCCTACACAGTGGCCGTATGATCAACCTTTTTATCTGTTGATAGATCAGCAGCTTGGTGGCAATTGGGTGGGTAAAGTGAAACCCGAAGACCTTCCTGTAAGGATGATCATCGACTGGGTTAAGGTTTATCAGTGAATTGGTTTTGGGCCGAACGATACGATGTGGTGACAAATGTGCCGGGCGGTTTTTGTACGGCATTTTGTTTTTCATCCCGAAACAGTTGTTTATACCCCAATAATTTTAACATCCCGCTAATCTCCTCTATTTTTAACCCAAATTGGCCGTTAGGAAGCGAGGAATGAGCTGAACTAAAGGCCCCATGCGGGTTAACCCTCCCGAGATTCCTCGGGACAGGCTGATTTAGAGATTCACTGTTTTGGTAGTTGACAAAACAGATGAATGTCTTAATCGATGGTCTATTAGAATTGTTTTGCAATTTTAATGACCATTTTGGGTTTAAGTTGTAAATGCTGAGGTAAAGAACCACGGATTACACGGATGATAAGGATACAAAGATGAATTTATTTCACGCAAAGGCCTGCCCGACGGTAGGCGGGCGCAATAGGCACGTAAGGTATAAGATACAGATAATACAGATAGAAAAGATTGCCACGGATAATATTCTGCCGATGACCTAAGAAAAGCCACGTAGGGGCGAAATATTTAAGTGGAGATAAGCAAGGAAGACAGAGATAAAAAAGAACTCCGAAGGAGTTCAATATTAATAACCCCGGGCCCGCCTGACCAGCGTAGTCGGGCAGGTGAAACCCGGGGAAAGAAAAAGGAAAAAGGAACCGGTTTTGGCATATGTTTTTGTTCCGCGAATGCGGAAAACAAAAATTATGACAAAACCCCCAACGCGAATTTTGACAAAAACGAAAACATAACCATGAAACACATCATCCTGATCCTGATGGTATTATCATTTAACGCAACCCTGACCTTTTCTCAGGTCATCGAACGTAAACGTCCTGCCGGATGGGAAAATCTCGTTTTCGGCGGCCGCTTTATTGATCGTTTCATGTATCTGCCCGATCTTGGCGGAATGACTTCTGACACCTGGGGTGCCGACAGTGTAGTTCCTCGCGACATCAACAACGGAATTGAAGCCCCTGCATGGTCGTATTGGGGTGGTAATATCCGTTTGCTCAGCGATGGTAAGTATCACCTTTTTGTATGCCGCTGGCCGGAAAACTCTCCCAAAGGACACATGGAGTGGCCCCGTTCGCAGGTGGTGCAGGCAGTGTCGGATAACCGCTTTGGCCCTTACAAAGTTGTTGAGGAAATCGGTAGAGGTCACAACCCTGAGTGGTACATCACTGATAATGGTAAATTTGTCATTTATGTTATCGGCAGGTATTATATTTCTGACAATATCAACGGCCCGTGGAAGCAAAAAAGGTTTGATTTCGACAGGCGTGACCGAAGGGTGAAAGACGGATTGTCGAACCTGTCGTTTGCAAAGCGAGAGGATGGTTCGTTTGTGATGGTAAGCCGCGGAGGTGGAATATGGATCAGCAAGGATGGTATCTCAACCTGGTACCGTGTCTCCGACGGCTCTGTTTATCCTCCTGTTGACGGCCGTTTCGAAGACCCTGTTATCTGGAAAACAGATGTTCAGTATCACCTTATCGTGAACGATTGGTACGGACGTATTGCCTGGTATCTTCGTTCAAAAGACGGAATTCACTGGAAAACGGACGCAGGGGAGGCGTACATGCCGGGAATAGCAAAATATAAAAACGGTATCAAAGAAGACTGGTTTAAGTATGAGAGGATAAAGATTCTGCAGGATGAGTACGGAAGGGCAATTCAGGCAAACTTTGCAGTTATCGACACTCTGAAACATGAGGATAAACACAATGACAACCACAGCTCAAAAAATATAGTTATTCCACTTAAGAAAGGTCAGCTCATTTCAGTGCTTAACAAAGAGCCGTTGACAAAGGATACAAGGAGTATTAAACTACGGATAAAGTCGGAGCCGGGCTTCGATCCGTATGCAGACCTTGATTTTGAGTTGCTGAAATTCGGCGCACCTGAGGTTGTTGATTTTGGTAAGGGTTGTAAGGTTGCAGATGTAAAGAAAGAAGGTAGTGATGTGATAGTTACCTTTGACGGTGACGGGAACGGTTTTACCGAAGATAATTTTGCAGGTAAACTTCTTGGCCGGGA
>JAOZOF010000140.1:0-6361 GCA_029933425.1 Marinilabiliaceae bacterium
AAAGAAACGGGAACACTCCATTGAATGCTCCCGTTTCACCTTAACCTAACCCAAATCTATGAAAAAAATCCATTTAGCATTTTACAAGTACCGTGCCAAACTTTTTAACCCACTTGTTACTAAGAGTTAAAACAACTTAAGAAATGCTTATTTTCAACAATTAATAAAGTGAGAATTGTATCGTGCCAAAATAAATGCCGGACCCTAAATAATCCGGCATGAAATAGTTTATGATCGTGTGATTCATTGATCAGTTACAAAAGAACGGTACTTTCACAGACCCGAGATTCCGAACAAACAGATATGATATAATGTAGAATTTAGTATTATACTTCTCTATCCTAACAGTTCCTCGTTCCCATTTTTGCACCCATGCTTCACCTGAAAAGTTATCTGAAATAAATAATCCGTTTAAATATGAAGGAGCTTTTACAGCATTGCTTTTTTCTCTTTCATCAATTTGTTTACGTAACTTCTCCGGCAACTGTAAAGCAACCGAGAATGTAGCTAACAGCGAAGCTTTCTGTGGATTTATCTTATTCATTCCAATATCTGTTTTTTGTCCGACGAGTGTGAAACAAATCACGCACCAAAAACAGATGCAATGAGAAAGATTAACTATTTTTATAAATGAAAAACGTTTTTTAGAAACAGCTCATTAGTCAAAATAATGGCAGGCCTTTGTCTTTGAACAAACAATCAAAGCTTTATGTAACTTGAATAAACTAAACAAAAACATTGAAGGATAACCCTTTCTTAAATAAAACTCCGCAAACGGCATGATAATATTCAGTACACCCTCAATTAAAGCATGTAATTTAATATGATACAATTTCCTGACCCACACAAGGAGTTTTACATCATCAACAAACTCCCTGTCCCCTTTAACAATATCGAGAATAATGAAAAGACTTTCAACAGCCTCTGCGCTTTTGTTCAAAAACTCTTCGTTAGTGTCAAGATCTTTATTTATAACATAATTATCTATATGAATTACAGGCACTCCTGCTTTTTTCAGTTGGTATCCCATCAAAGTATCTTCATGTCCGTATCCAGTTAGTGACTCTTCAAAGGGAATATTTTCCAACACATCTTTTGGTATCAGAACATTATTAGTTTTAAAAGAAGAATATGGCTGCAGGTTTCGTATGACAGACTCTTTGCTTTCAATCTTAATACCGTATCCCCATCTTAACAGTTTATCATTTAATGGTTTTTTTTCTGAATAGATACTTCCCCCCACAATAACGGATCTGTCACTACTATTCAGAACAGATAAATAAGTTTGCAAAAACCCTGAATCCATGATACCTGAATCACAATCAATAAAAAGCAAATATTGACTTGAAACATGTTTAAGAAACAAATTCCTGATCCTTGATCTTCCTATATTATCCTGAAGCTCAACATAGTTATCAATATACTTTCTTAATTTTCTGTTGTTTTCTTTATATTCGGTTTGCGAAGCATCATCTATCACCACGATCTCTACAAGATACTTCAACCTTGTTTTCTGAAAATATAACGCTTTTACCAGATCATCAATCCTGCTGTTGTACACAGGTATACAAACGCTGATCATATCTTACATTTTAATACAAATGTATAACTAATAGAGCTCAATACATAACAGTGGTAAATTTTTAATAAATTTGCACACTCAAAAACAACAGAAATTACTGTGGGATATGATCACATTCTTTATTGCAATAGCAACTTTAATAATAGGTTTTGTGGTTTACGGAAGATTCATGGAGCGCTTTTTTGGCGCCGATGATTCAAGACCTACACCGGCAATTAAAATGCAGGACGGAGTAGATTACACTCCGATGCCTACCTGGAAAGTATTCACCATTCAATTCCTGAATATAGCGGGTCTGGGGCCTATTTTTGGTGCAATTCTTGGAGCAATGTACGGACCTGTGGCATATATCTGGATCGTACTTGGTGCCATCTTTATGGGAGCAGTACATGATTATTTTTCAGGAATGTTATCGATCCGTGACGGAGGTGCAAGTATCCCTGAGATCGTTGGTAAATATCTTGGTAAAGGATTTCAGAATTTTCTAAGGATCTTCTCGCTACTGCTGTTGATATTTGTTGGTGTGGCTTTTGTTTCAGGACCTGCAGGCCTACTTGCAACTCTGACCAATGGAGGGCTTACAGTCTGGCTGTATGCAATATTTGCATATTATCTGGTCGCTACTCTTTTACCTATAAATAAAATAATCGGACGCATTTATCCCCTGTTCGGCATAGCACTTCTGATCATGGCAATAGGCGTGGCGGCTGCCATAATAATTAATGGATTTTCGGGAAGTTTGCATTTGCCGGAATTGTCATTGAACAGCTTCAGAAATATGCATGAAGACCCGACGGAGAATCTTCTTTACCCGATGCTCTTCATTGTTATTTCCTGCGGAGCTCTTTCAGGCTTTCACAGCACACAATCGCCGATGATGGCACGAACCATAAAAAAAGAGAGTTACGGGCGATATGTTTTTTATGGTGCCATGATCACAGAAAGTGTAGTTGCATTGATATGGGCTACGGCAGCCATGTCGTTTTTCGGAGGTACGAATGGGCTTAATGACACCATTGCTTCAGGGCATAACCCGGCATGGATAGTAAATGAGATAAGCACCACATGGTTTGGAAAGGTTGGGGCAATATTTGCAATAATCGGAGTGATCGCGGCCCCTATAACAACCGGAGATACTGCCTTTCGCAGCGCACGACTTACTGTTGCTGATGTATTCGGGTATAAACAAAGTTCGATCAAACATCGTCTCGTCATAAGTATCCCATTGTTTATTGTAGGGTGGCTTTTATCGCAGTTGGAATTTTCTACCATCTGGAAATATCTGGGACTTTCGAATCAGGTACTGGCAACGGTGGTTTTGTGGGCAGGAGCAATGTATCTTGCAAAAGTCGGGAAACCGCATTGGTTATTGTCCGTTCCTGCCGCATTCATGACAACTGTTACATTTACTTATCTTCTGGTTGCGCCTGTTAAAAACGGGGGATTTTTCATGAACACCACAACAGGCTATCTGATTGGTCTGGCAGGCGGAATTGCATCGCTGATATTTTTTATTTTCAAAGCCCGTAATGCAAAAGAATAAAAGCACATTCCGAAAGCTTTTGCCGGTATGGTTTGCGATACTTACTTTTGGTCTTACCGAACTTGCAGCAGCCTTCCCCGCAATGACCGAAAAAATATATTCAGAAAAGATCTATGTAGTTATTGCATCGTTACTAAGCAGACTAAGTTCCGTTTTCCCGTTTTCTCTAGATGATATTTTTTACATTTCCCTGATCGCCGGATTTCTTGTATTGACCGGGATTCTGACATTTCGTAAGATAAAAACAGAAAGATACTTTTTATTTCTGTTTAACTCATTGGCTCTTGTTTATTCGCTTTTTTACTGGCTTTGGGGCTTCAATTATTTCAGAGAGCATTTGAATAAAAGACTTAATATCACAGAGCAGAAAGCATCGACGGAAAAATTCCGGGCTGCATTGGACTATTTGATAAATTCGACCAACAGCAACTATCAGGACAGTTTTAATTTGAGTGAAAGCAAGATCGACTCCCTGATTGAAGATGGATACAAAGACCGGTCTTCATTCCTTGGCATTGATTACCCGCAGGGAACCAGAAGACCAAAAACTATTACATTCAGTAAACTGTTTGCCAGCGCAGGAATTTCCGGATATTTCGGTCCTTTCTTCAATGAGATACACATAAACAAATACCTTCTTCCTGTTGAACTACCATGGACCATGGCACACGAAAAATCGCACCAGTTTGGAATAACAAGTGAAGCTGAAGCTAATTTCTATGCCTGGTTTGTTTGCAACAGCAGTTCAAGTAAACAGATCAGATACGCAGGGAATCTGAATGTGCTTTTTTATTTTTTATATGATGCAAGAAAGCTGAGCGATTACAGATCCGTTTTGACAAAGCTCGACAAAGGTGTAAGAGAAGATATGGATGAAATAATCGATCATTGGGCAAAAATGCGCAATAAGAGCATGGAAAGAGCTGCATCAAAAGCAAATGACACATACCTCAAAACGAACAAAGTTGAAAAAGGCATTGATGATTACGACGGGGTTGTAAAATACGTTACAGATTATCTTACCTCAATAAAATAGAGGTTCAATTTCATTGCTTTTAAACCTTACCGGTGTAAAAAAAGAAAATTCTTTGTAACCTTTCCTGTTCTTCAGGAATCAAAGAAGAAACATTAAAACAAATTATTATGCACAATTACACAGCTGAAAACATTACTACATCAATTGCAGTAGCACTAACATTTATTGCTGCTTTTGCAGGAATCTTCTTTGCATGGTATTTCTACCTGAAAGCAAAACAGAAAGAGCGACTGGCCCTGATCGAAAAAGCATCGGAAAGAATTGATGCTGCAAAACTTTTTGCCCGTCCTAAAAGAGATTACCGATTTCCATGGTTAAAACTGGGCATCTTACTTTTCTCCATCACCCTTGGTGTTTCAATAGGAATTATTTTTGCCAACACAACATCAATGGACGAAGACTACATCCCGCTTTTCGGATTCATGTTTGGCGGATTAGGAATGATCGCAGCCCATTTTGCAGGAAAAAAAGAGACAGAGCAGAACTAATTGATGGAAGAGGCATACATAAAACGGGTTATTGAAGGTGATGTTGAGGCTTTCCGGTTTTTGATCAGGAAATACCAACACATGGCCTTCACCGTTGCCATGTCTGTTGTTAAAGATGAGTTCATTGCTGAGGAGGTGGTCCAGGAGGCTTTCATCAAAGCTTTTGAAAATCTTAAAAAATTCCGGTTTCAGTCTAAGTTCAGCACATGGTTGTACCGGATCGTTGTCAACCTCGCTTTCAGACAGCTAAAAAAGTTAAGATTTCATGAAGAGAAGATCAGCACTTTCGAAGCAGCAGATGAAGATTCTCCGCCTGATGGTTTTGACAGCCTGCATGAAACAGAACGCAAATTTCATATCAACGAAACACTATCACTTCTTTCTCCCAAAGAGAGTCTTGCACTCAGACTCTTTTACCTTGATGAGAACTCAATTGAAGAGATAATCAACATTACCGGATGGACAGAAAGCAATGTAAAGGTTATTCTACACCGCGCCCGTAAAAACTTTTATGCAGCTTTGAACAAAACGCTCAAAGATGAGATGAAAACAATTTTATAGATCATGTTTCTTATGGATATCACAAAAAACAACAGTGAAGACAAGTTAAAAAAACTGATCAGTAAAAGTAAACTTGAGATACCGTTCTCAGATTTTGAAGAACGGGTAATGCAAAGCATTAAAAAAGAGGTCGACAATCAAAAAGTGATCAATCGTAACATTCGGTTATCGTGGTTGTTCTTTACCCTGGGAACAGCATTCGGTCTGTTGCTGTCAGTTATTTTAAGCCCTGTAAGCACAATTCTCGGATTCCCGGTGTCAAAACTCATACTGCCTGTTTACATCACAGGCGGAACGCTTCTTCTTTTGTTCGTGGAACAACTGCTCAAACTTACACTGATACACCGAAGACATCAGTAAAAACCAGAATCTATTTACCGGACTGCTTAATAACTTCAAACTACATTTCGATTATCAAAAAATCTTACAGTGTATTTTTCAAATCCTGCATCATCGCTTCTTCACAAGTCTGTCCAGGATCATTTCAAATCTTGAGTTATTATCGGGAATAAAATAACCTGCCTCCGTCAGCATCTGTTCTTCGGTTTGAATATACGGAGCCTTAACAAGTTCATTACGACTGTTGTCAATGATATCCTTTATGGAATTTACGGTTGTTTCAAAATGAAACTGCAACGCAAGCACTCTATCATCGTAAATAAATGCCTGGTTACTGCAGACATCCGACGCCAGGAGATGAATAGCGCCTTCGGGAATATCAAACATATCGCCGTGCCAGTGAAATGTCACAAACTCTTCCGGCAAGCCCATAAGCAACGGATGTCTTTCTCCTTCTTTTGTCAGTTTCACCGGCCACCATCCTATCTCCTTCTGATCATTTGCATAAACTTTTGCCCCTAAAACATCGGCGATGAGTTGTGCGCCAAGGCAGATACCAATAACCGTTTTTCCTGCATCTATAGTTTTTAAGATGAATTGTTTTTCCTCTGAAAGCCATGATATTGACTTGTCATAAATACTCATACTTCCACCCATGATCACAAGCCAGTCAAAGTCATCAATAGAGGGTAATTCATAGTCATTCTCATAAATCTTCGTACACGACAATTCATGTACGTGTTTGTTTGCCCACTCCTCAATAAAACCCAAGCCCTCATAAGGCACATGCATAAAATAATGTATTCTTAAAC
>JAOZOF010000140.1:6461-8814 GCA_029933425.1 Marinilabiliaceae bacterium
TATCCGACTTTAAAAAACGATCAAGTAATTTCGGGTAATAATTAGACGAGGACTTCGCTGTCACTTCTCTTTTAACAGCTTTACACTTCGGAGCTTTTGGCTTTCTGCTTTGACCATAGACATTTACGGACAGAAACAACAGGAACAATAAATTTAATCTGGACATAAAACTAATTTTATAAGACTAAAAATAGTGAATTTGTTTCTAAAAAAAATACCGCCTGAAAAAATCAGACGGTATTTTTTATTATTCTATCTCAACCATCAGAAAATCCTTTGGTATCATTTCTCCTGCTTTAACATGTATAGCTTTTATCTTCCCGTCAAAAGGCATAATGATCTTATTCCTCATTTTCATTGCTTCGAGTATAAGAATAGTGTCTCCTTTCTTCAGCTTTTTCCCGCGTTTCGCCATTACTTTAACGATCGTACCCGGAATATATGACTTAATATGCTTTATATTAGGAATCTCATACTTTTTCCTGTTCAGGAACTTTTTGGTCACCAAAGTCCTGTACTTCATACTGAGTATAGGAAAATCGACCAATCCGTCAAATTTCTTTGCCATAACATTAAACGTTAAAACGGTGGAATACCATGTTTCTTTTCAGGTCTTGTAACTCCCTTGTTTGCTGATACCTCAATGGCATGCAACAGAAGTTTTCTTGTTTCTGAAGGCTCAATTACTGCATCAATGTAACCTTTAGCCGCTGCAACATAAGGATTGGCGAACTTCTCTTTATATTCTTCAACCTTCTTTTTGCGCATCTCATCAGGATTCTCAGCAGACTCAATCTCTTTCTTAAAGATGATATTTGCAGCACCCTCAGGCCCCATAACAGCTATCTCGGCAGTAGGCCACGCCATCATGAAGTCGGCACCAAGATGCCTTGAATTCATGGCAATGTAGCCCCCTCCATATGCTTTACGAAGAATAACAGTGATCTTTGGTACGGTTGCCTCAGAATATGCATAAAGAATTTTTGCTCCGTGACGTATCACACCTGCATGCTCCTGGTCAACGCCCGGCAGATAACCCGGCATATCTTCGAATGTAACTATCGGGATATTGAATGCATCGCAGAAACGGATAAATCTTGCTGCCTTGTCTGATGAATCAACATCAAGCACACCGGCAAGCACAAGCGGCTGATTGGCCACGAAACCTACTGTCTCACCATTCAATCGTCCAAATCCTATGACAATATTCGGAGCCCACAATTCCTGTATTTCAAAGAAATCGGAATCATCCACAACGGCCTTTATCACATCACGAATATCGTAAGGCTGACGAGGATCGGAAGGAATAAGGTCTTCGATCTTACCTTTGAACTTAGGAGGTTTAGGCGGGAACGTACGGGCTTTTTGCCTGTTATTCCACGGAATGTAAGTTATCAGTTTCTTTATCTGATCAAAACACTCCTGTTCACTTTTCGCAAAGAAATGAGCATTACCCGTTGTCTCGGCATGAACACGTGCACCGCCAAGGTCTTCCATAGAAATATCCTCACCAAGAACAGTCTTAATAACACTAGGGCCGGTAATGAACATCTTTGAAATATTATCAACCACAAATACAAAATCGGTAAGGGCAGGTGAATAAACCGCGCCGCCCGCACAAGGACCAAGAATAACCGATATCTGTGGTATCACTCCGGATGCGAGTGTATTGCGATAAAAGATCTCACCATAACCTGCAAGAGAGTTCACTCCCTCCTGAATACGAGCACCTCCTGAATCGTTAATACCAATCAAAGGAACACGCATCTTAAGAGCGTGGTCCATGATCTTAGTGATCTTACGGGCATGCATAAGTCCCAGAGAACCACCGGCAACTGTAAAATCCTGAGCGAATAAACAAACAGGTGAACCGTAAATTGTACCTGTTCCTATGATAACACCGTCTCCGTGGAGCTCTTTTTTATCCATGCCAAAATCGCGGGCTTCATGCTCAACGAACAAGTCATATTCAGTAAAGGAATCTTTATCGCAGAGAGCCTGAATCCGCTCACGGGCAGTGAGTTTTCCCATTGCTACCTGCTTTTCGATAGCTTTATCACCACCGCCTTTTTGCACTTTCTCCTTTCTTTTACGAAGATCAAGGATACTTTTTTTCAATGACATAATTTAAAAATTTGATTTAACCTTTTGTTACTGAGGATATAATCCCATATTCCCCGTAACATAATCCGATGCATAGTTACTAAATTTTATTTTTATAACAATAACCAATAATGAATTTATTCTTCTTTGAAAGTTACACAAATTATACCGAAAAGTAAAATTTTTACTTAGGAGCTTTCACATACAGATAGATACCGATAATTGAAAAAATTATATTCGGAAGCCACAC
>JAOZOF010000438.1 GCA_029933425.1 Marinilabiliaceae bacterium
TTGACAGGGCGTACAATGTTGCGGATAAAGAGTTGTCGCAGTTGAAGATGATGCTCGCTTATGAACTTACTATAAAAAGAACTCCGACAATTTTGTACGGCACAGAAGTATTACAAGAAGGTCTGGCAAAGATGGGCCCCGGGTTTGTGAGGTCTGATTTTCCGGGAGGATGGCCCGGTGATAATGTAAATGCTTTTACTCAAAAAGGACTGTCTTCGGAACAGCGTGAGTTTTTTGATTATATGCAGAAAATGCTTAAGTGGCGCAAAAACAGTAAAGCTATTCATTCGGGAGCACTTACACATTACAGGCCATCGAAGGGAATGTATGTTTATTTCAGAACCACAGAACTGAAAAATGTTATGGTTATTTTCAATAATGATCCGGATGAGCAGAAAAGGGTCGATTTTAAAAAATACAAGGAAAACCTTACCAATTTTAAGTTTGCCCGTGATATCATGACAGGAAATATCTATTCCGACTTCAGCGGAATAATGGTCTACCCTAAATCGGTCATGATACTCGAATTAGAGAAAACAGGTTTCGATCAATAATATTATAATCAGCGGGTGACTTGAGTCACCCGCTGAATTTTACTAAGTTATTTCTCAATATACTCTTCGATAGGTGTACAGGTACAAACAAGATTTCTGTCTCCGTATGCATCATCGATCCGTGCAACATCTATCCAGAATTTATTTTCCCTGATCCATTCAAGCGGATAAGCCGCTTTCTCTCTACCATACGGATGTTCCCACTTGTCGCCTGCAACAACATAAGCAGGGTGGGGTGCATTTTTCAGAACATTGTCGGTCTTATCGGCTTCACCTGTCTCAATCTCTTTGATCTCGGACAGAATTCCCTGCATTGCTTCAATGAACCTGTCCATCTCCTGCAGTGATTCACTTTCCGTAGGTTCTACCATCAGGGTTCCGTGAACGGGGAAGGAAACGGTAGGAGCATGGAATCCGTAATCCATAAGGCGTTTGGCGATGTCGGTCTCGGTAACGCCTGAATCAGCCTTGAAATGACGACATTCAAGTATCATCTCGTGGGCTACACGACCATTCTCGCCTGTGTAAAGAATTCCATAACCTTCCTTAAGTTTTACAGCCATGTAGTTGGCATTCAGAATAGCCATTTTTGTAGCTTCGGTCAGACCGTCGCCGCCAAGCATCTTAATGTATCCGTATGTTATAGGCAAAACACTGGCACTTCCCCACGGAGCAGCTGAAACAGCTGTGATGCCGTGATGTGAATTGTCAGTCACCGGGTGAGCCGGAAGAAATTCAACGAGATGTTTGGCCACTGCGATCGGTCCCACACCCGGACCACCGCCTCCGTGAGGTATGGCAAAGGTTTTATGCAGGTTCAGATGGCAAACATCAGCACCAATAAGTCCCGGACTTGTCAATCCCACCTGAGCATTCATGTTGGCACCGTCCATGTATACCTGACCACCATTGTCATGGATGATCCGGCACATCTCTTTGATGCTGCTCTCGAAAACTCCGTGTGTTGACGGATAAGTTACCATCAGGCATGAGAGTGTATCCTTGTTGGCTTCAGCTTTGTCCCTAAGATCGGCAACATCAATATTCCCTCTGTCGTCACATTTTACCACAACCACATTCATCCCTGCCATTACTGCACTTGCCGGGTTGGTTCCGTGTGCCGATGACGGGATAAGAGCCACGTTACGCTGATCGTCACCGCGTTTTTGGTGATAAGCACGAATTACCATCAGGCCTGCATACTCACCTGCTGCTCCTGAATTAGGCTGAAGACATACATCCTCAAAGCCTGTTATCTCCGCCAGGTCTCTTCTTAACTCTTCCATCATCTCGTGGTAACCTCCTGCCTGATCTTTAGGAATGAAAGGATGAAGACCGCCGAACTCGATCCAGCTTAGCGGAAGCATCTCAGTAGCTGCATTAAGCTTCATGGTACATGAACCGAGTGAGATCATTGAGTGAGTAAGCGATATGTCGCGTCTTTCAAGCTTTTTGATGTAACGTACCATCTCGGTCTCTGAGCGGTACAGGTTGAAGATGTCCTGTGTGAGGAAATCGCTTGTGCGAAGGAACTTTTTGTCGATGGTAAGCTTTTCGGTCATGTTACCGATAACCGGAGGCTCATGTCCTGCTGCTTTCGCAAATACTTCAACTATCCAGTTGATATCCTCGAGGTTTGTTGTCTCGTCGATGCTCAGTCCTACTTCACCGGTCTCAAAATAACGGAAGTTCATT
>JAOZOF010000141.1 GCA_029933425.1 Marinilabiliaceae bacterium
GGTGCTTTATCATCAGACATCACTTCTTTTGACCTGTTTTTAGGTGTTAAATTTTGGAACCTTTTAGGCACTAAGATAAGACTTGATATGGGAGCTTCCCCAACAAATTTGTCTCACCGGGCATATTACGATTTTTCTCTTAACGAGAGTAACAATTACAGCCTTAGCATGTCAAATGAATCAATTACAATTCATACTGAAGGCACAGAAAGCCCCGGAATGTACACATACCATAACGGAAGGTCACTTACAACTTATGACAAAGACCACGATGCTAATTCAGGAAACTGTGCCAGCTATTTTAATAATGCAGCATGGTGGTATGGCAGTTGCTGGAGCGGCAGTTTTTGGGGTGGAGGCGGTGCTGCCTTTCAAGACGCACCATACTGGTCCGGTGATGACGAGTATTTTAGCTATGGTGCTATGTGGTTAAGATAAGGTGTGGTATGAAAACATACTACTGGAACAGAGAGGTGAAATGATCTGTCTGCTTAAGAATATTTTTGATAAGTTTTAGTGATAATTAAACAAAATAAAAATGAAAAAAGTAACAATAATTTTAACAGTAGTTTCAACATTCGCACTGTTTTCTTGTGGTGGAAGTTCAGGTAGTAACTCGTCAAAGCAGGAGGCTGAAGTCGCGGAAAGCGTTGAGAAAACAGAACCTGTTAAAGAGACAAAAAAAGAGGAAAACACCTATGTGAAAGATAAGTTCCTGCAAAATATGGATCTTAAAGCCACTAAGGATAAGTACTCACAACAGGAGTGGGAACAGATAACAAAAACATGCAATGCATACAGTGAGTTTAAGAAAACCACTAAAAACAAGCTCCCGACTAAGGAAGAGTTTACAGCTTTCTTCAAAGATCAGGGATACAGCGATTATCAGGCAGGCAAAGATGATATAATGAGATTTAAAGAGCTGTATAAAATCTCAATGGGTATTCCCACTAAGTTTGGTTCTTTAAATGGAACCAGGAAGCTTTATGGGGATGAAAAATACAAGGAGGCTTGTAAATCATTGGGTGAAGAGTATAATGAACTTGGACTGTCAGCAAATGATCTTAAAAATATTGAAAAGCACAGTGATGTGATCTCAGAAGCTTATTCTATATCTATATCACTTGATTAACATAAACATCAATCACTATGGAAAATTTAAATGAAACAAAACAAGGCTTCGATTTTAAACAATTTATCGAAGATTCGAAAGCGGTTCTTTTAAATCCGAAAGAATACTTTTCGGTAATGTCTGTTAGCGGCGGTTTTACCGAGCCGGTTATCAAAGTACTTATTTACGGTGCCATAATCGGGATAATAAATTACATCTGGTTTTTAACCGGTTTGGGAATAGCCTCAGGAGCATCGTGGCTTGGAGGCGGTGTTGGGATAATGGCTCTGTTCGGCTCAATAATCTTTTCTGTTATCGGCCTTTTTATAGGAGGTGTGATAATGCTTGTCATTTCGGCCATACTTAGCGGGAACACCGACTATGAAGCCAACGTAAGAGTAGTGGCTGCATTGATGGTAATTAGCGTAGTGCAGTCGCTTTTTGGATTTCTTGCCGGGATTAATATCTATCTTTCTGCTATTGTAAATATTGTAATCTCACTTTGGGGATTGTATATCACTTATTATGCACTAACATTATCGCTTAAAGCGGGAGAGAAAGGAGCTAGGATTCTGTTGATCATTTTTGCAGTTATTGTTGTGATAACCTCTTTTACCGGTATAGCTGCACGAAAAGCACTACAAGACTTTTCCGGCAATAATAACATAGAAAACATGTCGGCAGAAGAGCAGCAAAAAGCAGCATTGGAGATGGTGGAAAAGATGACAGACGGACAAGTGAAAGCCGAAGACATGCAGAAACTGATCGATGAAAATAAAAAGGAGGAAGAATAGAATAAATATCAAATTTTTATTTTGAAAAAATCATTCAAACCTTTTAAAGACGAAGCGGATAGATGCTGGCTGCTGCTTATTGCATCTTTCGCTTCTCTATTGGCATTGATCGTTCTGAATATCTATATAGGTTATCTGATAGTTAAATATTTCTTTTTCGAAGACGGATGGTCGTTCATGGCAGGTTTAATGTTTATGTCATCATACATTATCACTATTCCGGCACTGATATTCTCGGTATTATCTGTCCGTATGATCAGATACGGGAATAAAAAGAAATATCTGTTCCCTGTTACGTTCGGGATTATTTTAATGCTTACCGGACTTATCCTGCATAATGCAACGCAATTGTGGACATCGATCTCAATTCTGGGACTGCTTTTACTTATCTCGGTTTTCGTATGTAAAAAATCATAAACATAAATCCGCTTAGCGGAAACACACACAGAATGATTAGATTACTATTAACCCACGAGTACAAAATAAATTAACACTCTGTGTCTCTGTGTTAGTCATTTCATAAACCATAAACAGATGAAAATAGTTTTTCCCCTGATACTCACCCTTATTCTTTTATCCTGTTCCTCACCGGCACAAAAAGATAACGGGGATAAAAAGATGGAAGAGATACTCCTTCTTGATAAAAATGATATTAACCCTTACGTGGAGTTCTTCTCCACCGATATAAAAGACTACTTCGATCCTGAAAATTCAGGGAAATATCCTTCAACCAACCTGTTCGATGGTTATCTTAAAACCTGCTGGGTAGCCGGCAAAGCCGGACAGGAAAACAAACCTGCTTTATACATTAAAATACCTGGTAATATTCCGATAGATAAATTAATTCTCAACATCTTTTCGGGATACGGAAAGAGCAAAGCTATTTATCTGAAAAATGCACGCCACCAAAAGCTCAGGCTGACGATCTATGCCGCTTTCCACCCTGAAGATTGCAGTACTGAGGTGGCCAATCTTTACCTTATCAAAAAATACTCCGATACCCGTTACATTGTTCTTGCCGATACTTTTGGTATACAATCTTTCCCTTTGAACATTGACAAAGCTGCTTTGGCTGATTTTCAAAAGAACAGCTTAAAAGATTGTCAGTCTTTCAGCGGAGATATTTACGACAAACTAAAACCCGATAATAACACAACTACATTTTCCCCGGCATTGATCATAAAACTGGAAACGGAAGATGTTTACCCGGGCAGTAAGTATGATGACATTTGTATTTCGGAAATATTCTTCAACAACCGCTTTGTCACCCCTTATCCCGACAGATATGACCCGGCTGACTCAATTTACATAGAAAATGACAATACCGTTAAAGTTGATTACGCTTCTGAAAAGGGCGTTGTTATCGTAAAAGACACATCTTCAGTATTTATAGATATCTACCATCCTGAACATTCGAACTGGGCAGTCCTTTCGTATGTTCCGAATGATGAATCCGGTGAAGGTTCAAGAACAGAAGAACTCTATTCGTTAATTGATCTAAAAAACAGAAAAATAATAGATAACACATACTTTAAAAATTGTACGGGAAGTTTGCCCTCATCTCCTCTTATTGAAAAGAACGCAAACGGAAAAACCGTTTTAGATATTTATGAAGACTTTGAAGTTGAATTAAAATAATCGCAAAAAACCTATTTAAAAAATCGAATCCTCATTTACCTGTCTGAATGATAGTTATACGATGCAGCATATTTTTATGTAAAATTTCTCACTTGTTATCAACTGTAAAAGTCATTTCGTAAAAAAATATTAGGCATTTTATTGGAGAAAAATAACTTTATTGAAAATCGATCGTATAAAAGGCTGTATTTTAAAAAAAATGATCAATGAATAATATGCAGGCATAGAGTTTTACGTATAATTATATCTTAATCCTTATAAAACTAAATACTCATGAAAGATCCAAATTCAAAAACATTTGGAGTAACAGGGATTAAATTATTGATATTGTTTTCATTCCTGTTATTTCCAATGTTCACGATAAATGCCCAGGAAGCCGTAACAACGGCCGGGGGCGATGCTTCCGGAACCGGAGGGAGCATAAGCTACTCCATCGGTCAGGTGGCATACACCACTGTAACAAGCTCAAATGGCTCAGTGGCAGCAGGAGTACAGCAACCTTACGAAATTTCGGTATCTACTGCCATAGAAGATGCCAAGGATATTCTTCTTGAGTTTTCAGCTTACCCGAACCCCGCAACCGATGTTCTTAAACTGAGAACCGGTGAGCGCGATTTCAAAAACATCTCTTACCGCTTGTTCGACATGAACGGAAAGCTGATCAAATCCGGCCGTATAACCGGACCCGAAACATCGGTCAATATGCAGAAGCTGTTACCCTCAGTTTACTTCGTCAGGGTGATGGAAAATAGCAAGGAAATAAAAGTCTTTAAAATAATCAAACGCTAATTAACAGTAAAGACGCATGATTATGCGTCTCAAAAAACTATAATCATGAAACGAATAATTACATTTATCGCAGCAGTTTTAATTACTGCAACATCATTAATGGCTCAAAGCCCTGAAAAAATGAGTTATCAGGCAGTAGTGCGTGATGCAAACAACGATCTTGTAAAAGACACACAAATTGGAATGCAGATAAGCATCCTGAAAAGCTCTGCAAGCGGTACTGCCGTTTATGTTGAAACCCAGGCACCGACAACTAATGAAAACGGATTAGTGTCTATTGAGATTGGTAATGGTACATCAAATGATGATTTTTCAACTATCGATTGGTCAGCCGGGCCTTACTTCATCAAAACCGAAACGGATGTTAACAACGACGGGACTTACGATGTTACGGCAACAAGCCAGCTATTAAGTATACCGTATGCTTTGTATGCTAAGACAGCAGGCAATGTACAGTGGCAGAAAGACAATGCTAACATCTACTATGAAAATGGTAATGTATCGGTATTGTCTCAACCTACAGATATCAATTTACAAGTAGGTAAGATATATTCAAATTTTTTCAGTAACTCATTTCAGGATATTGATTTATCAAAAGACCGTACCGCATACATATCAGGGCTTTGGGATGCAGGCACAACAGCGAAAGGAGTTCTGTATCTAGGAGGAAATCACATAAATACTGACCAGATTGAAGGTAGCCTTACATTTGTATCTGGAGCCTGGGAGAACGCTGCCATACAGGGAAGAGAGGGGAGTAATACCGACTGGTCAGGTGAACTTGTTTTTCTTACCCGCCATGGTGAAACACCATCGTTAACCGAAAGAATGAGAATAAATGAAAACGGCTTAATCGGCATAGGCACAAACGCACCTTCAGCCACGTTACACGTAAAAGGGAACAGTTCTACTGAAGATGCTCTTAAGCTACAGGTAAATTCTAACGGATTAGGACAAACAGGGATAAGATTTCAGGCATGGCATGATGATGCAACACTGGCAGCAATTAGAGCATTTGACATTGGTGATTGGAACGGGGATTTAAGGTTCTATACTGACAATGACAATACTGAAAATGAAAACCTGCAGGAAAGAATGCGATTATCGAAAGACGGATATCTGGGAATAGGAACTCCAAACCCTCTATACAATCTGCACATTTTCAATACTAATAGTTCATATATAAGTATTGAATCTAATGATAATACAGGATTGATTTTCAAAACAAACAGGAGTGGGGCAGATAGTTATTTAATGGGCATTGATGCCGGAAATAACAAATTCAGGATTGCCAATACAACTACCAATGGTTATCCTTTTGTAATTCATGGTGAAAACATTGGTATCAATACATTAAATCCCAAAGCACCTTTGCACATTAAAGATTTCATGAAACTCGAACCTCGTAGCACTGCACCTTCAAATCCGGAAGAGGGAATGGTTTACTACGACAGCACCGACCATAAGCTTAAAGTTTATACCGGTTCCGGTTGGGAAAACCTGAATTAAACAAATAAAATAACTCTTTCACCGTCGGTTTGGCTCTAAGCCACATCGACGGTTTTTTGTATTAAAATGGGAACTCATCCGTATCCTCGTACTCCAGTTTTTCCTGTTTCGGTTTTTCAGCCAGTATATGCTCCTGATTCGCAATAACGAAAATGGCCTTATGCGGATCGGTAGCAGGACAGGCATATTCACATGCACCGCAGCCAATACAGATATCGGGATTAATTTCCGGAGCTGTAAGGTCTTTTTTATCAGGATATCTCTCATTCACATACGGGATCATTTTCACTGCCTGGGTAGGACAGTGCTCCGAACATGAACCACAGGCGGTACCTTCCGACTCAACAATGCAATACTCAAGCTGCAGAAAAACTTTACCTAACTGAGTGAGATGCTTCTCTTCCTGTGGCAGTTCAATTATGGCTCCCGTAGGACAAACCTCCCCGCACTTGTGACAATCGAAATTACAGAAATAGGCATCGTAATCCATTTGCGGCACATTGATACCCGACAGACCATACTCGAGAAATGACGGCTGCAAAACTTTTGTAGGACAGGATGAAACACACAGATGACACGCAACACACCTGTCCAGAAGATGTTGGATATTTCCTACTCCCGGAGGAGCTACCGGACCGCGATCGTAATACGGGTCTTTTTTTTGTTTTTCACCTGTTACTTTCTCTGCCATCTTAGCAGGCAAAGCGAATGCTTTTGATGCAGCAAAGCCGGCAGCAGCAGTAAGTATAAAACGTCTTTGAAGTCCCTTTTTTATTTTTATCGGATCTTTTTCAGGCACGTTAACCTCTACCGGTTTTAATTTATGTTTATTGTATCCAATGCTTGAAACTTCACAAACAGGAATGCAGTCGTAACAACTGATGCACCTTGTCTCGTCCACCTCCATGTTTTTTATATCGATGCAATTTGCCTTACACACCGCCTGACATTTCCCGCATTGTGTACATGTTGACTGAGCAATCTTTATCTTAAAAAATGAATATTTCGATAACCATCCTAGAAATGTACCTACCGGACAAACAGAATTACAGTAAAGCCTTCCTCTTGTTCCTGCCATGTAAGTAACAAGGAACAACATTCCTGCTGCAAAAATAAATCCGACCAGGCTGAAAGGACTGTACTCCATAGCATGCAAACCCAAAAACGGAATATGATAAAGCAGATTATTGGCAAATAAAAGCACCGGCTGATACAGATGTGTTGCCATGCGCCCGAAGACAGCATAAGGATCAAGGAAATTCAAAAGCAGGACCGAGCTGAATGCAATGGAAATAATTGTTACAACAAGAATAGAATATCGCAGAAAATTCAATGACTTTTTAAACCTTAACCTTTGTTTTGGGCCAAACTTACGTCTGAAAAAGATCACAATATCCTGCATGACCCCGAGAGGACAAATTGTAGAACAATAAATCCTGCCTCCAAAAAATGTCATCAAAATAACAACGATGAACCCGATGGTCAGAACCGTACCGGGTGTAAAGAATTTTAATGCTGATGGTACAAACTGCAAGTACAGGGCCATATTCTGGAAACCCGCCGGCAGATTTCCCTTTACGTCGGAAAATGATATTAATACAGCAATAAAAAACAGCAGGGCAAAAACAACTCTCCCCGTTTTAAGGTATTTCTGCATTATCAAATCTTTAGTTAGTGAGGATAGTGAGGGCTTCACTTAGAGCGAAACCCTTGTTTAATTACAAACAAATCACTCCGAAAATAGAGGTGTCTTATACCGTAATTCTCTTAATATTCAGCGATTTCAGGTCCATGGTGCCAACACCAAGCTCCTGTGCCAGTTCAATATGCTTAACTTTGGCAGTGTCAACCCCAAATATCTTTGTGGCTGCGGTATCAGCTGCAACCATATCGGTAGAGAGTATCTGATACTTCATATTCACCACATCGGCAACCGACACACCACGCGGACCGTTACGCTTCATTACGTTGTAGCCGTCAATGATGTTCAGATCAGGCTTACGGTATGTTGCAAAATCGGCAATACACTGATGCAGATCGTGTTTATGCCACCAGCCTCTGTCCCAGACTACTCCCATAAGATTTTTCATGGTAAGCGACATGGTTGCTCCCCCGTGATTCTTCAATACAGGAACATTAATGAATACATCCGCACTATTCACAAGTTCATGAACCTTTGTTTCTTTCAACGATACTCCTTTTGTTATAGCAGCATCTTTGTACATCTTTTTATCTTTTCCCGAAACCATCTTACCTCCGGAACTTTTCACGGCTTCTTCTATGCCACTGTTCTTGTAGCAGCGTGTCCACTCGTCACAAGTGTTATCGAAGACCAATACCTCTTTAGCCCCTGCTTTCAGGCAATGTTCAACTATCTTTCCCACAAGTAAAGGATTGGTATCGGCTGCCCTGTCGGGAGGTGTATCCCAACCAATATTAGGCTTTACCACTACAACATCACCCGCCTTAACAAATCTGCTCATACCACCCATAGCTTCAATGCCTTTTTCGAACATCACATCCGGACCTCCGCCTTTCACGGCAACCATATCAACAGGATCGTCTACCTGCTTTTCTTCCCCGAACACTTCAGTGAATCCGACGGTAGTCATTAAAACTCCCGAGGCTACCGATGCGCCTAACGTTTTTTGAATAAAAACTCTCCTTTTCATAATAAATTCACTTTTTTGCCAATATAATAATTTTTCCTTTTTCAGCTCTTTTAATCATTCTAAATTAAATGATAAGCAGAACAAGGTTGTAATCATTATTTTAACAAACGATACTTAAAATCGTTCATTTTTCAGAATGATGTAATGATTTAAAAAGTATGGGAAAGGACTGTTTGTCTGTATTGACAGAAACTAACCTAGTGTCAAGTCAAGTGTGACATGACGTAAATATTTACTATCTTTATTGCCAT
>JAOZOF010000142.1 GCA_029933425.1 Marinilabiliaceae bacterium
CTCTGTAAGATGTGTAAAAGATTGATCCTTAATTTTATTCTCGTAAAAGCCAAAATAGCCATTAGTCAGCGGGTGATCCGGAAGTCACCCGCTGACTTTATATACAAATATCCCATAAATATGGGATTGACATACTGTGAATATGGTTTTAACTTTATATAGTTAATGTTAAATCATACAGTCATGAAAAAACTGTTTACACTTAAATCAGTTTTGTATTATTGCCTGCTGACAGTGTTAATGCAGACACAAATAGCTCAGGCACAATGGAGTAATGACGCGCATGAAAACAACTGCGTAACCAATGCTCTTAAAGATCAGAAACGCAATTACATTGTAAACGACGGACTGAACAATTTCATTATAGGTTTCAGGAACCTGGAATTCACCTCAAACACTATGATAGGAGGTAAGATCTACGCACAGAAATTTAATGCCAATGGTGTTGTTCAGTGGGCAGAAAACGGAATTCGAATAAATGCCTCTGCAAGTGATGACGGACATGATGCCCCTCAAATAATTAAAAGCGAAAACGGGAATGTGATCTTTGTATGGCTTAAGTGGGGTACGAATTTTACTGCACCAACACATCTATATGCACGTAAGACTGGAGAAGACGGTTCCGGAATATGGACAGGCGACGTGAAGCTGTTTAATCGTCCGGGAGGACAGGGACTTCAAAGCATAGCTGCAGATAATCACAATGGAGTTGTGGTTACATGCGCTTATTCCGCTTCCTCAGGCTGGGCGGCACAAAAAGACATTATTGCTCAGCGCATAGATACCGAGGGGCACATCAGGTGGAGTTCCGAAGGAGTTGACGTATGCTCTGCAACAGGCAATCAATTGTATCCGAGGATTGCAACAAACCCTGACGGCGATATATTCATTGCATGGCGTGACCCGAGGGATGACACGGCAGGCGATATCTATGCTCAAAAAATTGACTCTTTAGGAACAATAAAATGGACAAACAATGGGATTGCCGTTTGCAATAATTCCAACGGACAGGAATATCCGGTACTTATTCCTGACAATGACGGAGGAATAATCGTAGCCTGGGTGGACAAAAACACTAACTCTAAAATGGGCATCCGCATGCAGCGTATTAACAAAAACGGCAATCTGTTGTGGGATTCAAATGGAATATTGATCTGCAACAATACGATTTTCTATCCTCCTTCAATTGTTAGCGACAATACCGGAGGAGCTATTATTGCCTGGCCCGACACAAGAGGATCGGACATCGATATTTATGCTCAACGTATCGATGCTGACGGGATAATTAAATGGACAGCTGACGGCGTGGCTGTTTCAACAGCTACAGGAAATCAGACAAATACTGTGGCAATACCTGACGGAACCGGGGGAATAATCATCGCCTGGCCTGATTACAGAAATGATGTCAACTTCTCGGATATTTATGCCCAACGATTAAGCCATGAGGGTATCCCGCTCTGGACAATCAACGGGGTAGCTGTATCATCAGCGCCCGGCAATCAGGAAACACCTGTTATCGCATCCGATGGTGACGAAGGAGTAGTTATCGCCTGGGATGACAGCAGGAACGGAAGTACAAATTATGATATTTACATACAGAAAATTGACAAGAACGGAAATCTCGGCGGTGTTGCAAGCCTGATCAACCCGGGTGAAGATCTCTCGTCACCGGTAAATATTTACCCCAATCCTGTAAAAGATGATCTTTACCTGAAATTTAGCAGGCCGACCAAAGGTCACATCATTGTCCGTTTGTTCAGAGTGGACGGCACTTTGATCAAAGAAACAGAATACAGAAATAAAACCCTGATCGACTATCCTGTTTCTGACCTGAAAAAAGGAATTTACATACTTGAGGTAAAAAGCAGGACCATAAATTTTCAGACAAAGATCGTAAAACAATAGCACATGACGATGTGATGGATTTATCATTCTTTCCTGACATAATATGATGTGTTCAGGAAATGCTGAATTATAAAAAATGAACAATACATTAAAATTTTACCGCCATGAAAACAATGAATGCACATGCCGGTAAAGTGCTGAGTAATCCCGGCATATTCAGGCTGTTTTGTTTTGGATTGATGATTGTGTTCGATTTGTTAAGCATGACTGCACGGGCACAATTCAATCCGTTCACGCAAATAACGGATGACGACCATTCAAAGTATAACCCTGCCATCTATGGCGACTATGTTGTTTTCGAAGATCGCGGAGATGGCTTCGGAGACATTTACCTTTATAATATCACTACTGCCGAACTCATACCCCTTTCTGCTGATCCTGACATTCGGTCACATAACCCTGATATATGGGACAATCTTGTAGTGTGGGAAGAGTATCACGACGGTAGCCTGGATATCTACTATTACGATATTTCACGGCCCGACCTGGGAGCATCACCGTTGATCGATCTGCCCGGCAATCAGGAATGCCCGGCTATTTATGAAAATTTACTGGTATGGATGGAAATACCTGAAGGCTCTTATCATTATGACATCTTTTTGTATGATATCAACACAAAAGAACTGACACAAATAATCAATGATGATTATGATCAGTACGATCCTGATATTTATGGGAATAATATTGTGTGGGAAGATTTGAGAGACGGCAACCCGGACATTTACCTCTACAACATCCCGACAAAGGAAATAACCCGGCTGACAGATGATCCGGGACAGCAATTGAACCCGTGCATTGACGGCCTGCGCGTTGTGTGGCAGGACGACCGCGACGGAAATTGGAATATTTACATGCATGCTATTGACTTTATGATAGATACGCCATTTGAAAATTATGACTGGAAAATAAAGAGCGGGGATGAAAATAGTGACAAAGAAAATCCGAAACTGTGGGGTGACTATTTAGTATATCAGGACAACAGGAACGGGAACCAGGATTTGTTTTTATTCAGTTTCTTCGACAGGCTTAACGGAAATGAAATACCTTTGGTCACAGAAGAAAAAGGGCAGGTAAATCCGGCTGTTTCGGGTGACAGGGTTGTGTGGCAGGACGAGAGGGCCTGGGATGGAAATTACCCTTATCAAGCTGACATATGGCTGTGGGAAAGACCACCCGGAGCAGATCTAAGTGTCAGGGTCTTCGACAGTCCGGACCCCGTTGTACTTGGAAATGATCTGAATTATGAAATATACATCAGGAATTTCGGGCCTGAAGATGCTACTAATGTTGTTCTGACTGATATTATCCCGGCCAACCTGGAGTATCTGCATGCGTCAAGCCAAAAAGGCGGAGGCTGCACCCTTGCCGGTAATACCATAACCTGCAATATAGGTGATCTCGCCAAAGGAGAATCAGACAGGGTAACAGTTGCGGCCAAAACTGTAAAAACAGGGGAAATAGTAAATACGGCTTCTGTAACGGCAACCGAAACAGACCCCATACAGGATAATAATGTTTCAACCGAATCAACCATGATCGAATGGGGTTACAAATACAATCCCGTCAAAGGAAAAGATCCGGCAATTGCCGTTGATGCCGGTGGCAATGTCCATATATGTTACCTTTCTGATAATAATGACCTGATATACGCAGCCAATCCCGGTGAAAGCTGGATCATTGACACCCTTACATCGTCAGGAGAAGCCCGCAGTCATGGTATTACTGTTGATAAAAAAGGTCATGTTCACATCGCATACGGAGAAGGCGGCTGGGATACAAAGAAACTGATGTACATTAATGATACTGCGGGCGTTTGGTCAGTTCCGAAGGTCATATTCAATGATGCAGGACAATGCGTTTCGGTAAATATTAAGATCGACAAAGAGAACTACATCCACATCAGTTACATGAATGGATTGTTCAATGGTAAACTTATCTACTTTACAACAAAAGGCTCGCCGATAGTATCCTGGGACAGTTATAATTCATCTTCTATGGATATCGATAGTGCCGGATTCGCTCATCTCAGTAATTATTCACAAATGGGAATATTGCATTGTACAAACAGCCCCGACGGTCAATGGAACTTTTGGGAGGTTATCGATCCTGACTGGAATGGCAGCCAGCTCGAATCACTTAACAATGATATTGCCGTTGATAAAAATTCGGTTCCCCATATCAGTTATGCAGGGGCACAAACCGGAAGTTTCAACGTAGATATCAGATATGCTTTTAAATCCGGGGATACATGGGAAAACACCTTGATTGACAACGGAAATTCAACAGGATCGAGAAATGCCATAACAACAGACGAAAACAACAAAACCCACATCATTTATTATCACAATCCCTCGGATGAGATACGATATGCCACCAATGACTCAGGTTCATGGGCAAAACACGTGATAGCAACCAATATAGAAGGAGATCCCTACGCCACGGGGTGTGATATAGCTTCTGACGCATCCGGCTATATCCATATAGCTTATGAAAAAGGGGATTACATATTTTATATGACAAACAAAGTACCGACTCCGCCGCCACCGGAACCGGAAATATATGTCAAACCTTTAAAGATTGATTTTCAGGCAAGACATGTGGGTCTGCCTACCGCCCCTGAAAAGGTAATGATCAGAAACTATGGTGATACGTTATTACTGATCAATGATATTTCGATCATCTGGGAGGATTCCGTTCATTTCACAATCACAAACAACACATGCAGCAGTTTGGAGCCACTTGACAGCTGCTCGGTGGATATTGTGTATAACCCTCAGCATCCGGGTGACCACACAGCCCGGTTAATGATCGAATCAAATGATCCGGACAACCCTGAAGTATTTGTTGAGTTATCAGGAACAGGACTGGCGCCCCACATGATTGATTATGGAGAAACTGCCTTCGGAAATGTGGAACTGAGAGATTCCTCCGTTCACGATTATGTTATCAAAAACCTGGGCAATGAATCACTGGCTATTCAGGAGATGAGAATAGAGGAGGGTAACACTGAAGATTTTTATTTTACAGGATTGCCAACAGTGCCTTTCTCCGTCAGTGGAAACGATTCGATCGTTTTTCAGCTGATATTCAAGCCAACGACCCTGGGTGACAAAACCACAAAACTCAAAATATTTACCAACGACTATGATCCGGAACGTATTTTGACCGGGACAGGTGTTAAACCAATGCATTCTATTTCCGGTGCAATATATACCCCTTCAGGAGATCCAGTGACGGAAGGCCGTATCTTTGTTTATCAACCGCAGGAAGGCAGCAATGAAACCCTGCTATGGCACAAACCTTTAGGAGGAGATCATGAATATGTAATAAGCGGCATCCCCGAAGGGCAGATAACCATGCGTGTGGATCCCGACACATTACTTTATTCCGGATACCTGAAAACCTATCTGGGAAATACCACTTACTGGAGAGATATCGTTTATTTTATGCTGGATAATGATACCTCAGGTGTAGACTTTATTTTGGTTCCAAAACCAAAAGAACTGAACGGAACGTGTGAAGTCATAGGCACTCTGGTGATAGGAAAGGACAACCCGGGAACCATATTCGCTTATGAAGCTTATAATGGTGAGGGGAATACCATGGAAGATATTCCCGTATTCCTCAGGGACAGCCAAGGGGAAACGGCGGCATATGATGTGACTAACGGGAACGGTGAGTTTGCATTCCATAATATCCCAACAGGACTTTACGAATTCATTGCCGACACTTTCGGCATTTTCATGAGCGAACATAATGACAGCATTGATATCAAGTTTGAAAATCAGAAATATTATGTAACAGCTCTACTGATCAATGACACGATACGCATAGAAATTGCAAATGCCACAGGGGTCAGTGGTTCTGTTGAACCTGAAATGATCAGTGTTTTCCCAAATCCGGCGAAAGATAATCTATATCTCAAACTTGAAAGCGTGGATGACGAGATGCCGCTCATCCGCATATTCAGTGCTGACGGCACTCTTGTAAAAGAAATGTTACCCGATAACAGAATGTTGATAAGCATTCCCGTTTCCGGACTGAAAAAAGGAATTTACATACTTGAAGTAAAAAGTATGAACCTAAATTATCAGACAAAGATCGTAAAACAGTAACACCTGTTTCTTATCATTTCCAGTTAGCGGGTGACTTCTGAATCACCCGCTGATTTTATATACAAATATCCCATGAACATGTGATTTACAATAAGTGCAAAAGAGTATAACTTGTACAAAAAAATTAATCCTTACTGCTATGAAATATCTGTTTAAATTCCGACTGTTTACCACGGCTGTTTTGTTGATCCTGTTTGTTTATTCGGCACAAGGACAGATCCGCATTCCCATAAAAAAGAAAACCACAGAGAAAACCAACCAGGAAATAGATAAATCTATTGATAATGGATTGGACAAGCTTTTTGGTAAGAAGGGGAAAAAGAAGAATAAAGGATCGTCAACAGTTGAAGATAAAAAAACAACTGCCAATACCGGCGTTAATGAAAGCACTTCAGAAGGATCATCCGATCCTGAAATGAAATGGTCAAAATATGATTTCATTCCCGGCTCAGTGGTTCTTTTCGAAGATGATCTTTCAGATGAAGAGAATGGCGAATTCCCTTCGCGCTGGGACCTGATAAAAGGAAGAGTTGAAACAGTAGAGTTTGACGGCAAAAACAGCATCTGCTTTTTCAGTGCCGGATCAATGATAATTCCATACATCAAAAACAGGGATAAAGATTATCTGCCTGAAGCATTTACCCTGGAATTTGACGCCTGGTTCGAAAAAAACGAGTATAGCGAATATGTAATTCGTTTTTGGGATGTAAAAAATCAGCAATCTCTTAACATGGAACCTGTTTTCATTTCCGGCAACGCCGTTCGTTACGAAAGCTTCAATGATCTTTATCCCGGTAAAGATTATTCGTGGAACAATAACAGCAGTTTCTGGCGTCATATCGCCATCGCGTTCAACAAACGTTCGTTAAAGGTTTATATTGATGACTCCAGAATTATCAATGTCCCGAACATTGAAGTTAACCCCACGGGCATTACCATCAATTGCGACGATTTCAGAACAGCAGGAGTCAAGGGTATCAATCGTATCGTCACCAATGTCAGGATAGCAGAGGGAGGCCCTAAACTTTACGACAAGTTCCTTACCAACGGAAAGATAGTTGCTACAGGCATCACATTCGAGACCAATAAGGCAACTCTGAAGCCGGAATCTATGGGCGTGATCAATAAAATATACAGGATAATGGAAAAGCATCCCGAACTGAAATTCAGTGTGGAAGGACATACCGATAATGTAGGGGATGAAGACTTTAACATGAAACTGTCCCTTGCCCGCGCAGAAACGGTAAGAAACAAACTCATAAGTATGGGAATTGCCTCCGACAGGCTAACCGTAAAGGGCCTGGGTGAAACAACACCTGTGGCTGACAACAGCTCTCCGGAGGGAAGAGCGAATAACAGAAGGGTTGAGTTTGTGAAGATATGATCTCACCCTAATTAGATTTATTGAAAACCAAAATGCTACTATTAAAGATTGAATTAAGCATTGCAGCATCACTCTTTCTCATTCTTGGTGATATGCATGCGCAGAATGCCGTAGTTGCCGCAGGCGGAGAAGCAGGCGGAGCCGACGGCTCGGTGAGTTATTCCATTGGTCAGATGGTTTATACCACCAATGTAGGAACAAACGGGAATTACATTGCCCAGGGAGTGCAGCAGCCTTACGAAATATCGGTATTCACGGCAATAGAAAATACCGGGGATATTCTTCTCGGGTTTTCTGCTTATCCAAACCCCGCAACAGATATTCTTAAATTAAAAACCGGAAATCATGATTTTCAAAATATCTCTTTCCGGCTGTTCGACATAAATGGCAAACTGATAAAAGCAGGTAAAATAACAGGACCTGAAACATCAGTCGATATGCAAAACCTGACTCCTTCGATCTATTTCATAAAGGTGATAGAGAATAACAAGGTGATCAAAGTATTTAAAATAATCAAACGGTAATAATCATCCGTCATTGCGAATTCGCCATCTGGCGAATGAAGCAATCTCTTCTACATTAAAAGATTGCTTCTTCCCCGAAATAATCGGGGCAGGCTGCTATCGTTCATCGCAATGACGATAAAATCAATGACAATGAAACGAATATTTACAATTTTCACAACATTTATTTTTACTGCAATAATCCTAGCTCAATCTCCTGAAATGATGAGCTATCAGGCAGTAGTGAGAGATGCCACAGGAAATCTGATGACCAACAAAACTATTGGCATTCAGATAAGCATTTTACAATCATCTGTAAATGGTGCTGCTGTTTATGTTGAACGGCAATATCCAACTGCAAACATTAACGGTTTGATAAGTCTGGTGATCGGAAGCGGTAAAGCAGTTAGCGGGGATTTCTCTTCAATTGCGTGGGAGAAAGGGCCATATTTTATCAAAACAGAAATTGATCTTAAAGGAGAAGAAAACTACACAATAACAGGCACAAATCAGATATTAAGCGTTCCTTATGCCCTGCATGCCAAAACAGCTGAAAGTGTTACAGGAACAATTAACGAAACCGATCCTGTTTTCAGTTCCTCTGCAGCAAGTGGAATAACTGGCATTAACATTATTTATTGGAACAGCAAATTGGATTCAGAAGTTGATGGCTCTGTTACAAATGAGATACAAAATCTGAGTCAGGTATTAACTCAGGGAACAGATGCCGGAAATAAAAATATAACAAATCTTGCCGATCCTGTAAATGCTCAGGATGCTTCAACAAAAGCGTATGTTGATGCATTGTTAATTCAGGCAGGTGCATATACTGTAAAA
>JAOZOF010000020.1:0-8425 GCA_029933425.1 Marinilabiliaceae bacterium
CGTTTGAATAGCTTTTTTCAGTATCAAAAGTAAATGAGGCTACTTTCGCTATACTTGAAACAATTAGTTTTGGTTCATTGAATTTTTCGTAATAATTCACGGTATCTTGTATTTCATACCATTTGTACAGGCCCGGCTTCCTGCCGTGCCATTTCTCACCTTTCCAGTCTTTGGGTTTAGGCATCAGTCTTGTTTTAAACTGCAACAGATAATTTTCAATTGCCGGGTAGTCCTTTATGTTTATTCCTCTACGGGTAAATATCAAAAACTTTTCTGACTGCGGCGGCTGGTATCTTTTAATGTCGCGGCCTGCAAGGAACGGTTTTATCACCTCTGCACTTTTGGGGTCTTCTGCTGTCAAACGCTCTTTTGTTTCGCTATCGATCACAAAAGCCTCATTCAGCCCGGTTTTAATTCCGTAATAAACTTTTCCCTGAACATACTCACCGAGAGGAACAGCATTTTCTTTCAGCTTATTGAGCAGGTTAAGCTCCTCGTCGCCCAGCAACTGCCACCCCTTATCGTTCAGGTTATCTTTCGACACCTGCTTTTCGTAAGCTTTCACATACTCGTCAAGGTCGTTAAAATCGAGCGTTTCAACTTCGGTAACCTTTATGCTTTTGTTCTTCTTACTGCCTTTGCCCGCAATTACAATGCACGGATAAGTTGTAGCCTGCTGGAACACCGGCAGGTCGCCGAAATCAACGATCCGGTAAACCGACTGCTGTTTTAACCAACGCCTTAACGGCTCACCGTAATTCGCCCTCATCCATTTATTGGCAACAATAATTCCGAAAAGCCCGCCGGGGGTAAGCATCTCAATGCCCTTCTCAAAAAAATAGGTATAAAGGTCGGCCATTCCGTGATACACTTTGTAATGAGAGCTGAAATACTCCTTCTGGTCGTGCAGCAGCTCCTGCCTCACGTAGGGCGGATTGCCGATAACAGCATCGAACCCGCCGTTTTTAAACACACCGGGAAATGCCTCCTCCCAGTCAAACACATTGATCTTTTTGATCAGCTCAGGAAACAGCTCAGGTTCATTGTCGTAATAATCGGAACCCACAAGCGAGTTCCCGCATTTTATGTTTTGATCGAGATTGGGAAGCACCCTTTCGTGAAACAGGCTCATCTGCTGGTTTATCGAAGAGTTGGTTTCTCCTTCAACAGCTTTCAGCAGCAGGTTAAGCTTTGTTACCTCAACAGCCTGCGAATCGATATCAACACCAAAAATATTATTGGTAAGAATCCTTTTCTTTTCGGCGGTGGACAGGTTACCGTCGGGTGTCAGCGGATTGTCCTTCTTCTTTTTTGGAGGGTTTGCACTGTAATACTTCAGGTGCCAGTCGAGCAGATACTGGTATGCCCCGATCAGGAACGATCCCGATCCGCAGGCAGGGTCGCAAACCTTCAGCTTTTCAACCTGCTTTGGTGTTTTGTTCTCTATCAGTTCCCCAATGGTATTTTCAACGATGTAATCAACAATATATTTCGGGGTATAGAAAACACCTCCCGCTTTACGCACCTCGGGTTTCTCTTCGATCTTTGCGTGATGGGCTTTTGTCAGCTTTATGGTTTTACCGAGAAAACGCTCATAGACACTTCCAAGGATATCAGCCGGCATAACAGAGAACTCATATTCACTGTCGGGATAGTAAAGCTCACCGATAATATTTTTCAGCACTTTGTTATCCGTTTCGAGGCCGGGGGTGATACGGTCGCCGGCAAAATCGAACAAACCGGAATTGTACTTGTCATCGGCAATGCGAAACAGCTCAAAAAGATTTTTATAAACATCACCTTTGGCGGCTGCTTTTTTCAGGTTTCCGTACAGCTCAATTCCCCTGTCCTCACAAATCCTTAAAAATATTATCCTGTCAATAATTTTCTGAACGGCATAGTTAAGCTCGTCCTCCAAAAGTTCCTTGTTCCTCAAAGCAAGGTTCGTAGCAAGATACCCGCGCCACTTCTCTATCGATTTCAGGAACTCGTCGTCAACGGTTGCCGTTCCTTTCTTACGTGTGTCGCTTCGCACATACTTGTCGAACCTGCCTTTCAGCACGCTCTCTTTCGAGAATGTTTCCCACAGGTAATCGAACTCGTCAAGATACTTATCGAAAGTAAGGTACTTTATGCGTGAGACAGATGCTTTATCGTTGGGCTTTGGTTTCTTCGAACAGTCGTAAACCGAAAACTCTTCAAAATCAGTAACAATGGAAACAGGCACTTTGGCACTCCACCCGTAACGCCGCACCTGGTATGCCGGCGAAATATCATCTTTAATGTCGATGGCCGGCTTTTTGGCATCAACAAAAAACTTGCGCTGTCCGTAAACGGTGAAACAGTAATCGGGAGCTTTGGTCGATTTGCCAATCTTTATCTTATCCTCGTGTATCACTTCGCGGTAGGCCTCGGCATAGCCCTGTTCGTTGTACATATCCCACCCGAGAGCCTTAAAAAACGGATCGATGTAATCAACCCTTGTTTGATGCTCGTTGTAGCCGCTGTGTTTGTATTCGTAAACGTGCTCACGAAACCGCTCTATCAGCTCCGAAATTATTTTATACGCCTGCTCTTTGGTTTTTTGCATACTTTTTAAAAAATTATTGATCTTACTAAAAGTCCCACTGAAACTGCAACAATAAAACTCATCAGTGTACCGATAAGTACATACTCTGTTTTCTTACGTGCATTCTCCTCTCCATCTTTTGTGATCCGCAAAATCGATTTACCTGCTATCAGAAATCCGATAACCGAGTACTGACCGAGCAGCACAAAAATAAAAACAAGGATACGCTCTGTAACCCCGATATACATACCCGCACGTTTCAGACTGTCATCCGTTGATATCTCTTTGCTTAACGGATCGGTAATTTTCCCGATAATCACTCCTGCCGGCTGTGTGATGAAAATAAATGCCGTTATCACTGCCAACACCGAGCCGTTACTCAATACTTTCTCCAATACCGGCATTACATCCTGATATGCATCTGTCATCAAAAGCCACAACAATACTATCATAAGAAGATGCATTGACTGATCCCAAAAGAACAACCGCCTCAATGACCGTTTGCCACTTTTACGGACTCTGACTATTTTCCAGTAGTCGATCACTGCGTGTGAAACAAGTATCAGCAAGGCAGGCATGAACAGTGCCCATTGATGCAAAACAATGTAGGTTGTAAGACCTGCTATAACTATGTGCAGCCAGAAATGAATTCCTTTTACGCCATACTTATTCTTTTTCTCTACCCAGCTGTCGGGCTGAAACACAAAATCGGTAAGGATATGCGCCAGCAAAAGCTGTATAAAAATAACTCCGTCCATTATTGTTGTAATTTATCAATTAATTCTTCATAGCGTTTCAGCAAAGCATTCACGGCATTCCACCCGGCCGATTTTTTCCTTTGGTTTACCGCCGACTGAGAAATGCCAAGCCGGGAGGCTGTCTTCTTCTCATCAAATCCCGACAATGTCAGATACAACACATCAGCTGAGGTAACCTTCCAGTTGTTCATGATCACTTCCAATAATCTGAACTCCGTATCCAGTTCCCTGTTAACCTCTTCGTCGGGCGTTTTTGCGGCGATTATGCGTTTATTTTTTTTCAATGAATCAAGAAGCCGGCCTGAAAAAAGATATGCCTCACCAAACGACTGCCCCACTGTATCCCTGACTGCCGAAACCTCTCCCACTCCTATCGCTATCCTGACATTAACAGGGCTTTTCCGCTTCTCACCCTGCCCGAATGAAATCCTGTTAATTGCAGTTTTCAAAAGCAACGCCACCCTTAACGAATCACGGGTTTCCACTTCCCCCTGGATGCTGTCTCCCCGTCTGACAGAAAACCCTTTGAACACATTGCTTCTCACCGATTTCAGGTTCTCAAACAGATCGTGAAGTACTTTTAATACCTCATCTGCCCTGGCAGTGTCAAGTCCTGAATAATCTATTATGTCTGCTGTAATTACTGCTTTCATTTCCTAACGATCAATTTACAAACTATTGACTTAACCGACAAGCTATAAGACCATAAACTTATTCAAAGCACTTATAAGTCAATAACCTTATTTGATATATTTATAAGTTTTTCACCTTATACAAAACAAATATAAGGTAAATATCTTATATTTTAAAATTATTAAGAGAAACATATAAAAATGGTACTAGAACTATTTTCATTTTTGTAGGAACACACGGCCGTGTGTTCCTACAAAAATGTCACTATCTTTATACCATGAAACTCTCCCTTGCTCCCATACAAAGCTACACCACCGCTTTTTACCGGTATGCGCATCACTTAACGTTCAATACTTTCGATAAATATTACACGCCATTCTTTGAAAACAATAAACAGAACGGATGGCTTCCTGCGCTACTCCCGGAGCTTGACAAAAAATTGAATTCACAAACAAACCTTATACCTCAGGTCATCACCAACAACTCCGTTTTTTTGATTTGCTCGGCAGAAAAGTTTGCCGGCATGGGATACACAAAAATCAACCTGAATATGGGCTGCCCCTTCCCTATGATGGTCAGAAGACAAAAAGGAGCAGGCCTGATGGCAGAACCAAAACTTTTAGAAAACATCCTGACAGATTTTTACGATCAGATGCCTGAGGCAAAACTATCTGTAAAAATACGCCTCGGAATAAATGAACCTGATGAGTGGAAAAACATAATTCCCATTCTGAACGATTTCCCTGTTACGGAGGTTATTGTTCATCCCCGTACTGCAAAACAAAAATATGACGGCAAAGTAAACTGGACAGAATTTGAAAAGATCACCTCTGTCTGCAAACATCCTGTTACAGGTAACGGCGACATCAACAGCAAAGAAGATTTTCTTGAGCTAAAGTCACGATTTCCGGACGTTTTCTCGTGGATGACAGGGCGTGGAGCTTTGATCGATCCGTTCCTTCCCGGAGAAATAAAAGGAACCAATTATTCCACCCAACAGAAAAAGGAGCTGTTCCGTATGTTTCATGACACTTATTTTGAAATAATAAAACAACATTTTCCCGTTTGGAACCACGCTTTCAACCATATCCGAACTTTCTGGTATTATCCTTTACAAAGTGTTAAAAACGGACAGAGGCATTACAAAACACTCAAAAAATTCATGCCGGAGAATGAATATCTAAAATGGAGCATGACAATGATCAACGGAACGCTGATGAACGCAGATCATTAAGATCATCGCAGATAAGTATGATCTGCCATATCGATGACATCTGTGTGCTGTTAAGCATTTCAAAAGAAAAACTTATTTTTACAAGGCAAACATTAAACAGAATTATAGAATACTTTCAACTTTACAAACTTTTAACTTTATACTAAACCATGACATTCAACTGGAAAAAATTACAAAATGGATCAGACATCAGAGGTGTAGCCATCGATGGCATACAGGGCGAACCTGTCAACCTTTTTCCCGAAACAGTTTCAACACTCGGTCAGGTATTTGTTCAATGGCTCGAAAAACGACTTAACAAAAAAGACATTACCATTGCCGTGGGAACAGACTCACGCCTCTCGGGACCTGAACTAAAAAAAGCACTTCTTGAAGGGATAACCGGGACCGGTGCCGGTGCTCTCGACTGCGGTATGGCCTCTACCCCGGCTATGTTCATGACTACCATAACATCACCTTTTAATGCCGACGGGGCTATTATGCTGACCGCCTCTCACCTGCCTTACAATCGTAATGGGATGAAATTCTTCACCAAAGACGGCGGATTGGAAAAAAGTGATATCTCAGAACTGCTTGAAATGGCAGAAAATCACACTACTGTTAATACTGAAAGTCAGGGAACTATTGAGGAAATTGATTTTATATCGGTATATTCAGACATCCTTGCAAATAAGATAAAAAAGGCCGTCAATGCCGAAGATTTCGATCATCCGCTGAAAGGTTTCCGTATTGTTGTTGATGCAGGTAACGGAGCAGGCGGCTTTTATGCCACCAAAGTCCTGGCAAAACTTGGAGCTTACACACAAGACAGTCAGTTTCTTGAACCCGACGGTAATTTCCCCAACCATGTACCTAATCCTGAAAACAGTGAGGCCATGGCATCTATTTGTAATGCAGTAAAAAAAGTCAATGCCGATCTCGGAATAATCTTTGATACCGATGTTGACCGCGCCGCTGTGGTTGACAGCAAAGGGAACGCAATCAGCCGCAACGAACTGGTGGCTCTTAGCGCTGCCATTGTCCTGGATGAAAATCCCGGAACAACAATTGTTACCGACTCTATCACCTCCGACGGCCTTACCTGGTTTATCAATGAACACCTTGGCGGAAAACATCACCGTTTCAAGCGTGGTTATAAAAATGTGATAAACGAAGCTATCCGTTTGAACAACGAAGGTAAAGAATGTCATCTCGCTATCGAAACATCGGGTCATGCTGCCATGAAAGAGAACTTCTTCCTCGATGACGGCGCTTACCTTGCAACCAAGATAGTGATAAAAATGGCACAGTTAAGGAAACAACACCATACACTCGAAAGTCTTATCGAAGCACTACCAAGACCTGCTGAAAGCAGAGAATACCGTTTGAAGATACTGGAAGAGGATTTTAAATCAGCAGGAGAAACAGTGATAAAAGAGCTTGAAGAGTTCGCAAAAGAAACCGAAGGATGGGAAATAGTTACCCCAAATTATGAAGGTATCCGCATTTCCTGCACAAACGACAACGAAAAGGGCTGGTTCCTGATGCGCCTCTCCTTGCACGATCCGGTTATCCCCATAAATATTGAATCGGACATAGAAGGAGGTGTGAAAAATATTGCATCCAAACTTGTGGATTTTCTCCGTAATAAATCGTATCTTGATATAACGCCGTTTATGAAATAGGTTAATTAAAAACTGGCGGCTGAAAAATAAAATGATCGTAAAGGAACTAAAAGAAATAATAACAAAAGGTGAAAGCCTTACTGTTGAGTTCAAAGAATGCAATGAAGCTGTAAATAAAGATGTTTACAAAACCATCGGCGCATTTTTGAACCGCAACGGTGGGCATATTATTCTTGGCATAAATGACAATGGGAAGATTACCGGAATTAACAAAAATGCCCTTCCCAAAATAAAAAAGGATATTGTTACTTCATTAAACAATCCTGAAAAGGTTAACCCTCCCCTTTACATCTTACCTGAAACACTTGAGATTAATGGGAAGGCAATACTTTATTTATCAATTCCCGAAAGTTCACAAGTACATCGTGTAAACGGAAGAATTTTTGACCGAAATGAAGACGGGGACTTTGATATCACCTTACAGTCAAATGCCGTTTCGGAGTTATACATCAGAAAACAAGCCTCATATTCGGAGAACAGAATATATCCTTATTTAGAAATATCCGACCTACGATCAGACCTGTTAGTACGTATAAGAAAGATGATATCATCAGTAAATCTTTCACATCCATGGAGCAACCTGAATGATATGGAATTGCTCAGAAGTGCAAGGTTATATCAAAAGGATTATCGTACCAAAAAAGAAGGTTTTACCCTTGCAGCAGTTCTGCTATTTGGCAAAAATGAGGTAATTCAAAGCATCTTACCGCATCATAAAACTGATGCTATATTACGTGTTAAAAACAAAGATCGTTACGATGACAGGGATGATATACGAACAAACTTAATAGAAAGCTTTGATCGTTTAAGTGCTTTTATAGCTAAACATCTTCCCGACCCTTTCTTTCTAGAGGGCGAAACCAGGATCAGTTTGAGGGATTCCATTTTCAGAGAGGTAATAAGTAATATTCTTATTCACAGGGAATTTCTCAATGGTTTTCCGGCCAAGTTAATAATTGAAAACGACAAGGTAATTACAGAAAATGCTAATCGGCCACACGGCTACGGAATAATTAATCCGAAAAGCTTCTCACCATTTCCAAAGAATCCTGTCATATCGCGTTTCTTTAAAGAAATTGGCAGAGCGGATGAATTGGGCTCAGGTGTCAGAAATCTTTACAAATACTCTAAACTGTATTCCGGTAAAAATCCTCAGCTAATTGAAAAAGATATTTTTAAAATAATAATTCCTATACCTAACTTAATTACATCAGTAATATTTGAGGGTACTACTGAAGAAGCTTCTAAGGGTGCAACTGTCGGTGCAACTGTCGGTACAACTGTCGGTGCAACTGTCGGTGCAACTACTGTTATTGGTATTATTGACGATGTTTTTGTCGGAGTAAATAAAAACACAAAGACTAACCTTGTAACCCTTTTAAAAGCTATAATTAAAAATGAAGGACAAAGAATGCCTTTTTATTTTAAACTGACCGGACTTGGTAGTGAAAGAACCTTAGAAAGATATTTAAAACAACTAAGAAATGCCGAATTAATTGAATTCAGAGGCAATGCTTCTCAAACCGGAGGATACTATTTAACAGAAAAAATAAAAGATAAAATAAAA
>JAOZOF010000020.1:8525-25516 GCA_029933425.1 Marinilabiliaceae bacterium
CATGAGAATAAACAGAGATAATGCAATCGGGGTGGTGATAGACATTCAGGCAAAACTGTTGCCCCACATGTTCGAAAAAGATGAGGTATTAAAAAACACACCCGTTTTAATAAAAGGGCTTAAACAATTAGGAATACCTGTTTTTGTTACCGAGCAGTACAAAAAGGGCCTCGGGGAAACCGTTGAGGAAATTGCTAAACTGATAGAAGAGTTCCCTCATTACGAAAAGATATCATTCAGTTGCTGTGATAACCCCAAGTTTGCCGAAAGCATGGAACTTTCAACAAAACGGGACGTGATAATTGCAGGTATCGAATCGCATGTATGTGTTCTGCAAACAGCCATCGATCTGAAACAACGGGGATTTCATCCTTATGTGGTTACAAACTGCATTAGTTCACGCAATCCAACTGACAAGGAAATTGCATTGATGCGTATGCAACAGGAAGGAATATTTTTAACCACTTACGAGGCAATTCTGTTTGAACTTGCCCGCAAAGCAGGAACGGATGAGTTTAAAGCGATAAGTAAATTAGTGAAATAAAAATCATTCTTTGTAGGGGCGCACAGTCGTGCGCCCCTACAAAGGATAACATTAACAAGAAAACATTTATACAAGAATCATGACTCGCATTTTCGGCCTTGGGGAGATAGTTTACGACGTACTGTTTAAGAATATGCAGCCACTTGCCGCCAAGGCCGGCGGCAGTGTTCTTAATGCCATGGTATCCCTTGCCCGTACAGGACATGAAGTGTACATGATATCGGAAACCGGGAATGACCTTGTGGCTGATGCAATAATCTCTTTTCTTAAGGAGAATAATGTAAACACCGGTTACATAAACCAGCTTGACGGAAAATCGACTGTTGCGCTTGCTTTTTTGAATGAGAAGAATGAAGCACGATACCAGTTTTTCAAAGATGATAATACCAAAAGAAGATCTTTTGATATCCCTGATTTCACCTCCGACGACATTCTTCTTTTTGGTTCATTTTACGGCATAAATCCTGAATTCCGGCCTAATGTTCTAAGCATAGTAAAAAAGGCAAAAGAGGCCGGAGCAACTATCTTTTACGATCCTAACTTCAGAGCTGTCCATCTGCAACACGGGAACAAAGAACAACTCGTAAATGCTATCGAGGAAAATTTCAGCCTGGCCGACATAGTGCGCGGAAGCGATGAGGATTTTCTGAACATTTACAACGAAACCGATCCGGTAAAAGTTTATGAAAAAGTTTCCGGACTTTGTTCAAATCTGATCATCACAGCTAACGCTTTACAGGTTCATGCATTCAGCATCGGAAATCATCAACTGTTTGATGTTCCCCGGATAGAAACGGTAAGTACTGTAGGGGCCGGCGACAATTTTAACGCAGGAGTTATCCATGCTCTTACAACCCGGCATTTACAGAAATCAAATAACAAACTTGACATTCAGGATTGGAAGCCGTTGATACTATCCGGCATACGCTTCTCTTCGGCAGTTTGCCAGACTTTGGATAATTATGTGCCGGAAGGGTTTGCTATAAAATGAACATGCTAAAAAAGAAAGGAGACAAAAAACATCTCCTTTCCTTCTTTTATTTAACCCAAACTAAATATAACTTGTTCGCTGTTGCTTAATCGGGCTTAGTCTTTTACGCATCTTACTGACGCACCTCTTGATTGCCGGATATTAGAGTTCTCAAAAGGATATGTATCGTAAATTGTCCAGGAATAAGCCAAAGAAGTACTTGCACGATTTGTTGCCCACCAGTATGTTGCAGTACCTTTATAGCTATAGGCTCCGTCATCATCAGCCCGAAAACCTGCAGCCAAAGCAGTAAACCCGCTTTCATTTGTTGCAAGATCATTTGGGCTTGGCCAATGATCGGTCCCGGTCTCTTTTAATTTAGGAGTAGCCGCGGTCCCTCCGCCTAAATAATCAGATAATATCAGGAACTCATCATAACTTGGCAGATGCCATCCATTCGGACATGCTCCCTGTACTCCACTAGGAACTTCACTGCTCATTAAAGCTCCGTCCATTGCTCCTGCCCATGTGTAAAGATTACCGTAATCATCATTGTAGCAATAAGCACGATCCTGATCATGGTAGTCATCACTTAAAGCTGCCCAATCTTCATCCGATGCAACATAAGGAATTTCGTCACCATCTGCATAATTGGTCGATTTCAGATTCTCAGCCATCCATATCTGATCTCCGATCTTAACTACTTTATAGTTTATGCCTTTATAATCCTTACATGTAACTATCTCAGCTGTTATTGTTTTTGTGTTCGATGGTGATTCATTCACAACAGTTATATTATCACCACTTTTCATGGAATAGGAAATAATATCTCCCGGCGAATAATTCAGAACGTAACCTGTTGTTGCACCTTTAAGAAGTTCCGGAGTGATCTTTTTAGTTGACGGTTCTGAACCTTCAAATTCTATTTTAGCGATACCCGGCTCCTTTTGGATCACTTTTGTGCTTTGAACACCTTCATCTGTGATTATGCTCAGGACATATAACCCCGGCAGACCTGCCGACATATTAAATATATGATCTCCCGGAACTAACCTCTTACTGTAAGAAACCATCACATTGCCGGAGATATCTGACAATTGAATAGTAACGTATTGCTCCTTCGAATTTTTAAAATTCAGCTGAGCATTATTCTTAAACGGATTAGGAAAAACAGCCACACTACTTCCAGAAAGCAACTTATTAATTCTTGTCGCAGATTGATGTAATACTAATGATTCATCTCCCCCTAAAGCGACAGACTCATTTGTTGTCAGATTAGTGGCGACAACACTGTCGATAGTTGTAGATTCTCCTTCTGCCGCAAACGTGATAGTAATATCCTGCGACAGAGCATAATTAAACGAAGCAATAAAAAATAAAATGAAGAGTAGATTTCTTTTCATGAGAATAAATTTAGATGTGTGTAAATAGGAATAACTTTAATAAAGTTAAGATAAATTTTCTGAAAGTCAATCAGATAAATACCACAACAATATCAATAACAGCATATTCACATGAAAATATTGTATATTAACCCCAATAAACAAGGATTTGATAAAATGTTTTACTCCTTAAAATAAAATCCAGATCCTTTAACCTATGGTAAGCCGCATGAACTCTCGCAAATCCGGACCCGATGAAACAGTTTACAACGTGATCTAGAGAAAATTCTTCAAGTATTTTTTCTTTTTCCCTGAACACCAAAGTTTCAACTATACCATGTTCTTTCACGGGATATCATTTTAAAAAATTTCATACAATAAGATTTATAATCAGAAAAAAACATTACTTAATATCATCAGATTGTTGAAAGCGATACTCCTGAATTCCTTTCATAAAAACAAAAAAATAAATACTTTAGCAGCATGCGGCGGAATGATGATTACCGGGAAATAGACGAAATAAAGGAAAATATCATCAATTATTTACTGATAATTGGTTCTTTTCTTGCTCCTGTCACTTACATGGTCAGTTTGTTCGAATACCCCGAAAAAGGGATCAGGATCAACTACATAACCGACTTCATAGCTACTGCAGGCATAATAATTGTTGCAATTCTGCGTAAAAGAATATCTCTTGAAATAAGATCACTGACCATAATAATTATTTCACTTATTTACATCTATGTAGACACCTATACGCAGGGGATTTTCACTAACAACAAAATGATATTTATTCTCATCCCCGTTTTTTCTTTACTGATATTCGATCTGCGAAAAACTTTGATCATTTTTTTTACAGGCCTTTTCGGGTACAGTATTATTGCATACCTGCACATAAAAGGAATTATAAAACCCGAGATCGATTACTCTCAGCTTTCAACAAAACTACCCCCATGGATCATTAGTATTCTGATAATAATTATAGTTTCCATCGTAGTTATTGTCATCTATCACTATTTCTATAATTCTCTTATTAAGACTATCAACAGCCTAAGAGAAAAGAACATTAAGCTGGCTCAAAGCGAGCAGAATTACCGGGAGATATTTAACTCTTCGATAGATGCTATTTTCATTTTAGATACGGAAGGTAAGATCCTCGATGTAAACAATTCTGTTCTGGAAATGTACGGGTATGACAATGCTGAATCGGTCAAAACAACAGAATTAAGTTCAGAGGAGGGTATTTACACCTCCGAAAATGCAAAAAAGCATATCCGGGATGTTATTAAAAACGGTATTGTTACTTATGATTGGAGAGCAAAGAAAAAGACAGGAGAGATATTCTGGGTTGAGATAGTTCTGAAAAAAGCCGTGATCCTTGGTGATGAAAAGATAATAGCAATTGTCAGAAACATTGATGAAAGGAAAAAGACAGCTATTCAGCTCGAAAATTACAAAAACAAACTGGAAACCCTTGTTAAAGAAAGAACCAGGGAGCTGGAAACTGCAAACAAAGAACTTCTTATCACAAACGATAAAATAAGGAAACAGCATGAAGACCTTCAGGCTACACTTGACAAATTAAAGGCAGCCCAGAAACAACTTGTGAATGCGGAGAAAATGTCTTCACTTGGTGTTCTTGCAGCCGGCATAGCTCATGAGATCAATAATCCTCTTAACTTTATTCAGGGAGGTGCCATGGGACTTGAGATCTATCTGTCGGAAAGATCTTTTGATGATCAGGAAGATATTATCAAACTCATTGAAGCTATAAAAGAGGGGGTTTTAAGAGCGTCAACCATAGTGAACAGCCTGAACCATTTCAGCAGACAGACAGATTCGGAAATGGAAATATGCAACGTCCATGACATTATCGACAATTGCATTGTAATGCTAAAAAACGAAACAAGGAACCGGATAACCATAATCAAAGACTACACAAATAACAAGGTCGTACTGAAAGGTAATGAAGGCAGATTGCACCAGGCTATACTGAACATACTTACCAATTCGGTACAATCAATTGAAGACAAAGGTGAAATTAAGATAAAAACAGAAACAGGTAACAATGAAATAACCATTGCTATTGAAGATAACGGCCCCGGCATTCCGGAAGAAAACCTTTCAAGGATCATGGAACCGTTTTTCACCACCAAAGCTCCAAGTAAAGGAACCGGATTAGGCTTATCAATAACCTACAGTATAATTGAAGAGCATAATGGTACTATTGAATATGAATCAAAAACCGGTGAATGGACACTAGTGACCATAAAACTCCCTTTTAATCTATAAACTAATTCACTATATTTGTTTTCATAGTTATAAGATCACACAAATGAACAGCAATATAACAGTTCTTTACGTTGATGATGAGCCCATGAACCTTCGAGTTTTTGAACTTAATTTCAAAGGAAAATACAACATAATAACTGCAACATCGGGTGAAGGGGGATTACAAAAACTGAATGTAAACAAAGACATTTCTGTTGTAATCAGTGATATGAAAATGCCGGGAATGAACGGTCTGGAATTTGTCGAAGAAGCAAGGAAGAACTATCCTGACATTGCATACTTCATTCTTACAGGCTTCGATATATCGCCGGAGATATACCGCGCACTAGAAAATAACCTGATACATAAATACTTTAACAAACCATTCAGTTCCAAAGAGATATCCTCGGCAATAGAAGAAGCGATCATAAGATCATAGGCTTCATCTTATCATCACTTCATCCACGAACAGCCAGGCATCAGTGTTTTTCCTGATATGCCAATCGGGTAATACTCCTCTGTTCTTTGCAATAATGTGTATGTATTCCACCTTTTGTTTCGGAAATGTTGCCTCTGTTTTTTTAATCACTGGTTTATAATCTTTTATTGTTTCATACTTTTTGTCAAGAACTGTTTTATAATTTTTGCCGTCCTCAGATATCATTATCTGAACCTGAACAGGCAACATTACTGATGTGGCAGCAAGATGCTGAAAGAAATCAACAGCAACAGAAGATATTTCTGCAACCTCTCCCAGGTCGATCGTAACATCAAAATCATTTTTTTTGAATCCCTGCCAATGTTTGTCATCGCCACGGTTGAGGGCAAATTTGTTATCACAAAGTGCTTTGTCACCACCACCGTTATAGGAGCTGTCGTAAGGATATTTATATTTTATAGTGCACTTATCCGAGAACTTAACGGAGTACTCCCTGATCAGCGAATATCCTGCCTGCACACCTTTTCTGAAACATACAGCATAAAGATTTACCGGATTGGTAAAAACTATCGGTTCCGTGTACAGCTTTGAATTAAGTGTGGGTTTTGTTCCGTCCAAGGTGTAACGAATATCATAGAGCCCAAGTTCATTCGACAGAGTAAGAACGAATGCCTTCCTGTTCTTGTCGTAAACGACCTTATCAACGGGGGTAAAAGAACTTTCGGCATAGTTGTATCCCAACTCTTTTAACCTGTCGAAATGAATATCCATTTTCTTAATGAACCGTTCCCTGTTCTTGTTTTCAGGAGCTGTCCAGTCTACCTCCGACAATGCCGAAAGCCTCGGCAGGATCATGTATTCGGCATGCTTAAGGGTTGCTACCTTTTCGGTCCATAGATTTCCCTGAGCACCAAGAATATGCCTTCGTCCTTCGATATCGAGCTCCTTAGGTACAGGATAAAAATCATACACCTTCATCAGCGGATTATAACCTCCCCAGGCATCAGGCTCATACACGCTCAATCCCTGACTGTGATCGAAATAGCACGGACTTCCCGGTGTCATCACAACAAAATGACCTGTTCCTGCCGCTTCAATTCCCCCTTTCATTCCCCTCCACGACATTACCGAAGCACGGGCAGGCAATCCTCCCTCAAGTATTTCATCCCAGCCTATCAGCATCTTACCATTGGCATGAACGAACTTTTCTATCCTTTTTATAAAATAGCTCTGAAGCTCTTCTCCTGTCTTCAGCCCTTCTTCCTTCATCCTCTTGCGACATCGCGGACAGTGAAGCCAATACTTTTTATTCACTTCATCACCACCAATGTGAACATATTTGAACGGGAAAAGGTCGAACACCTCGACCAGAACATTCTGCAGGAATTCGAACGTTTTATCGTTACCTGCACAATAAACTCCCGAGTTATGAGCACCGATACATTGCAACTCGGGGTAACACTGTAAAGCAGCCTCTGAATGTCCCGGCATTTCAATTTCAGGGATAATATCAATGTAACGTTCAGCCGCATACTTAACGATCTCCCTCACATCATCTTTAGTATAAAATCCTCCGTAATATCCGCGAGGATCGCCCTTACGGCAGGTTTCGTATTGCTGCCACGGAGCATCTTCAGGCACAGGTACCCGCCAGGCTCCCCGTTCGGTCAGTAACGGATATTTATCTATCTGTATCCTCCAGCCTATACCGTCTGTCAGGTGCCAGTGAAATCTATTCATCTTATGCAGTGCAAGAATGTCGAGTATCTTCTTGATCGAATCTTTCGGAAAAAAATGCCGTGACACATCGAGCATCAGCCCGCGCCATTCAAATGCAGGATAATCCTCGATCTCCACGCATGACAGAACAGGCTTATCGAAATACGACCTTGGCGTAAGCAGTTGTTTTAATGTCTGCATACCATAAAATACTCCTGCATCGGAAGCCGATCTGATCCTGATCTTCTTTTTTGAGATATCGAGAAAATACTCTCCCTCCCTCACACCGTCTTTCAATGTACGTACAAAATGTATGGTATTGTTCCCCATCTTATCGACAGACTTCAATTCCAATCCGTAATTATCCTTGATAAACCGGACAAATTCCTTAGCTACTTTTTGTGTTGCCGGATTCTGCGAAGCATAAACCTTTGTTGATGATCTTATCTCAAAAACACCATCTTTTTTCTTTAACAGATTTGGTTGCGGAATAATACCCACATCAGGTGGTTTCGGAGTTGAACATGAAGCAAGAAGAATCGTAAAGATCAGAAATAACAAAAACTGTCTCATTATTATATTTTTTTAGTTATTATGTCTTTTTGCCCAGTCATCCATCAGTTCTATCGCCTTGTACAAAACACCTGCCGAACCCCTGAATGTTCCGGATCCTTTAGGTTTGTTATCGATCGTGTACCACTCGTAAAACCCTTTGTTCTTAACAACTCTGTCGGTCATCGGCTGAATGTTCACATAAGCTTCTTCGACGAATCCGTACTTTACGAGTTGCTGTATCATACGAGCCCCAAACCATGTCCAGTCACCCCCGTTCTGATAGCTGTAAGGAGCCATACCTTTATTCTCAAAATATCCTTCAGGATAAGGCGGATACAAAGTCAGACCTATCGATGCTGCACCTGCAGCCTTTACATCGGCAAGCATCTTTTGCAACGATAACTTTATCTGCCTTTTATTCAACAGACCTGCTTCAATAGCAACAGCAGTACCTCCGAAATAGAATATCTTGTTCTCATCAAAGTCGGCAGGAAAAGGAGACCCGTCAAGATAAACGTGAGGAATGAACTTATTATTTTTCTTATCCCATAAATATTTCATGGTATTATGTACAATGTTATTCTTCACAGGCTCCCATATCCTTTTACTCTCAGGTAACATCTTTAAAAGATCGTTCAGAGCAATGATAAACATGGCATTGTCGTAAATGTCGATGCTGTATTTTGTATCTTCCGTAAGAAAAACACCCCAGGGATGGCAATGCTGTACATCACCCCAGTCGGCAGTCGTGGCTCCCCATATCAATCCGTACTTATCGCTCCATCTGTGTTTCAGCAGAAATGCCATTGCATCCTCCATACGTTCTCCCACCGATCTGCTTCCAACCTCTTGTTTCAGAAATTCACGATCGCCCGTTTTGTTCACATACTTATAAACAGCCTGAACCAACGATGTCTCCTGATCTGTCTCCACCGTATTCTTATGACCGCAGTAATTCGGCTCAAGATCAGTATAGATATACTTATAGCCGCCTTCAGAATCAACTGCTTTCGACTTTGGGATAAAGCCGTCGACGATATTGCCATCATCTCCCTGCAGCCGAAAGAAAACAAGCAGGTTCTCCTTTAGCACCTCTTTCGGATAAACCTCAGCCGAAAGTTCTATGAAAGTGTTGTAATCACGTATCCAGACCTCCCCGTATCCGTCACCTGCATTAAATCCTGTTTTCACTACCTCGAGAGCCATCTTTTTCACTTTTTTGAAGTTGGCATTACTCCCGATCTTTTCTGCCAGTTCCTTATTTTTATCACTGCATGATGACAGTATCAAAGAAACGAACAACAACAAAACCATTTCTGAAAGAACCCTTTTCATATGTTTAATATTTATTTTCGTTGCTCATCGACGGCGGAGGAGTTCCCACACCCCACTTTTTATTTGGTGTGCTACCCATTTCAAAGCTAAGAGTACCGCCGTTCATCAGTTCATCCCAATATATCCAGCAATTATCTATATTTTTCCCGTTAAAGGTTACAGACTGCACATACCTGTTTTGTGGAACATCACCTTTTGTTTCTATCACTAACTCTTTCCCCTTGTAATATTTCGGATCAAGCTTTATGGTCACCTTACGGAACATCGGGCTGCCTAACTGCATCGTGGGTTTCGATGAACTGAATCCCTGAACGTCGAACAATCCGAGTGAGTTCAACACAAACCATGCACCGAGTTGCCCCTGGTCCTCATCCTGACCGTAACCGTAACCATGTAAAGGTTCGGTTCCATAGAACACATTACAGATCTCACGTGTCCATTTCTGTGTGTTCCAGGGCTCTCCCGAATAGTTGAACAACCACGCATCATGCAAACAAGGCTGGTTGCCCTGATTGTACAGTTTATCCACACCCGAGAAACTATGAATCTCCTCTGACCCGCCGCCGAACATGCTGTTCTTCGATTTCTCAAACATGTGTTCCAATCTTTTGTTGAAAAGATCTTTACCTATAAGATCTATCAATCCTGCCACATCATGAGGTACGTACCATGTGTATTGATAGGCATTACCCTCCTGGAATCCGTCCCAGCCACGCATCGGATCAAAATCAACAAGAAACTTTCCATCTTCAAGTTTCGGCCGCATGAACTTTGTTTCAGGATCGAAGATGTTCCTGTAAAAACCTGCCTGCTTTATCAGCTTATTGTATGTTTCTGTATCACCCATACTTTTGGCCATGTGAGCTACCGCATATGAACTGAACGCATATTCAAGGGTGTGTGATGCTCCGAAATTAAATACCCATCCGTTTGATATGGTAGTGTCCTTGTATGGAACATACCCGTTCAGCACAAAATACCAAAGGTCATATTTCCCGTTCCCAAGATTCCGTCCGGTGTAGTCAAGTTCATTCTTTACGGCAGCTTCATATCCTTTCTTCAGCTCAAAATCCCTGATGCCGCAATTGTATGCTGATGCCATGATCAATCCCTGAAAATTCGTCTGTACTCCGTTGGTGTATATTCCTGTAGCCTCGCCGTCATGTAACCAGCCCCGGGTTTTGTAAAAATCGATGTTCGACTGAACATACTCTTTAAAATATTCCGGACAAACCAGGGCCCAAACCTGTGTAAGATTCCAGAAACCACCCCACATGCCATCGGTATTGAAGTGATGATGTTCCGGCACCCCGTTCTCATCAAGAGGTATCTGCCCGATACCTCCGTCTACGAGCGGGTATTGACCGTTAACATCACTTGAGATACCACGCCCCAGCAATGCATGATACAATCCGGTGTAAAACTTCACCCTGTCCTGTTCACGACCGCCTTCAACAATTATCTTGTTCAGCCTTTCGTTCCACAATCTCTTTGCATCACTTCTCACCTTATCGAACGAATTTCCTTTTGATTCCGTCTCAAGGTTCAGCCTTGCATTTTCTATCGAAGTATAACTGACACCTGTTTGTATCTCAAGTTTTTCTCCCTCTTTCATATTGAAAGTAAGATACAAGCCGTTATCAACACCTGAGGTCTCCTTTTCATCCGGTTGAACATCCTTGTTCACAAAAGAGCCCCAACTGACAGGAGCTTTGCTCAGCTTAGCAACGAAATACATTCTCACTCTTTTGCCGGGATCACAAAATTTCACGTATTCAGGATAGGTGATCACATAACCTTCTACTTCATCTCCGCCGACCAGTCGTGCAAAAGCTTCAGTAACAGTACTGCTCTCGCCCTGTTTATGGCCTACATCGATAATAAGATGAGCCTCATTTGTTTCAGGGAAAGTATAACGATGATATCCGACCCTTGTAGTAGCTGTTATCTCAGCTTTAATACCGTAATCCTTTAGGAACACTGTGTAATAACCTGCTTCCGCATGTTCCGTATCTTTATCAAACCGGGAACGATATCCGGAATCAGGATCCTTTAGGGTGCCGGGGACGGTCTTTATTTTTCCCACGGTAGGCATGAACACCACACCTCCAACCTGAAACTCATGGAAATGTCCGAATCCCTCAATCGAAGTGTGCCTGTCATCATACCCCACAGGTCCCCAGCTTCCCGGACTATTATATGCATCTGTTTGCGGAGCAAGTTTTGCCATTCCGAACGGAACAGCCGCAGGTGTATAGAAAAACCATCTGCCATGCACTGAACCAATCTGAGGGTTCACATATTTCGTAAGATCAGTCAGAACTTCGTTTTGCTCTTTGGTTTGAGTCTCTTTTTTTTCTTCTTTTTGCCCTGATCTGCATGAAAAAAGAGTTAATAAGATTACGGATAAAACAAAGATAGTTTTCATCGATTTATTTTTTTTGATTGAAGAAAATCTGCTAAAAAAACACAATACATTCATGTACTGGCATAAACATAAATTTAATCACTATGGTAAAAAAATGGCTATTCCGAACCAATAATTTTTGCTAATGAAAGGTACAAAAAAAAGACCACGGGCAAAAATATCACTCGTGGTCTTTTTATTACTTTACGATGAAGTAAAGCAAAGATTTATGATCATTTTGTTTTAGGGGACAATCCAAGATAGAGAAGATATACGGCACAGGCAACCAATACAAGTATTCCTCCGGGCAGCCACATATCCATGGCGTAACCAACAATGAAAGGAATAATAGCACCTCCGCTGATAGCCATCATCATCAGACCCGATATCTCATTTGCACGTTCAGGCATCTTACCTACAGCAATAGAGAACAGTAACGGGAAGATATTGGAAACACCAAGACTAATGATAAAAATGATGATCCATGCCATAACCGCACTTTGTGTAAATGCCATTGCAAGCAACGCCACTAACGCAAGCATGGAAGAACCAATGAGGAATCCTCTTGACGAAAGTTTGGTAAGCAGAATAGCTCCCACAAAAGTTCCTATCATCTTTGCAAAGAAATACATTGATTTTCCGTATTTAGCCATTTCTGCATCAATATGGATCTTCTCTTCGAGAAAATTACCGATATTAGAGTTCATTGCCACGTCGATACCTACCACAAGGAAGATACCCATTACCATCATCAGGATAAAGTTATTTCCCAATAACTTGAAACATGATGAAAAAGTGGCTTTTTCGCCATCGTTGTGTGTTTCATCAACCTTAACAGCCGACAGCCATATCCATGAGATCAATGCTACCAATCCGAAAAGATAAAGGCCGTAACGCCAGGCTCCTTCCGAAGTATCACCAAGCAAACTTGCCAGCCACGGACCTGTCATGGCGGCAACAAAAGGACCTACCATTGAACCGATGGACTTGAAGAACTGCGACAAACTAAGGAAACTCGATGACCTGTCCTCAGGTACTATATCAACCAACAAAGGGTTTGCCGAAACCTGAATGATCACGTTTCCTATACCTAACACCGAAAATGCAAGAAGTATCACCACTAAAGTATTACCGAAAACAGGGATAAAAAGTCCTGCGGCAGTGATAAGAATACCTATGTTAAGTGCTTTCTTTTTACCTATTTTATCCTGCCATATACCTATAGGTACTGAAAGAAGAAAATACCATATCAATGCAACGAAAGGGATCAGCTGCAACACATAACGTGGTGTATCAGCACTTTGCTTCAGCTCATCGACGCCGGTGCCTACAAGGTCGGCAAAACTCATTACAAAGAATGAAAGAAGAACGGGAATAAGATGGGAATACTTAATCTGTTTACTCATAATCTTTTATTAAGGTTAATTATCCGTTTTAGTAAAAGCTTGTCTAAAATAGGATTTCATAACATTACTAACAACATTTAACACTTTTAATATTCTAATAATGCATTTTTCCATAAAAGAATGTAAAATTTCTATCGGAAGGGGAGCGATCACCTTTAAACTATCAGGATACGCCAATAGTTTTTCATAATTACCTCTGCTATACCCGTCGAGGACAATTTGATAACCTGACTTCTTCCTGCTCAGAACACATTGTTAAAATACTTTAACGTTAAACAATTGTTCAATAAACAGGAGTCGTATAATTTCGTCATGAATTCAAAATGTAGAATTTAAAAAATGGAGGAAAAGATATGTCAACAAGTACTAAAATTTTCAAACCGGTTTTAATTTCACTATTTGTTATTCTTTTTTTAAGCAATGCCACTAACACTTCGGCGCAAAAGGTTTCACTTTACACTCCTTACACCAAAGTTTCAGTACCGCCGGGAGAGACTCTGACCTATTCGATCGATGTAAAGAACAACGACAGTGCACGCAAGAATGTTGACCTTTACGTATCAGGTCTTCCGTCGGGATGGACCTATGAGATAAAATCAGGAAAGTGGAATGTAAAACAGCTCTCGATCTTACCCGAAGAAAAAAAATCAGTTAATCTGAAACTGAACATTCCGTACAAAGTGCGAAAGGGAACTCACAGGGTAACTGTTACAGGAGGTGATTACAAGCTTCCATTGTACATCGTTGTATCGAAACAAGGCAACTATGAAACTGAGTTCACCTGTAAACAGAATAACATGCAGGGACATGCAAAATCGAACTTTACATTCTCCACCGAACTGAAAAATGTGACCGGAGAAAAGCAACGTTATGCGTTGAGGGCAAATGCTCCGAGAGGCTGGGAAGTAAAATTCAAACCCAATTACAAACAAGCGACCTCGGTTGAGATAGAACCGAACCAGAAGGTAACCATGTCGATCGAGATCAAGCCTCCGTATAATATCAAAGCGGGAACATATAAAATACCTGTAGCCGCAGTAAACAACAATACCTCATCCGAACTTACCCTTGAAGTTGTGATTACAGGAACTTATGAAATGGAGCTTACCACTCCCACAGGACTGTTAAGTACACATATCACTGCCGGTAATGAGAAGAAAATAAATCTCCTGATCAAAAATACCGGATCATCAAAACTTGAGAACATCAAGCTCAAAGCCTCAAAGCCACGGAACTGGGAAGTAACATTCGATCCGAAAGAGGTAAAAGTTCTTGAGCCCGGTAAAGACACGGAAGTGCAGGCAACAATTAAAGCCTACGAAAAATCAATTGCAGGCGATTACATTACAAAAATAACAGCCAGCACACCTGAGACTTCCGCTAAGGCCACGTTCAGAATAACTGTTGAAACATCAATGCTTACCGGTTGGCTCGGACTACTCATAATCCTGTTGGCCATTGGTTTGATCTATTATTTGTTCAGAAAGTACGGAAGAAGATAGATCAGGAATAATGCAGGTCTCATACTGAGACATATTCCAATCTAAAAGATCTTATTTCTAACTTCTAAATCGATAATTGTGGACGAAATAATAAAACTGACAGGACTGACCAAAAAATACGGAGAATTTACCGCAGTTGACCACCTTGATCTTTCTATCAACAAAGGTGAAGTGTTTGGTTTGCTCGGCCCTAACGGAGCAGGAAAGTCAACTACCATCCTGATGCTTCTGGGACTGACCGAACCGACTGAAGGCTCTGTATCTGTTTGCGGCATCGATCCTATCAGCCGGCCGGTGGATGTAAAGAAACGCGTGGGATACCTGCCTGAAGATGTCGGTTTTTACGACCGGTATACAGGACTGGAGAACCTCATGTTCACGGCACAGCTGAACGACATGTCGAAAGCCGAAGCCTATGACAAAGCCACAAAACTTCTGGAAAGAGTTGGTTTGGCGGAACAAGCCGATAAGAAAACCGGTGTTTACTCACGCGGTATGCGACAGCGTCTCGGGCTGGCTGATGTTCTGATAAAAGACCCGGAAGTGATCATCCTCGATGAACCTATTCTCGGCATCGACCCGTACGGAGTGAGAGAATTCCTTGACCTGATAATCAAATTAAGCAAAGAAGAGGGCCTTACAGTACTGTTCTCTTCACACCATTTGTACCAGGTACAACAGGTATGTGATCGTGTAGGATTGTTCGTGAGCGGGAAACTACTTGCGGAAGGGAACATTAACTCTCTGTCTCAACAACTGTTCGGGAACAATGCATACACTGTGGAACTGGGAATATCCGGCACAACTAGCAATAACAAAGGAACTCCTGAAGATATAATAAAAAACATTGACGGTGTGATCTCGGTAAACAGTGAAAAAGGAAAATATCTGATAGAGTGCTCAAGAGATGTCACTCCGGAGATCTCGAAAGAAATAATCAATTCCGGTCTTAACATTACCTCTTTGAACAAAAAGGAGTACGGACTGGATGATATTTATTATCACTATTTTGAGGGAGGAACGAAAAATGAGTAATACAGCCAAAGATATTCAGTTGCCAACCGGCAATCCTGTCACAAGACTGCTCGATAAACTATTTGGGAAAAGCACAGCTACATTGAGTACAAAAGTGACCAGACCGTTTTGGGTATTAGTTGAAAAAGAGATATCAGACCAGGTAAGAAGCTGGAGGTTCATCATCCTGTTAGCCATAATTGCCCTTACTACCATGGGTTCCCTGTATACAGCACTTACGAACATTGGTGATGCTCTTAAGTCGGTGACCGATCCCGAAAAAGCTTACGTATTTCTTAAGCTTTTCACATACAGCGACGGAACTCTTCCATCATTCATTGTGTTCGTAAGCTTCCTGGGGCCTTTACTGGGAATAGGGCTCGGCTTCGATGCCGTTAACTCAGAGCAAAACAATGGTACTCTGAGCCGCCTGCTGGCACAGCCCATTCACCGCGATTACATCATAAATGCAAAGTTCATTTCTTCACTTATCGTTATCAGTTTCCTGTTCTTTGCTTTAGGTTTCCTGTTTTTAGGCATTGGAATGATAGCTATCGGACTAATTCCAACACCGGAAGAGTTTGTCAGAATAGTGATGTTCCTTTTTATGAACATCATTTATGTCGGGTTCTGGCTTAATCTGTCGATATTTCTGTCGGTAAGATTCAAGCAGCCGGCAACATCAGCCCTCACAGGCATTTCGGTGTGGATATTCTTCTCGATATTTTATTCGATGATAGTAAATCTGATAATGAAAGCTATAGCATCACCGGCTCTGCTGATCAATCCGGCATATCAGATATATCTTGAAAGAATAAAACTGGCACTCATGCGGTTTGCGCCCAATATTTTGTTCAGTGAAGCAACAAGCACTCTGATGATACCATCGGTACGCAGCCTCGGTCCGCTTACCATGGAGCAACTGAGCGGTGCTATTCCGGGACCGCTACCGTTAGGACAAAGTCTGCTGCTTGTATGGCCACACATAACAGCACTGATAGCTGCAAGTGCAGTTTGTTTTGTGCTTGCTTATGTGCCTTTTATGAGAAGAGAAGTAAGATCGAGATAGTATATATCCTCTTATATTGTAGGAACGCACGGCCGTGCGTTCCTACAATATAATTAACCATTCTGAAAATCGATTATTATACCTACTGTTAGATCACCATTCGACATCCCTACGTCGTACAGGCATCGACATGCACCGTGCACCGCCACCCCCGCGCGACAACTCCGAACCTTCAATGGTCACTACATATTTACCATAATCGTTCAGCTCTTTTACTCCTGAAAGAACATCAGCAGCTTTAATGATCTCGTACCCGTTATTGTTCATCTCTTCCATGGTATAGATATTCCTCTCATATCCCATAACCTTACCCGGGGCTATTGCAAAAAAGTTTGCCCCCGAATGCCATTGTTCACGTTCCTGTATCCAGATATCTTT
>JAOZOF010000020.1:25616-27334 GCA_029933425.1 Marinilabiliaceae bacterium
CCCTCAATGGTAATATCCTTATCATCAGTAAAAATATCAAAAGGTGTATATGTTGAAGTTTTTATCAAAGGTGAATTATTAAAAATAGCTTCCATGATTATTGCCTCACGTGCACGAACCCGGTTGGCCATTTTTGATATCAGGACTTTATCATAAGTAGTAACAGATGCATCACGGGTAAAAAAGAAATTATGCAAAGGCCTCAATGAATATCTCTCGTCCGACAAAAAAGTGGTTAACGTATTCTTCTTAAGTGCAACCCCCTCTATCAGCTGTCGTGCCAGTTCCCCGGGAGATAACTGTAGTAATTCATATTTTATATTTTCAACCTGTTCAAAAGAGCAAATTTTATCTATCAGAGTCTGTTTTACTTCATCCTTTTCCAATATTCCTGCAAGGAGATCCATCACCTGAAATGTTTGTGTCACTTTATTCAGTACTCCTGCAAACTGGTTGTACTCTTCGGTGGCAACAGCAAGATTAAGAATATCACTGTACAAAGCTCTCTCAGCATTGTCGGGAGTCATATTCTCTATCTCAGGTCCGGGGGTGTGAAGAATAACTCCGTCGAGTGTGCCTATCTCGGAAAAAACCTTTGTTTCTATAGGTGTCATAAGCTATGGTTTTAGTATGGTGTTTGATAAACACACAAATTTATAACCATAAACCAATTAAAAAAATGATAAGTCAGATTTCTTTTTCATGATATGTGTATTAATGTATTTTCGTATTATCAGCTACCGAGGAGGCTTTCAAGAAAGGCCGCCTCTTTTATACAGCCTCTTATGGGAAAAACAAAAAAGTTATATTGTATAAGAATTTTAAAACGTGAGACTCCTGAAAAATATTACAGACATATGCTGAATAACACAAATGCTTTGCATATGATAACTTTGATTGAATTACGGAAAAATATAATTTTATTCGCTGTTTAATCAACAGTTTTATCTACACCCTAACTTTATACGTAATGAAAAACCTAACCATCCGGGCTATTATAGCCTTATTGCTGTTTGCAACAAATTCATACTCTCAGATCTTCGGCATAAGAGCAGGCGTAAGCTTTTCAACAATGTTCATGGAAAACAGTGACAAAACCTATAGTAATGATTTTTCTAAAAGACCGGGCTTTCAGTTCGGACCAATAGTTGACCTGCCAATGGGGAAAGTAGTATCTTTTGAAACAGGGTTATTACTTACAGGCAAAGGGTTTACATTAAATAATAAAACAAATCCGCTTTATGCATCAAATGCTGTTATTAAAACTAATCTTCTTTATCTAGACATCCCTTTTACATTAAAATTTACCACTGAACTTGACGATTCAAAGATTTTTGGTGTATTTGGCCCTTATGTTGGAATAGGGTTGAATGGAGTTGCTAAGTGTTATGATGATTGCAGAAAGGACAGGGAAGATATCAAATTCGGGGATGATGAGGATCTCAAAGGAATGGATGCAGGAATAACATTTGGTGCGGGAATTGAGATCACTCCGTTACAAATCTCAGCAACTTATAATGCAGGCCTGGCAAATCTGTCAACCACTACCTACGATCCCAGTGAAAAAGTTAAGAATCGGGTGTGGATCATAGCAGTGACCTTAAGATTTGGAAGTCACAAAAAAATAAAAAATGAAGAACAGTAACTCTAAATCCCCCAAAATATGAAATCATTATTAAACTTAAGTTTTGTTGCAATATTAATAACAATTGCACTAG
>JAOZOF010000439.1 GCA_029933425.1 Marinilabiliaceae bacterium
TTTATTGTTTCTCTGTAAAAAGCTGTCATCAGGGCAGGATATTGCATATAATTATCTTTTCTCCGGCTTAAAACAGCCTGTATCAAAAGATGTGCATCCTTCGGGAAAACATTTATTTCGGCTAATGATACAGACAACAGTTCCAGTTTGATCTTATTTTTTTTCTGTTTAAGATTATTGATCGGCACAGTCTGGCTTTTATATCCTATGTATGATATTAACAGATCTTTATTAGCTTTATCTTTTGGAACTTTCAGTACGAACTCTCCGTCAGAGTTTGTTACTGTGGCAATATTTGAACCTTCTACGGTGATGGTAGCAAATATTAACGGTTGTCCTGTATTTTCGTCGATGACCTTTCCTTTGTATTCATGATATGAGGTTGATTGAGCAAAGGAGGGCATGTTACCTATGATGGAAAGAAAAATAAAAAGGAATAAAATCAGATGTTTTTTCCTGTTGTCCGATGCTATATTGCTATTTTTCATAATATCTATGTTTTTAAGTAACAATTGTATTTTCATGTCGTATAAAGGACAATCCAGAATGAAAAATACCTTATTCAAATTGTAAAAAGAATAGAAATAATTGAATTAAATATAACTAAATGAAAAAAGTTAACAGCTCAAAAATTATCTGGTGGTTTGTGAGTTCATTTATGGTTCCGCCTGTTACGTGGCTCCTTTCGGCCTGGTATTATAATTTTTGGAATTCTGACGAAATGCTTAAAGTCTTACTAAGGTTCCATATGCCTGTGTATGTGATGGCTGTTGTAATTCTGGTGTATTATATTGTTAAAGCATATGTGAAACGGATAGATAACTATTATGAGCATCCTGATGCTGATACATTGATAGGGGCTCAGAAAAGTGCTGCATACCTGCCATGGCTGTTCATTGTCTCGCTGCCGTTATATATTGTGGTTGGTAATTATGTGGTGTTAAGTCCCTTGGAATTTATCGATAATACTGAGTTTTATCTGGCATTGTCATTAGGAGTTCCCATCGTTTTCATATTTGCCATTCCATTTTTCATCATGATGAACAGGAATCTTGAAAAGTATACTGTAGATCTGCCTTTTTCTGAAAAATATAAGCCGCTGAGCATCTCACATAAAATGACGATCCTTTTCCTGTTAAGTGTAATAGGTATATCTTTTATTTTTACAAGTGCAGTAATGGGAATATTGCACAATAATCCCGGAGGTGATTTGAAACAGATCGTTTTAGCGAAGTTCATTGTAACAGGAATTATCGTTCTTTCTATTACCTTCCTGAACCTGGCTCTGTTCAAGGTGCAGATACTTAATTCGATAAAAGATCTGAAGATCAGTTTGCTTGATATGACATCGGGTAGTGGTGATCTTACAAAAAAAATAAAACTTACAGGTCGTGATGAAGTAGGGGAGATATCAATATTGTTTAATCAGTTTGTAGGAAACATAGCTAAACTTATAAAAGAGATACACAAAACCTCGCATGATATAGAAAGCATTAGCAGTAAAGTGAATGGCAGTGCCGTAAATATTGCAAAAGGTGCCGAAGCACAGGTGTCATCGACCAGGGAGGCATCTGTTCTTATGGAGGATATTTTAACAGGGATACAGAAAAATACCAGTAATGCCCTTGAAACCGAGAAGATCTCTGCAAAAGCAGCAAAGGGTATGAATATGATGAATGAGGCAGGAGAAAAAAGTCTTTCCTCGATAGAAAATATTGCAAGTAAGATCAAGATCATAAATGATATTGCTTTTCAAACAAATATTCTTGCTCTCAATGCGGCTGTTGAAGCTGCAGCTGCAGGAGAACATGGTAAAGGCTTTTCTGTTGTGGCATCGGAAGTGAAAAAACTGGCAGACAATAGTAAAAGAGCAGCTAATGAAATTGTTACTCTTTCTGATTCTTCTGTGGAAGAGACTGAGAAAGCAAACAACCTGATCGATGAACTTGTCCCTGAGATCATAAAGACTGCCGAGTTAGTGAAAGAGATAAGTTCTGCCAGTCTGGAACAGAACATGGGAGTGCAGCAGGTAAGTAATATGATCAATGAACTTAATCAGGTCGCACAACAGAACAGTAGTTCATCAGGAGAGATATCAGACATTGCCCGTAAACTTAATGAACAGGCAGGAAAACTTTCTGATCTTGTTGATCAGTTCAAGATATAACTTAACCTGTTGTTTGGAATACAAAAAAGCCACCTTTCCATTTTCGAAAAGGTGGCTTTTTGTAGT
>JAOZOF010000440.1 GCA_029933425.1 Marinilabiliaceae bacterium
TTTTTTAAACGTAAAATTATAATCAAATGAGCAGCGTACTAGGACTAGGTAATGCCTTAGTGGATATCCTTGCTAAAATTGAAAATGATTCCTTACTCGATGAACTTAATCTGCCCAAAGGAAGCATGCAGCTTATCGACGAGGAGGGGGTGAAACTGATCAATGAAAAAGCAGGTCATTTTATTACCGACAAAGCAGCTGGTGGATCTGCGGCGAACACTATTAACGGACTGGCCACTCTTGGCATTAAAACTGGTTTTATCGGCAAGATAGGAAAAGATGAGACGGGAGAGTTCTTTAAGACTGATATGGAAAAGAATAATATTCTTCCTTTGCTCAATTATGGTGTAACCCGATCAGGGACTTCAATTGTACTTATAAGTCCGGATTCAGAACGTACTATGGCCACATTTCTCGGATCTGCCATTGAAATGACAGCATCTGATATTGAAAAGGAAATGTTCGAAGGTTATACCTGTTTTCATGTTGAGGGTTACCTTGTACAGAATTACGAGTTGGTGGAAACAGCTCTGAGGATGGCAAAAGAGGCCGGGTTGAAAAACAGTCTGGACCTTGCCAGTTACAATGTTGTGGAAGATAACCTCGGTTTTCTGAAAAAAATAACAAAGGAGTATGTTGATATCCTTTTTGCCAACGAAGAAGAAGCAAAAGCTTTCACGGGCAAAGAGGAGGCTGAAGCTTTGACAGAGATGAGTAAGTATGCAGACGTTTCTATTCTTAAGCTTGGGAAAAGAGGTTCAATGGTAAATTATTATGGCGAAGTGGTGAAGGTCGGTGTTATTCCTGCTGACAGTGTGGATACTACCGGCGCCGGTGATCTTTATGCATCCGGGTTTCTGTATGGTTTAGCTCATGGACTTGCACCTGAACAATGTGGTAAGATAGGAGCCATTACATCCGGGAATGTTATACAGGTTGTAGGTCCTAAAATGAGTGACGATCAATGGAATAAAATTAAAGAAGAGGTTAGCGCAATAATGAATTAAATCATAAAAACTCTTTCTGAAAAGTTTTATTTTTGATCTTACACTGAATTTAAAATCTGAATTGAAATGTACGGAAAAATCAAAGACCATCTGATAAAGGAGTTAGAGTCCATTAAGGAGTCAGGCCTTTACAAAAGTGAACGGATCATTACTACCCCTCAGGGAGCAGAGATCAAGATTACAACAGGCGAAACTGTTCTTAATTTTTGTGCAAACAACTATCTCGGTTTGTCTTCACATCCAAGGGTAGTAAAAGCTGCACAAAAGGCTCTAGACACTCATGGTTACGGGATGTCATCGGTAAGGTTTATTTGCGGAACTCAGGATATTCACAAGGAACTTGAGGGAAAAATAGCAGAGTTTTTCGGCATGGAAGACACTATTCTGTATGCTGCTGCATTTGATGCAAACGGGGGTGTTTTTGAGCCTCTTTTCACTGCTGAAGATGCAATTATCTCCGATGAGTTGAACCATGCTTCTATTATTGACGGGGTTCGCTTGTGTAAAGCTGTTCGTTATCGTTACAAACATGCCGATATGGCCGATCTTGAGGAGCAGCTTAAAGCGGCTCAGGCACAGCGTTTCCGCATTGTTGTTACCGACGGTGTTTTCTCGATGGACGGTGATATTGCCAAACTGAATGAGATATGTGATCTTGCCGATAAGTACGATGCCATGGTTATGGTAGACGACAGCCATGCCGCAGGTTTTATCGGAAAAACCGGACGCGGAACTCATGAGTATCACAATGTGATGGATCGGGTTGATATTATCACCGGAACTCTTGGTAAAGCACTTGGAGGTGCCATGGGCGGATACACAACAGGTAAAAAGGAGATCATCGACATGCTTCGTCAGAGGTCGCGTCCGTACCTGTTTTCAAACTCACTGTCACCGGCTATCGTAGGAGCAGCCATCGAGGTTTTCGATATGCTTTCGGGTTCTACCGAATTGCGCGACAAGCTGATGAGTAATGCTGCATATTTTAAGGAGAAAATGCAGGAGGCAGGTTTTGACTTGAAACCATCTGATTCAGCGATCATTGCTCTGATGCTCTATGATGCAAAACTGTCGCAGGAGTTTGCTGCCAAACTGCTTGACGAGGGTGTTTACGTTATCGGTTTCTTCTTCCCTGTTGTCCCGAGAGGACAGGCCAGGATAAGGATACAGCTTTCAGCTGCTCACGAGAAGGAGCATCTTAACAA
>JAOZOF010000143.1:0-4725 GCA_029933425.1 Marinilabiliaceae bacterium
TAACAGGACTGCCGTAGGCAGGACATACTCTAACAAGGGATGTTAATCCCTTGTTTTTGCCATACTATGTAAAGTAGTTCCGTAGGAACGAAATATATTCCTTTTGAGATCCCTCCATAGCTGATGTAAAAGCAAAGAGCGAATAACATTAACTTACCCGCTCTCTGTATTTTTTGTTCAAGGGCAGGATTACAGTCATACCCTCGTTTCAGCTTTTTACGAACCGAAATCGTCGAACATTACCATTTCATCAGGTACGCCCAGGTCATACAGCATCTTTGTAACTGCAGCAATCATCATTGGCGGTCCGCAGAGGTAGTATTCAATGTCTTCAGGTTCTTCATGCTTACTCAGATAGTTGTCGAATATTACCTGATGAATAAAACCTACATCACCCTTCCAGTCATCTTCAGGAAGTGGTTCGCTGAGTGCAATGGTGAACTTGAAATTATCGAATTTCTTTTCTATATCTCTGAAATGATCTTCGTAGAATATCTCTTTTTTCGAGCGTGCTCCGTACCAGAAAGTAACTTTACGCTTGGTCTTCTCTGTATGGAACAGATGGAAGATATGCGAACGCATAGGAGCCATACCTGCACCGCCACCTATGAACATCATTTCGCGGTCTGTATCTTTGATGAAGAATTCGCCGTAAGGTCCTGATATCATTACTTTATCACCCGGCTTACGGGAGAAGATGTATGATGAGCAAACACCCGGGTTCACGTTCATGAATTTACCTGCTGCTCTGTCCCATGGAGGAGTAGCAATACGAATATTAAGCATAACGATATTCCCTTCGGCAGGATGGTTTGCCATGGAATAAGCGCGGTAAGTAGGCTCCGGATTTTTCATCTTCAAGTTGAAAAGACCCATTTTCTCCCAGTCTTCACGGTACTCTTCCTGAACCTCAATATCTTTAAAGTCAACATTGATCTTCGGTACATCAATCTGAATGTATCCGCCGGACCTGAAGTTCAGGTTCTCACCTTCAGGTAGCTTAACCACAAACTCTTTGATGAATGTAGCAACATTATCATTGGAAACAACTTCACACTCCCACTTCTTAATTCCCAGTATCTCCTCGGGTATTTCCATTTTTATGTCTTCCTTCACTTTTACCTGACAGGCAAGACGCCAGTCGGCAGCCTGCTCCTTACGGGTAAAAAAGCCTGTTTCGGTCGGAAGAATAGATCCTGCACCTTCATGCACCTGACAACGGCACATACCACAGGTTCCTCCTCCACCGCATGCCGACGGAAGAAATATCTTATTCTCTCCCAAAGTTGATAAAAGTGTGCCTCCTGCTTCCACTGTCAGCTCTTTTTCACCTTCATTGATGTCTATCGTGACATTTCCTGAGGGCATCAGCTTTTTCTTGGCATAAAGCAGTATTGACACCAATAAGAGTATTACCAGCAAAAAAACGATAACACTGACTGTAATAATAGTACTCTGACTAGACAATAAAACCATTATTCTAATTGTTTATATCTTTCTTATAATTTAATACCCATAAAGCTCATGAAGGCAATACCCATTAACCCCGTAACAATGAATGTTATTCCCAGGCCACGCAACGGTGCAGGAACATCCGAGTAACGGAGTTTCTCACGGATCGCCGCTATACCTACTATTGCAAGTAACCAGCCTATGCCTGAACCAAGACCGAAAACGGTTGCCTCAGCCAGTGTTTCATAACCTCTCTCCTGCATGAATAATGAACCTCCAAGCACGGCACAGTTCACTGCTATCAACGGAAGGAATATTCCTAAAGTTGAATACAGTGCCGGAGCAAACTTTTCGACCACCATCTCAACAAGCTGCACCATCGAAGCAATAACGGCAATGAACATTATGAAACTGAGAAAGCTCAGATCGACATCAGCCAGTGAAGGACTCAGCCATGCCAAAGCTCCTTCGGATAATACATATTTATATAAAAGGAAATCGACCGGTACAGTGATCCCCAAAACGAAAATAACTGCTATCCCCAGTCCGAAAGATGTCTTTACGGTCTTTGACACTGCCAGGTATGAGCACATACCCAGGAAATATGCAAAAACCATGTTGTCAATAAAGATCGACTTAACAAATATATTTACTAAATCCATATCTGATAATTTTCAGTTTACCGTTATTTTGTTTCAATAAGATCGTTGTTCCTTGCACGTTGAACCCAAATGATAATGCCTACAGTGATCAGAGCCATAGGAGGCAATATCATCAAACCATTGTTCTGATACCCCCAGTCATAAAATATTTGAGGAATAACATGCAATGTTCCCACAGCAGGCAGTGTGATAGTTCCCGAACCAAGCACTTCTCTGAAAAAGGCAATGATAACGAGAATAATGCCGTATCCTGCTCCGTTACCTATTCCATCAAGTACTGATTGCCACGGTTTGTTCGCAAGGGCAAACGCCTCAAGGCGTCCCATGATGATACAGTTGGTAATGATCAGTCCTACAAAAACCGATAACTGAAGGCTCACTTCATAGGCGTATGCTTTCAGTATCTGATCGACAAGTATCACAAGAGCAGCTACAACTACCAGCTGAACAATTATTCTGATCCTTGTGGGGATGGTATTCCTGAGCAACGAAATAATAAAGTTTGAAAAAACAACCACGAACATCACCGATATAGACATTACAATGGCCGGTTCAAGTTTTGCAGTTACAGCCAGTGCCGAACAAATACCTAGAACCTGAACGGTAATCGGGTTTTGTGCGCCCAGAGGTGCTGTGATCAGTTTTAAATTCTTCGCAGAGAATAAAGGTTCTTTATCTTCACTCATCGTTATAATATTTTTATTCTTTCAAAAAGTTTACATAACCGCTTAAACAATCCTGTAACATGGCCTGAACGCCTTTACTTGTAATAGTTCCGCCGGATATCGCATCAACAGCATGAGGATTACCGGAAGAGTTTTGCCCTTTTTCGACCAATACAGAAGTGAATTTGCCGTTATCGTCGAAGATCGTCTTTCCTGAAAATTGTTTCTGGAACGGAGCTTTTGCAATCTCGGCACCAAGTCCCGGAGTTTCTCCCTTATGTCCGAAAGTAGCACCGAAAATAGTTTTTTTATCATCATTCAATGAAATATAACCCCAAATCGGTCCCCATAACCCTTTGCCACGTACAGGAATGATGAATTTTTTTGAGCCGTCTATAGTACAGATGTACATAGGATATAGTCTGTCTTTTGGCGGCTTTTTCACTTCTTTCTCAAGGTTCACGGTAAAAGCATCACCTTCCACCTTCTTCCCCTCGTAATTCAGGATGAAACTGTTGTTGCCTATGTATTCCTCATACTTTTCAACTGCATCTTTTGGTGTGCTTGCAACATTAACCGATTTCAGAATATCGATCTTTTTAGCCACCTCAATGTTCTTTTGCTGTATTGGTTTCAACGTTTGTGAAACAAATGCCAGGAGTGCGGCAACCACAACCACTAAAACGGATGCATATATAAATGTGTATGTATTTCCCTGTCTGTCCATTTTTGTAATTTTATTTCTCAGGCAGAAACTTTTGCCCTTTTTAAACGTCGTTTTATATTATTTTGAACAACAAAATGATCGATCAGTGGTGCAAATGTATTCATAAGCAAAATTGCAAGCATTACACCTTCCGGGTATGCAGGGTTGAACACCCTTATCATTATTGCAAAGACACCGATCAGGAATCCGTATATCCATTTTCCCTTTTCTGTTCGTGTTGCCGTAACCGGATCGGTAGCCATGAAAACAGCTCCGAAAGCAAATCCACCAAGACAAAGATGCATTATCGGATCAATATGCATTAAATGGTTCGTTCCTATGGCATGAAAAACAAGAGCCATAAGGTAGCCGCCTGCGAATGTCGAAAGCATTATCTTCCAGCTTCCAATGCCGGTAAAGAGTAAGATTGCCGCACCGATAAGGATTGCAAGTGTTGATGTTTCTCCTATCGATCCCGGAATTGTTCCGATAAAGCTGTCCCAGAGTGAAACATTTACATGACCTGTTATGGCATCTCCGAGAGGAGTAGCACCCGAGAACCCGTCAACAACGTTGTTCCCGTCAGTTAATCCTGATATCCAGACCTTATCGCCTGACATCTTTGAAGGATAAGCGAAGAACAGGAAAGCACGGGTAAGTAACGCAGGGTTCCATATATTCATCCCCGTTCCTCCGAAAACCTCTTTGCCTATGACTACTGAAAAAGCAGTGGCAACGGCTACCATCCACAGCGGAATGTCAACGGGGACGATAAGCGGAATGAGCATCCCTGAAACCAGAAAACCCTCATTTACTTCGTGTCCTCTCCATTGGGCAAAACCAAATTCAATGCCTAGTCCCGTAACGTATGAAACAATGATGATCGGTAAAACCCTTAAAAAGCCAAACCAGAAAGTCTCCCAAAATGAGGCATCCTGACCAATTGACAGGAAATGCTGATAACCTACATTCCACATGCCGAAAAGTAAAGCAGGTGTAACTGCCATTACCACAACTGCCATAGTACGTTTCAGATCTACGGCATCTCTGATATGAACACCCCCTTTTGTCGTAGTATTGGGAACGAAAAGAAGAGTCTCAAAAGCATCGAAAGTCGAATGGAACTTTTCAAACTTTCCTCCTTTCTCAAAATTGGGTTTAATGTTATCCAAAAAATTTCTTAATGCTTTCATCTAATTATTTGGTTGTAATGTTATATCGTTCTGTTAAAATACTTCAC
>JAOZOF010000143.1:4825-8626 GCA_029933425.1 Marinilabiliaceae bacterium
ACAAATTCACACAGGGCTACATCTTCTTCAACAATCTCATAGATGCCCAATTGTTCCATTTTATCGATATCTTCAGTGACTATAGCTTTGAAAAGAAATTCAGGAAGAATATCCATTGGAAGGACTTTCTCATATTGCCCCGAAACCACAAAAGCTCTCCTGCCGCCATGCAAATTGCTGTCTAAGCGGTACTCTTTTTTAGGAGAGAGCCATGAGAAGTAAGTATGTGAAACACTGTATTTCCCAAATCCGGGCATTGCCCAGCCCATGAACTCGTAATAATTGCCTTCAGGAATGACTGTGATCTGAGAATGATAGAAACCGAGGTAACCGTCAGCATCGATGGCTGTACCCGTAAGCACATTACCGCTGATGTATCTGACATTGTCGTTGGTAATGTTATCTTTTACAAGAGGAGTAATTGAAGCTCCGATCATTGTTTTGTAATAGCCTCTGTTCTTTACTTCAGATCCTGCAAGAACCACAGTACGTGAAGCATCATAAACACCTTCGGTAAAAAGCCGTCCGATAGTAACCACATCCTGCGGTTGTGCCACCCATACAACATCACCTTTGCAAACAGGCAGAACATGATGAAGCTGGATTCCGACATTACCTGCAGGGTGAGGTCCGTCAAATTCATGCAGCTTAACACCGGTCAGTTCTTTGTAGATCTTTGAATAAGCTTTGTTGCTTATGCCTATATGAACATTGTCGTTGCTAAGTTTACGGAGTACCTCTATTCCTGCCTGGAATTCTTTTTCCAGCCCTGTAAGGATGAAATCGTAATCAGGAGCTAAAGGAGCTGAATCGAATCCGGAAACAAAAAATGCCTTCGGGGTATCGGAAGGATTTGCAATTATATCATAGGGACGTTGACGGATAAACGGCCAAACGCCTGCTTTTAACATCTTTTCGATAACATCTTCCCTGGAGACTTTTGACGGATCAGCTTTGCCGAAATCCTCTTTTTCGTTTTTTCCGTCTGCTTCAATAACAACCTCCAGTATTTTTCTCCGTTCACCACGGTTAACGGCTTTCAGTTCGCCACTTACAGGAGAAACGAATTTAATCTCAGGTCGATACTTGTCATAGAACAACGAAGTTCCAGCTTTTACTGTTGCGCCGGGTTTTAGTTCCATTTTTGGGATCAGACCATGAAAATCGGTAGGTTTAACGGCAAAAAGTCCCGGAAGATCAGCTTTCCCGTATACGGGATCGGCTTTTCCCATGATAGGAATGTCAAGTCCTTTTTTAATTTTTATAACCTCTGACATGTTTATAAAACTATTTTTATAGTGTTTCTACACAAAAATAAATAAATTTATGACTTTTTAGTATTAAATTTAGTTTTCTGTACATAAACATTGAAGCAAAATTATTGTTTAAACTATGATTAAGATATTAGAGTTCAGATATTTCTCACATAAGGAAGTAGTGTTTCGTAAAATGATGATTTTTTTCTTTTCTTTAATTTTCAGTTTTATTATTTCACCTCAGGTTTTTTCACAAACAGAAAGTTCGTATTTCCAGAAATCATCAATTAAAACAGTTCAGTTGCACAAACTGGGATGGAAGATGAGTTATCCTTTAATTCAGCTGAACAGTAGCGACCAATTAGTGCTGAGTTTTGACGATCTGAGTGAAGATACAAAGAATTACAACTATACCATAGTACATTGTGATCATGACTGGCAGCCATCCGATCTTCTTGAAACAGAATACACAACAGGGTATACATTAAATCCTGTCAATAATTATCAGTATTCGTTCAATACAAAGTTTATTTATACACATTACAAATTGATGTTCCCGAATAACGATTTTAAGATACTAAAATCGGGAAATTATCTGATCAAGGTATTTGAGGACAACGATAAGGATAATCCTGTGCTTGTAAGGCCTTTCATGGTGTATGAACAGTTGGTTCAGGTGGTGCCGCGTATCAAATATTCGGTAAATTCATCTATCTATCTGGGCGTTCAGGAGATCGATTTCAGCATTTTACATCCTCGTTTTGTTATTGATAATCCTATTGAACAGGTTAATGTGAGAATAATGCAGAACAGCAGGCTGGATAATCAGATAAACGATCTTAAACCGCTTTTCATCAGACCGGCTGAATTGGTTTACGATTATAACAGGGAAAATCTTTTTGAAGGGGGAAATGAGTTCCGGTGGCTTGATATCAGAAGTACACGTTTTGCTCCTGAATATGTGAAAGAAATCGTTTATCATGATCCTTATTACCATTTCGAGCTTTTCCCTGATAAACCGAGAAACGGGAAATCATATTTTTACAAAGATGATTTTAACGGCCGGTACTATGTCGAAGTTCGTGAATATGAAAATCCCGATATCGAAGCCGATTACGTCTATGTGCATTTTAGTTTGTTAGCTATTAAGCCTTATCCCGACGGTGATGTTTACGTATTGGGAGGCCTTTCGAACTGGCAGGTCAATGATGCCAATAAAATGGTTTATAATGCCATGAATAACAGGTATGAGCTGACCTTACTGTTGAAGCAGGGTTTTTATAACTATCAGTATCTTTTTGTGAAACATGGAGAAACAAAAGGAGAGATCAAACGGATAGAAGGAAGCTTCGGACAGGCAGAGAACGACTATCTAATTGCTGTTTATTACCGGCGTACAGGCGGTTATTACGACCGTCTGATCGGAATGTCGATCGCTAATTCCTTAAAACCAAGGTAGAGATCAGTTATTTCTGTTTTTTCTGATGAGGGATGACAATATCAGGAAAAGTATTGTGATCGCACCGTTGATTATCAGCTTTTCGAATCCCAAAGCAAAGCCAAACCATCTTTCTGCATTGAAATCAAGAATGCCTGTGATTACCGGTGAAGCAACAGCTATGACCGGCAGCCATTTGTCGATCACTTTTCTTTTTGAAAATAATCCGAAAGCATAAAAACCTAACAACGGTCCGTATGTGTAACCGGCAAGGGTGAACAGAGTGCTGATAATGCTGTCGTTGCTTAATGCCTTGAAAAGAAGGATTACAAATACCAGTACTATTGAAAATCCTATATGAACGACCAATCGTATTCTTTTGGCTTTTTCTTCCTTGTATTTTTTAATGTTCAGTATGTCGACTGAAAAGGATGTGGTTAAAGATGTAAGTGCCGAATCGGCGCTTGAATAAGCAGCGGCAACAAGACCTAAAATGAAGATCACACCAACTATCCCGGGAAGATATCCTCCTGTGGCAATAATGGGGAAAAGGTTGTCGGCACGTTCGGGTATGGGTATCCCGTTATTCTGTGCAAAAATAAAAAGTAAAGCTCCCAGGCCCAGGAACAGAAGGTTTACCGGGATAAATGCGGCTGAATACCAGTACATGTTCTTTTGGGCTTCTTTCAGATTGCGGCAGGTAAGGTTCTTTTGCATCATGTCCTGATCAAGGCCCGTCATTACAATTGTTATGAATGCACCTGAGATAAATTGTTTGAAGAAGTTTTGTTTCGAATGAAAATCATCGAAAACAAACATCTTTGAATATTCACTGTCTTTTATCACGTCAATCAGTCCGCCGAATGACAGGTCCATGGAATGACCTATGAAAATGACCGTAAGAATTACGGAAAGCAACATGAAGATCGTTTGCAAAGTATCAGTCCAGATAATAGTCTTTATCCCGCCTCTGAATGTGTAAAGCCATATCAGCAATATGGTCAGTACAACCGTAAATTCAAAGGGTATTCCCAATGCATCGAACAGGGTTATCTGAAGAACATTCGACATCAGGAACAGGCGTGCCGAAGCTCCTATGGTACGTGA
>JAOZOF010000144.1:0-2042 GCA_029933425.1 Marinilabiliaceae bacterium
TATTTTCATTTTTGAAGTTTTTTACGAATTTTTCAAAATGTATTGTTTAATGGTTTTTGTGATTTATTTTTATTTGTTTTCGTTTTTCGACGATTGCTCCAATTTCGTTAGCACTTCAATCGGATGTCTTTATTAAGTATTTGACTTCAATGACCTTTCCGGATCGAAACAAAGTGAAGAGCCGGAAAGCGTCGAAAAGGCCAATAAACAGAACTTTTCTTAAATCTAAAAACACTATCTAATGAGATAATTAAAGATCTTACTATCCCTTAATTCATCAACATATCCTTTGTTATCTCAACCTTTTTCTTACCCGGTACTTTAATGAACACCTGCAAGGCTTTTCCCCCTCCTGCCTGAAAGTAATCCAGCTTTATCTTGTGATATCCTTTCTTCAAAGCAACTTCGCCGTATTTTTCAAAAGCACTGTGAGGGCCGTCATTCTCCACAACAAGATGGTCATCTAGGTAGAGAACACTACCGTCGTTAGAGTTCACGCTGAAAGTATAAACCCCTGTTTCAGGAACTTTGATGTAACCGGTGAAGATCAGACCAAACATGCCGGGTAAATTTTCATCTTTGAATGGATAGACAAATCTTTCGATAGTACCATTAGAATATGCTTTCATATTCGAGAGCTCTGTTGCTGATTTTATATCCTTTTTTAATTTAAAAAACTTATAGCTTAACCCGCTTTTCTGATTTTGCGGATTTTGGGTTTCAAAAGGTTCCTGCTTGATGTAGTCAGCTTCGTATATCCTGCTTTTCCTTCTGCTCGCATTAATCTCAACTATCCTGAACTTTGTTGTTTCTGATATTTTGAAAGGCTTTGTGTACAGAGTGCTGTTTTTTGTCGGGACAGACCTGTCAGTAGTATAACGTATCTCGGTATTTTTAAGTTGTGATGTCCATTTTACCAATGTTGACTCTATGAAAATATTCTTTTTGTTAAATCCCATGATCTTTGGACGGCGATAATTTATGTTGAGTTCGTCAAGTCTTCCGTAATGCGTACTCATCCTACGGGTGAAGTCGTTGAAGTTCTTTTTATCTTTAGGTGACCAGGCAACCTCTGACAAAGCGCATAATCTTGGTAGTGTCATGTACTCCGCCAATTCAGGAGTGGCAATGTATTCAGTCCACTGATTTGCCTGTACACCGATGATGTATTTTTGTTCTTCTTTGTTAAGCTCTTCCGGAACAGGTTCATAGTTGTATACTTTTTCCATGGGAGTGTAACCTCCTATTGCAAGAGGCTCTTCATCCGGTCTGCCTTCGTAATAGTCGAAATACATATAATCAGAGGGAGTCATAACGACAGGATGTTTTTGTCGTGCAGCTTTTATCCCTCCTTCAATGCCTCGCCACGACATAACCGCAGCATTTGGGGCAAGACCGCCTTCCAGTATCTCATCCCACCCGATTATCTCTCTTCCTTTTGAGTTCAGGAACTTTTCAATTCTCGTGATGAAATAACTTTGCAGTTCATCCTCACTTTTCAACCCCTCCTGTTTCATTCTAAGCTGGCATTTAGGACATTTCTTCCATCGGTCTTTCGGGGCTTCATCGCCGCCTATGTGTATCACCTTTGAGGGAAATAGTTCCATCACTTCGGTAAGAACATCTTCAAGGAAAGTAAAGACTTCATCGTTGCCGGCACAGTAGATGTCTTTGTAGATGCCCCATTTGGTGCCAACCTCAAACGGGCCTCCGGTACACGAAAGCTGCGGATAAGCAGCAAGGGCAGCAATGGAATGTCCCGGCAGTTCGATCTCGGGAACTACCGTTACAAACCTGTCAGAGGCATACTGTACTATCTCTTTTACTTCATCCTGAGTGTAGAATCCTCCGTAACGAACATTGTCGATGCTGTCGGTCTTGCGAATTTGCGTTCCTTTTCTCCATGCCCCGATTTCTGTCAGAAGCGGATACTTTTTTATCTCTATTCTCCATCCCTGGTCTTCGGTCAGGTGCCAGTGAAAGGTATTGAGCTTGTGCAGTGCAATGAAATCGATATATTTCTTGATAAAGGATACAGGGAA
>JAOZOF010000144.1:2142-8605 GCA_029933425.1 Marinilabiliaceae bacterium
TGAGCTTGTGCAGTGCAATGAAATCGATATATTTCTTGATAAAGGATACAGGGAATAGATGTCGCCCCACATCGAGGTGCATTCCACGCCATTTGAAACGCGGTTTGTCCCATATCTCAACAGAAGCGATTTTCCAGTCGATATCCGGTGTTTTTTTTGATCCATACACTTCAACAGGAAAAAGCTGGAAGAGAGTCTGAACGGCATAAAAAAGTCCGTGAGGAGTACCTGTTAAGACTATTCTCTTTTTATCCGATGTGAGGGTGTAACCTTCTTCGCCAAGTTTCGGATCAATGTTCTTATCGGTAAAAATTATCGCATCTTCGACATTTGTTTTTTCGGTCTTTGCTACTTTCAGATCGTAACCGCTTGCAGTGTTGAATTGTTTTACGAAATATTCAGCTACCTGCTTTGCTTTTTGATCACCGGCATCAACCAATACTTTTGTAGTTCTGTTGATCTTAAAGCTGCCGGGCAGGACTTTTAATTCCACAGGATTTGGAATGATGTCGGTATTCAGAGTTTTCTTTTTCTTCTCTTTACATGATGAGAAGCTGATGAAAGCAGTTATTGCAATAAGCAAAAGGAATTGTTTTAACATAGGGGAAATTATTTGGCGACTAAATTCGGAGTGCGACTTGAAGTCGCGCCCTGAATTAAAATGGCTATTTAATATTTTTAAGTATCTCAATCAGTTTATCCGGGTCGTCTGTGATTATTCCTGAGATATTCCAGTCGATCAGTTGTTTCATGGCGGTAGTATCATCAACAGTCCATGCATAAGTCACAAGTCCGAGATTATTAACACTGTCAAGAGAGTTCTTTGACCATGCTCTCCAGCTCACTGCAAGTCCGTCGAAATCTATCTTTTCATTACCTTCTCTGAGACTGTTGTAATACTTAGAGAAAGTGCTGTTTCCAAGCAGATAAAATGTCACAATATTTTTGTCGGCAGCTTTCACCCTGTCGATGGCTTTTTTGTTGAACGACTGAACCACAACCCATTTGTAGGCTTTACGTTTTTGAATGGCATCAACAACCTTTTGCTCGATACCGGGATAGCGCTCACTTCCGTTTTTTATTTCAATTAACAGGCCTGTCTTCCCGTTTATCTGATCCATAACCTCATCAAGTGTGGATATCTTCGTGCCTTTGAACTTATCGCTGAAATGGCTGCCCGCATCAAGTGTTTTTATGTAGTCGTATGTTAATGAATCAACAGCGCCTGTGCCCTGTGTTGTCCGGTCAACCCTGGCGTCGTGAAGTACGATAACAACTCCGTCACTTGTTTGTTCTACATCTATCTCGATCATGTCAACGCCAAGTTTTATGGCATTGTCGAATGCCGGAGCAGTGTTTTCGGGGGCAAGATGGCTGCCACCACGGTGGGCTACTACTTTAGTTTGTGGTTTTTGGGTACAGCTTGTAAAAACTGCTAAAAGAATTACTGTTGTTGAAATAAAAAGTTTCTTCATTGTTAAATTATTTTTTCGTTGTGATTCATATTCAATCATTGTCTTCTTCTTCTTCATTGTTTGCCAGTACAGGATATGGAACATCATACCCTTTTACCGAATGCCAGATTATTCTGTTGAATACATCTTCTTCAATCATATCATAATCATCAAGGTCCTGTTCCAGCGATTTTTTAGCCCAGTAAAGTGCGTCACCCGACAAGGCAGATAATCCCGGGTTGAGTTGATCAAGAGGAATATTGTTTGGCTTTGCGGTGTATGGTGTGTAATCGGCATGCTCAGAAAAACAGTCGGTCATTGGTTCTGCTGTCCAGTCGAATTTGTTGAGAGGTGGAATGCCGAGAATATTTTCCATGGTACGGAACATGTTAACCTGTGTGTAATTTGTTGAAACTACCTCACCACGCTTAGTGTAAGGACTGATCACAAACCCTACAGTTCTGTGACCGTCAACATGGTCAAGACCGGCCTGTGGATCATCTTCGGTAACAAAAATGCATGTCTCTTTCCAGAACTTGCTGTGCGAGATTGCATCTACGATCTTACCAAGAGCAAGGTCGTTATCGGCTACTGCTGCTTTTGGCGTCGGCATGTACGGTCTGGTGCCTGAGGTGTGGTCGGCAGGAAGGAGCAGAATGATGAAATTAGGGAAGTTGTCATTCTTTTCATAATCTTTCAACTCTTTTAGAAACTCTGCTGCCCGGTATTGATCGGAAACAACAATGGGAAAGCCGATGTAAGTGGGGCAGGTGTACGGTTCCATTTGTGGCAGATTGCATTTGGCACGGATACTTACTTTTCCTTCACCGGATATGAAGTCATCAAAAATAGTCTTAAAGCGCAAAGCTCCCGGTTTGATATCAGCTTTTACAAACTCTCCGTAGTTACGGTAAGTCAATCCGTGTTTCAGTACATTATCCCATATAAAACCGGTAGGTGAATATGCAAGAGGGTCACCGCCGTCGTAAGGATAGCTGCGCGGGAAATCACCGAAGAACTTTTCAAGGTAGTCGGTAACATAGGCTTCATCTGTCCACTGGTGGCCGTCGGCGCTTAGGATGCCGCTGCAATAGTAGTTGTCCATCAGAACAAACTCCTCGGCGAGGGCATGATGATTCGGGGTTACTTCCCTGCCGAAATGCACAAGGGCTGAGTCGCCGTTACCCTGTGGCATATCACCGAGAACCTGATCATAAGTTCTGTTTTCCTTGATGATGTAAACCACATGTTTAAAAAGAGACTTTTGTCCGGGATAAACAGGAACAGCCACTTTGTTACTTTTTTCACCTTTCTTGTTGAGTTCATCCATCAGCCTGGCATAAGAGTTATTCTCTTTAACCATCTTCGTCATTCCTGCAAGGAGTTTATTGCCGGGCACAGGAATGAATGAAATGGTTCCCATATGATTGTGTGTGTTGTATCCGGGACGGTCGGCACGCATGTTACGTGAACCTATACCTTTTGTGTTTGCCACAATCAGATATTCCTCTTTCTTATCCAACAAAACAGCGCCGGGATACCAGCCTGTTGGAATGAATCCTGCGATCCTGTTACCGTTATTAAGCTGAATTACAGCAATGGCATTGTCAGCTCCATTGGCAACATATAACCTCGTACCATCTGATGAAATAGCCAAAGCATTTGGTGCGCTGCCAAACGGCATATCTTTTGAGAGATGAACAGAAATACTATCAATAACCTGGTCAGTTTTTGTATCGATAACAGATACAAGATCACTGTTGGCACAAGCAACATATAATCTGCTGCTGTCAGGATTAAAAACCATTGCACCGGGATGCAATCCTACTTTAATGTTATTGGTCACTTCGCCTTTTTCAAGATCAACGACTGAGACTGTTCCGCTGTTTGCAATGCCCGTTTCAGGATCAACTAGTACTTCAGTACCTGATGATCTGTATGACTCTTCTCCCTCTTCAGGATGCCTGCCTCCCCAATTGCTCACGTAAGCTTTCTTATCCGAAAACAGCTTGACTTCGTAAGGTGCAACTCCTACCGGAATTTGTTTGATCTTTTTATTCGCCAGGTCTGCTATCCCGAGTGTGTTGTTCCTGTTTAAAACTGTGTACAGTATGTCTCCTCTTTCATTCAATTCCATCCCTCCGGGAACAGAGTGGCCTCCGACCACCATCAGCGGGAAAGTTATTTTGTCAACCCATTGAAGAACGTTATCCTTTCCAAATTCTGCAACGAAAATGTTATCTCTGGCCTGACTTACAAATATTCTTTTACCATCGTGCGAGAATGTAACTCCGTTAAAAGAACCACCTTTTCGTATAGAGAGTCTTTGGATCAATGTTCTGTCAAGAACTTTGATCAGATCAAGTGTGTTCATGTTCAGTATTGCAAGCCATTTGCCATTAGGACTAAGCGCCATGTCAACAGGGCGACCCGGTATTTGTACTTGAAATCCGGCAGGTCGTAAAAGTTGGTTTGTGGGGACCAGGATGCTTCCGTCAGGTTGTGGCCCGACAAATTGTTTATTGTCAGAAGATCTCTTTTCTCCTGTGCACTGTATCAATAAAAAGAGGAATAGAATTAAGACCGGGGTTGTACTACGTATTTTCATGACGGCTGCGGAATTAAAATGTCAATTATTTAAAGAAAACAAAGCCGGTTAAAGTAATTCGAAGAATGACAAAAACCGGCTTGAAAAAGAAATTGTATTTTATTTCCTTCTAGGAACTTTAATCTCTTCAATGACTTTGCCGTCTAGACCTATAGCTTTCATGACAGCTTCTTTTTTGCCTACGTCAATTCGCATGAAATGCTCAATAGATATTGCTTTTACGGTCTCAGGCTGTATGGCATCGATCTTGTACAAAGGTGCGCCCCCTCCGGCAGTAACAATGTAATCAACACCTCCATGACGTGCATGATGATAGTAGTGATCGTGACCGTTAAGTACGGCTGTAACATTGTAGCGTTCGAAAACATCGCCCCAGAATTTACGTCTTTGTGCAGCTTCTGCAGTCCGGCTTTTCTTTACACTGTACCATGTGGGATGGAACATAACAAAAATATATCCTGCAGTTTGATTAAGTTCAAGAACATTCTCAAGCCATTTCTTTTCTTTTTCGAAATAACCTTTACTTATGTCTTCCCAGAATTTTTCTCTTTCAGCACCTTTAAGGTAGTCGGGAGTCAAAATGTAGTCCCCTTCCATGTCAAGGACAATGAACAAAGCATCACCAACGGTAAAGAAATAGTATGCTTCATTACCCGGCAGATCAAAGAAATTGTAATAGTTCTTGGAGTTCTGCTCATGGTTTCCTAAAACAGTAAAATATGGGACATTCCGTATGAGGTTTTTATTGATGTCGAAAAAATGTTCCCAGTCATTAATGTTGTTTCCTGCAGCAACAAGGTCTCCTGTGTTGATCACAAAAAGAGGATCCTCCTTGATGACCTTGTTCACGACTTTCTGATGAACATCGTGACGAGAACGTGTGTCGCCAAGCACTACAAAGTGGAATGGTTCAGCTTTTCTAGGAAATGTGGTGAATGTTCCTTTTCCTCTGTCGGTTCCGTCATTGAATACGTCATAAGTGTATTTTTTACCCGGTTCCAATCCGTAAATGATAGAAGAGTGTTCCTGGTAACGGTTAACTTCTTTTTCTTTTCCGTCAGGGCCTTTAATAGTAGTTGTTCCTTCAAGAGTTGCCCAGCAAATGGAAACACTTTTGTAGGTCATATTCTGCAGGTAGGGGCCTATTATCTTTTGATCTTTTTTCTTTGCTTTTTTCTTTTCACCAGAGGTGTCATTGTTAATGGTGAAGTTTGCAAATAACGGGATTAAAAGGATCAACAATAGTATCCTTATATACACATTTTTATTCATGGTAATTTAGTTTAATTTATTAATAATTATCGTGACTAGATTATTACTTTATTTGGTTAATGATTACCAAATATATGCAATATAAACACCAATTAACAGAGTTAGTTAAAATTAAACATTTTTGAGTTAATTTTTAATGCGTATCAATTAAAAATAAGGAAGATTAAGAGTTGATATAGTGGTATTTTGCCTTTTTAAATTTAATGAATAATTATAGAAAAACAGATATGAAAAGATTGAAATTATTTATTGCCGGAATTATGGTATTGGTACAGGCCAAAGCGCAGCAGCCTGTATATGAAGATGTGCCTTTTTGGCAGGACAAAAGTGAGTATGTTTTTGCTTCGCAGGATCAGACTACCGATATGCAGAAGGTGCTTATCAACAGAAATAATGTGGTTCAGATACTGACCCCTACAGGTCTTGTAAAGCCAAATAAGATCACGATTGTTAAGCAGCATTTGTATCGCCCGTTGGTTGATATGAATATCCTTGACATGAAACTTTACAGGGATGAGTACATGTATCTCACCGATAAAGCAGTGTTGAGCAATGCATGGGCAGGAACGGTTTATGTGCCCTATGATCTGAAAGGTGCAAAGACTTTTGACGGAGGTGCCGATTTTGATTTTCTGGTCGGTTCTGATGCCGCTTTGGTGTATGTTGACAAGAACGGGGAGAATGGTAAAGTGAAACTTCCTAAGAAAAGTTCTTTGGTTGACATAAAGTATGACAAGGACAACAACGGTTTTTGGGTTCTTACCAATAACAAACTGAGTTTTTATGATGTTAAAACGGGTAAGCTTGAAAGTAAACTTGACGGAAGCGGTTTTACTGCATTTACACTGATGAAAAACCACAGTGAACTTACCGTTGCAACAACCAACGGTTACATTGTTTACGATAAAGGATTGAACAAAGTGACCCAAAATAACAGTAAACTTCCATGTGTTCAGCTTACAAGTGTGAACGAGATCGACGGCAGACTTTGGTTCGGTTCAAAAGACGGGGCCTTCATGCTGAAGGATGATGGTAAGTTCAATTACTATGCATCACGTCGTTGGCTTCCGGACGATGAGGTGAGATATGTGTCTAAAGGAAAAGGCAATTCCGTGTTAGTGCTTACATC
>JAOZOF010000441.1 GCA_029933425.1 Marinilabiliaceae bacterium
TCCTCAGGTTTGTATACCAGTCCGGTTTTAACAGGATTATTATGAATATAATTAAAACAAACCTGAGGGTATTGACGTTCCGGATCGTCATCAGGGAAGTAAGTAATACCTCCTGAAGTGATAAAGGAAGGTGTTAATCCGGTCGGGCAGTTTATGCACTCTGCCTTGGTTTGTTTTCGGAACAGAGAACCCGTTAGATTTTGTTGAATATTTACTGCACGTGTATAAGAAGCTAAAAGAATTCCTATCGAACTGTTAAGTGTGATCTTTTTGTTTGATTTCTTAATGGCAGGAGGATTGGGGGTGCGACTCAAAGTCGCGCCCCCAATTTCCGTCTCTTCAACTTCTATTTTATTCACCAGTACCATAAAGTGGAAATGATTTGGCATCAGACAATATGCTAAAATATCCACATATGGCAAAAGATACAACCTGACTTTGCGTAAAAAGAAAAGGTAATTTCCATTGTTAAAGAATATTTTTTGTTTGTTGTTACCCTGATTATAAATGTGATATAAATATCCTTCTTCAAAATGCATGGCGATAATTCTTTAAAACTTAAAGTTACAGACATTTGAAAATTATTTCCAGTTTTCCTTGAGGGTTTATAAGTCTGTTGAGAGTTTCGCTTAGCGAAGCCCTCGGTACGGGACATAATCCTGTTAATTATTACGCATAAATGGTTAATGCGCTTTTATCTTAATCTTCTGATATTTTGCACCTTTATGAACATAAAAAAGTAAATCTCAGAATCATGCAAAATTTTCTTTCATTTTTAATGCTTGTAGTTATAGCCGGCACTTTCACACGGTGCAATCCCGGTACGGAAAAAGAACCTGTTGATTATGTAAATACTCTGATCGGGACATCAAGTTCACGTTGGATGCTGTTTCCCGGTGCTGCCATGCCCTTCGGGATGGTAAAGCTTAGTCCTGACAATACCAATGAAACGCAATACAAGCTTGGGGCCGGGTACGAGTACAAGATAAACAGCATAACCGGTTTCGGTCACATGCACTCGTGGATGATAGGCAGTTTTGTTACTATGCCTACAACGGGTGAACTGAAAGTAAAACCCGGTACAGCTGAAGACCCTGATGCAGGCTATCGTTCCCGGATTGACAATGAAAATGTTGTAGCACAGGCGGGTTACTATTCGAATCTGTTGCTCGATTATGACATTAAAGCTGAATTAACAGCAACTACAAGATGCGGGTTTCAACGTTACACTTTTACGAAGAACAGTAACGGCCGTGTTCTTTTTGATCTTCAGGGCACGGAGGAAGAGCCGCCTGTGATCATTGAAGCAATGATAAAAAAAGTGAGTGATACCGAGATAGAAGGATACGTTAAGCGGGTTGCCGGGGTCTGGAATGAGTATACTTTGTACTTTTTCGCACGTTTTAACAGATCCTTTAAGTCGATGGGAGCATGGAAAGGTGATGAGATAATTAAAAATACAGATGAGGTGAAAATATCCAAAGACATGGACATTGGCGCATTCGTGAATTTTGATCTGTCGGATGATCAGGTTGTGCTGTTGCAGACAGGTATCTCTTATGTAAGTCTTGACCAGGCAAAGCTCAATCTTGACACTGAGATGAAACCTTTTAACTGGGATTTTGACAAGGCACATCTTCATGCCCGTAATGTCTGGAATGATCTTTTAAGCCGCATCAAGGTTGAAGGAGGTACTGAAGCAGACAAAGTGAAATTTTACACAAATCTGTACCGATCTTTTGTTTCAAGATCGATCTATAGTGATGTGAACGGGAAGTATGTGGATATGTGTGAAAAGGTAAGGCAGACAGACCCTGATTCACCAATATATGGATGCGATGCTTTCTGGGGTTCGCAATGGAACATAAATATTTTGTGGAGTCTTCTTATTCCTGATGAGACCAACCAATGGGTTAAGTCGCTGATAAAATTGTACGAAGACGGTGGCTGGCTGCCTGACGCCCCGGGGGGACTTGAATATTCGCACATCATGGTGGGGGCAGCCCAGGTCCCGTTTATTGTTAATGCCTATCAGAAGGGAATACGGAATTTCGATGCAGAAAAAGCTTACGAGGCAATGTACAAGAACCAAATGGTACCGGGACAGCCGCATGAGTGCGGAGGATATGTGGGTAACCGTAATCTGAAAACATACATGGAGATAGGTTATGTTCCCGCGGGAGAGGGGCCGGT
>JAOZOF010000145.1 GCA_029933425.1 Marinilabiliaceae bacterium
CCACATAACCGTTCCTGTCAACTTTGATCTTAACAACAACGATACCTTCTTCCTGGATGTTATAATCAGGTTTCGGGAGTGAACCCACAAGAGACCTGCCTGTAAGCTGGAAACCGTCACCTTTATTGCCTAATCCGCTGCCCGAACGGTTTTTAGAGTTTGGGTCACCGGTTACATATCCCTGATTGCCGTTTCCTTTTGTATCGCCTTCCGATGTACTTGAACCTGAACTTTTGCCGAATGCATTAGAAACATTGCTGTTAATAGCTTTTTTCTGACGATCTATCTCTTCCTGTTTGCGGCGTTCCTCTTCTTCCTTCCTTTTACGTTCCTCCTCCGCTTTCTTTATCCTTTCTTGTTCCTCACGCTTAATTCTCTCCTGTTCTTTGCGAATTTTTTCTTCTTCTAATCTCTTTTGCTTATCAGCTTCTTCTTTCTTCTTTTGCTCTTCGCTTTTAACTTCAGGAGCCTCATCGTAATCCTGTGTTTTTATCTGCTCTTTAGTTGGTTCAACTTTTTTAGGTACGGAAGCAGGCGGGGGTGTTGTTGTCGGTTTAGGATTACTTTGTGCCACAGCTTTTTTAGGCTCCTGTTTTCCCCAGCCTATGCGTGAGTCGCCAAGATTAACAAGCACTCCTTCCTCTTCCTTCGGGATAGTGGATAGACCGAAGATCAACAGGAATGCCAACACAACAATGTGAAACAGTGTTGTTCCTACAACTCCTTGTGCCTTGTATTTCTTTTCTTTATTCTTTTGCACTTGTAGCCAAGATTAATTTGTACCTGTTCCTGACAGCAATGTCACGTATTTTACCAACTACCCAAAACGGAACTGATTCGTCAACATGCAGGGCAATGTATGTTTCAGGCTGCTGCTGAATAATACTTTTTACCATCGGTTCTATCTGACTGAAACTGACTTCATTCCCTTCTACATAGTATTTCAGGTCTTTGGTAACTGAGATCGTGGTATTGGGTTTTGCCGATACCTGATGATCACTTTTGGGAAGATTGATATCCTTGTTCGCATAAGGCGTAACCAAAGTAGATGTTATCATAAAAAATATGAGCAACAGGAAAACAATGTCGGTCATTGACGACATGCTGAACCCTGAATCTACTTTTGTCCTTCTGCTAAACCCCATTATCTTATATCTAAAACAACTTTATTACCTAATGTTTCTGCTATATCCAATACCATGGCCACATCACCCGTTTTAGCATTTTTATCCGTGCGCATTTTTATTATCGCTTTCGGGTTGCCCGAGAGTATCTGAACAAGTCTTGTTTCAACATTCGCTTTTCTTATTTTTCTGCCGTTGATGTAAAAACTTCCTGCCGTGGTTACCCTGACATTAACGAACTTTATTTCACTCTTTTTTGTTGTACTTTTCTTTGGAATGACCAGCTTAAGGGCATTTGGATGAACAAGTGTGGAAGTGATCATGAAGAAAATGAGCAACAGGAACACTATGTCGGTCATTGACGACATATTGAACGATGCGCTTATTTTATTTCTTCTCCTTAATGCCATCCTTTATGATCTTTTATTTGATACTGAGTATTGCTAATTCCGTTTGTCAACAATCAATCTTAATTCATTCAAAAATCGTTCCTTTAATTTGCCGGTTCGTTAAGCAGGTCAAGGAACTCCAAAGCATGTGCCTGCATGTTGTGAACCACTTTATCGACACGTGTTACAAGGTAGTTGTAAGCAAAATAAGCAATGATACCAATTATCAAACCGGTAACGGTAGTTACCATGGCTGTGTAGATACCGGAAGACAAAAGGCTCACATCGATATTATTCCCTGCATTGGCCATATCGAAAAAGGCACGTATCATACCTATTACTGTACCAAGGAACCCGATCATTGGCGCACCTCCGGCAACAGTAGCTAAAACCGATAATCCTTTTTCCATTTTACTGATCTCAAGATTACCTACGTTCTCAATAGCCATGTTCACATCGTTCAACGGTCTGCCTATGCGGGTTATACCTTTTTCGATCATGTGTGCGATAGGAGTATCCTGTGACTGACACAGTGCCAAAGCAGAATCGATCTTTCCGTCATGGATGTAATCCTTGATGCGGTTCATGAAAGTGTCATCCACCTTCGATGCCCGTTTTATTGCAAAATACCGTTCAAAAAATATGTAAACAGAAATTATGGAAAGCAATAAAAGCGGTATCATTATCCATCCGCCGCTGACAGCCATCTGAATATAATCAATCGTAACTTTCTGGGTTTCTTCCGCTGCCTCCTGCGGAACAGTTTGTATAAATAAAAGTAAACTCATAACTGAAATTGATGTTAAGATTTATCGGACAAAAATACAATTTATATTGGTTGTTTTACATTTTTGTTTCATCTGAACAGGAAAATCGCTTTTAAAATTATTAACAGGATAAAACCTTGTTTTTTATAGTAGGAACACACGGCCGTGTGTTCCTACTATAAAAATATATTTTCAAAATGTGTTAAAAGCTATTTTCCTGTTCAACTACGTAATTACTAACGGATAGTTTTACGAAACATTTTATTCTTCTTCTTTTTTATTCTTTTCATTTTCAACAACTGCCTTAGTCTTTTTTTTCTTCTCCTTCTTCTTCTTTTTCTTGTTCTTCCCGGTGAGCTTGTCCCAGTATTTCTGCATTAATTCATGAAATGTGTTGAACTCCTCGTTGAAAGATATTCCTACTCCCTGCGTAGTAGGAGAAGCATCGTAGTAATAAATATCAGTGTTCGAATGTGTGTAGGCTTTAGCCCTGATGGTACCTTTCTTATTTAATTTCACTTCAACATCAAAGTCCCCGATAATGTTACTCATCTGATCTGTCTGATAGTTCCCGTATCCAACGTTACTGCTTACGGTTACCCAGTTGTTGAACATCTTTGTTGATAGAGCAAGTTCGATCTCATTGCTGGTGATCTCATCTCCGGGCCTGTAACTAACCCCGATGTCAACATCGTTGCTGATCTGCGACAGCCAGTTACTCAGCTGGTTTGATAACATTTCGGTGGTTGTTACCACGGCTGCATTGGTTCCGACCTTCGCTGTTGATTGCGCGTTTTCGGGAGCATAGAATCTGTTCATTACAAGCAGTGACAATACCTGTCTGTTCAGTTCTTCCTCAGTAGTTATGTATTCATCGATAATATTCTGATTCGAGTTATTTACCGACGGAGTTATTATTTCAAACCTGATATTGGGTTTTAGCAGTCTGCCTGTCAGATCCAGCTTTACGTTGATAGGAATCCGTTTCTGAAACTCCGAACTGGTTGAAGGATCAACTGTGGGAGCGACCAGATCGTACAAGGACGCTCTTAGGTTGTATGTTGCTGTAAGGTCTATCAAGGCATTGTATGGTGAACCGTCCCATCTTATTGTACTTCCGTTATCAATGGTAAATCGTTTGTTCAGCAGGTTTTGAAGCGTGAACATGTAATCTCCTTCTTCTATTGTGTATTCACCATAAAAGAATACCGAACCTGTCTTGTCGATCCTGATACGAAGATCCCCTTTGCCGGTACCTTTCAATATGTCACCGACCTTAGAATCGAAAATAACCTGAATTCTGGCATCAGGAGTGATCTGAAGGTCCATCGTAATATCCAGACCCGATATATTAACATGATAGTCTGCCTCTTTCTTGACAGCATTATCATCAGTTCCATTTCCTTTAAATCTGATAAAATCCGTTTCCTGAGCACTACCGTTATCTTCCAACGGAATAAATACCTGGGTATTACCAGTGGATTTTCCAATTATATCGATCTTGATATCACTGGTTGAGCCTGTGATAGACATATTCCCATCGGCAAAAGCTGTTCCGTAATATATTTCATTATCCTTCTCGGTAGTATTTAACACCTCTGTATTCCTGGCCTCAAGAAACAGATTGTAGGTCATGTTTTTGAACATTGTGTGAGTGATAGTACCCCGGAATGTACCTTTGTTATTAAATCTGTCCGTTACGGTCATATCCTTGAATATCATTTTGTGAGGTTCAAAGATCACAGAGTCAGACAGGGAATACGTTGTTTTAAGCAGATCGATATTAAATTTAATATTATTTGCATTTACCCGGCCTGTCAGTTCGGGTTTACTTGCTGTTCCGTTTATATACACTTCTCCTGATGTTGTTCCCCTCAGGTCCTGCATTATGTGTCCAAGATACATGTTCAGGAAGGCAATCGGTAGGCTATCAAGGTCAAATTTCAAGTTAATGGCAAGGTCGTCTAGTTTTATATCCCCTTTACCGTAAAGAGTATAGTGAGACCCTTTGTCTATAGAGGTCAGGATATTTAGCCTGTTGTTAACTGCGTCGAACTTGGATGAGACCCTGAATTCTCCCAGGGAATCTTTGTTCACGACAAAATCTTTAATATTTATATCGCTTGTTACAATGGGTGTCTCTGATAGGTTGTGGATGTGTATTTCACTATTAAGTAATCCGTTCAGATCAAGGTTCTTTACTTTTTGATTTCGCAGAATTCCACCGATATTTATGTTATCGATATAAATATCAAGTTTATCCTCAATGGATTTTTGCTGAAATCCATTTACAACAACCTGTTGATTGTCTGACCATATCCTGAAATCCTTAACTGAAAAACCCTCAGGATATAAAAATATCTTTGCGGGTTGTATTGACCATAAACTATCGCCAACAATTATTTGTGAAGAGTTGATATCGATGGAAGAAAACAATCCTCTTTCGTTACGGGAAAAATGTGTTTTGGTGAATATTGAGCCGCTGTTGGTTTGTTCGTCCCAGTTGTTCCAGAAAACATTTACTTTAAGAGTATCGTTAAATGCCTTTTGATGGATGCTCAGATTGTTGAAAGTAATAGCATTGTTTACATTTAATGATCTGAAACGTGTAATGAAACTAAGGCTATTGTTGGTTTTTGAATTAAGATATACGGATAATTTTTCAGTATTTAGATTTCCATAATCCAGTTTCCCTATCTCCCCTTCGATGTCAATGAAATTACGTCTTGTACTTATTGTTCCCATTATCATTCCTTCATCCGAGATGTCAACTTTAGGCAGAAGTAAACTTATCAGATCATGTATCTTTTTAAAATTGATCATGAAAGAAAAGTCGTTTATGTCAACTTTAGATGCAGGATAATTTTCATCGTTGTTTTTCAGCGCAGGCATAAAACTATAAAGTATCTTGCTCACGGATCTTTTAATCACTCTGAAATCATATGTTCCGGTGAGTTCTCCTTCCAAAAGGTCTGATTCAAGTACAATGTGTTTCAGTGTGTCAAGTCTTTCGGCAACAAGAACTATGGAGTCAGAAGTGAAGGTGTTTTCTTTCGAAAGAAGAGAAATATCTTCAACTCTGATATATCCCACAAGGTCTTCAATGGTAATTCCTTTTACGTTGGTTTCTATTTTAAGCGATAATTCACCATCAGGTAAATGATTCAGGATCTTGAACTGACTGAGCTTAACCCCTTCCAGGGTAGCGTAAAAATCAAATTCCGGGATATCCCCGGAGAAATCTATCCTTCCGTTAAAATCAAGCATTCCGTTAGGGTCCCGCAGAAAAATATTTCCGTTGAAATGCTGATTGGCCATCAGTCCGCTGAGATAAATATTTTTGTACTGATGATCATTATACTTTAATGAGTCTACATTCCCTTCAAGAAAGATCATGAATTTATTTTGTGGTGATCTGCTCCCTTTAATGGTCATGTTCATGGTGATATTGCCCATGTTCTTTTCAAGGCCTGACAGTTCCCCTATGTTGAACTGTTGAGTTGCAATATTTCCTGCAAAATAGATATGATCATCGTTTTCATCTTTTTTAAAACCAAGGTCGGTAGTGATCTTCCCCAGATTGGTGTTTAAGGCTCCATATGCGACCATGTCGGTAAAAAAACCTGTCAGGTTACCTTTGTATTTTATAGTCCCCAGCTTGGTCAATATTTCAGGAAGTTTTAACTTTTTCACTCCTGCTCCGGTAAGTATCTTTTGCAGATCTGAGGCATCGGTGGAAAGAGCGTTTATGTCAACGAACAGAAAAGCCTCTTTGGTGTCCGGTAATCCATCAACAGAGATGTTGAACTTCAGTTTGGTACTCTCACCTATTTCCAGATTAAGATTTTTGCCTTTTAAATTGGCAATCTTTCCACTAATTAACCCCGAAAAACGAAGTTTCCCTTTGAAAGCATTAAACCCGGGAGAAAAAAGTTTTATATCCCGATTAGAAACGGAACCTTGTTTAACCTTCAGGTAAACCGATGCATTACCTGAATTAGCATTGATGTTTTTCAGACTGTCAATATTTCCCGATATACGATTAATGACGAAAAAGGAATTTTTCGATTTTACGAAGAAATCATTCAATTGAATATTCCCTTTTGAGAAAACGACATCAGATGTCAGATTCTCCATGAGAAATCCATTGTCCAGATTGAACGAAAGACCGTTGATCTTTACATGAACCGAATCTTTGTCAAGCTTTAATATGTCCAGATCGAGATTAGTGTTTTGAACACTGTACCTGCTGATCTCTTTAATGCTGTCTGTATTTCTGAAATTAAGATTAGCTTCTTTGAAATGAACCTTGAATATGCTGACATCCCAGACTTTTACTGTGTCCTTTTTTTTGTTTTTAAAATGATCTAACAGGAAAGAAAAGTTATAAAGAGAATCTTTTTTTACAATGTTGACAGATGGGGAATCAAAATCAATACTTCTGATGTGAATATGCTTTTCTTTAAATTTTATAAGATCGAATAAAGCATCCAGTTTTGATACATACAACAGGGTATCACCTTCCTGATCTTTAATCAGGACATTGTATAACGATATCATGTGGAAAGGCTTAATGCGGGCCTTTTCAATCGTTATTTCCGTGTCGAATTTCTTTGATAACTGATAAACAACAACATCAGCCAGTTTTGATTGAACATAGGGTATTAAAAACAGGCCGTAAAACACTGCCGGCAACAACAATGTCGCCAGAATCACAGTAATCCCTATTTTGTATTTTTTTTTTATATTTTTACCGTTTTTCAGGTTCATACAAAAATATAAAAAAGAGGCATATTCTTGGTATTGTAAATATTATAATAACTAACAATTTACAATATTTAATATCGAATGGTAAAATTTAATAGATGAGCATAGTTATTTTAGGTATTGAGTCTTCCTGTGATGATACTTCTGCTGCAATTATCAGAGATGAAGTGATCCTTTCAAATGTAATTGCCAATCAGAGTGTTCATAGTGAATACGGAGGTGTTGTGCCTGAATTGGCATCACGAACGCATCAGCAAAATATAATTCCGGTGGTTAGTAAAGCTATTAAAGATGCAGGAGTTAAAATTGAAGATGTTGATGCCATTGCTTTTACAAGAGGGCCCGGGCTTATGGGATCTCTGCTCGTAGGAACTTCTTTTGCCAAAGGATTTGCTCTTGCAAGGGACCTTCCCCTGATCGAAGTCAATCATTTACATGCTCATGTTCTGGCTCATTTTATAAAAGAATCTGACGACGATACAGATCAGCCTACCTTCCCGTTCTTATGTCTTCTTGTTTCCGGCGGTAACAGTCAGATAATTGTTGTAGAAAATCATCTGGAGATGGAGATAATCGGGCAAACCATTGATGATGCTGCCGGTGAAGCCTTCGATAAATGTGCAAAGATCATGGGATTGCCATATCCGGGAGGACCTTTGATCGATAAATATGCTAAAGAAGGGGATCCGTTAAGATTTAATTTCAACAAACCTAGAATTAAAGATTACGATTACAGTTTTAGCGGACTTAAAACGTCATTTCTTTATTTTCTGCGTGATGAAATGAAGAAAGATCCGGATTTTATTGAAAAAAACAAAAATGACCTGTGTGCATCGCTGCAAAAAACTATTGTTGACATCTTAATGGATAAGCTGATAAAGGCTTCTAAGGATACCGGCATAAAGCAAATAGCCCTTGCAGGAGGGGTTTCTGCCAATTCGGGTTTGCGCAGTGCAATTCAGGATCATAAAGGGTGGGTAACCTTTATTCCGAAGTTTTCGTACACGACCGACAATGCGGCAATGATTGCAATTAACGGGTATTATAAATTTCTGAAAGGTGATTTTACCGGTCAGGATGTTGTTCCTTTTGCAAGACTGAATTTTTAAATAAACATTAGTTTATTGTTTTTGTTAAATAAAATGTGAGTTTTGTCAAAAAAATTAAACAGTTTAGCAGACAGTCACGTATATAAAATTGATTTTTTTTATACTTTTAGCGCAAAATGATCTGTATTTGTGAAAGAAAGATTTTTTGAACAAAGTGAGGGGTTTGTTGAGCAGAATGTTGGAGAAGAAACAATATTGGTGCCTTTGGTTGACAGTGTGGCTAAAATGAACGAGGTCATAACACTGAATGAGCTGGGCACTTTTATTTATCATTTGTTAAGTAATACAAAGTCTTTTTCTGAGTTACTTGCCAAAATTATAGAAGAATATGAGGTGGGTGAAGAGGATGCAGCAAAAGATTTAAACCTTTTCCTTAGTGATGCCTTAGAAAAAAAGATTATTTTTGAAAAA
>JAOZOF010000442.1 GCA_029933425.1 Marinilabiliaceae bacterium
GACAACGGCTGCGGCTACTCATGGTCACACACAACCATTGAAGGTTTTAGCTTTACACATATGAGTGGCATAGGATGGTACGGCGACCTTGGCAATTTCCTTGTTATGCCGACAACCGGAAAACTTCACACTAACAAAGGCAACGACAAAGATCCCGAAAATGGTTACCGGTCACGTTTCTCTCACGACAACGAAACCATTGAAGCCGGATATTACAGTGTTTTGCTAGAAGATTACAGCATAAAAACTGAACTGACCGCGGCTCTGCATGCGGGGATAATTCGTTTCACTTATCCCGAAAGTGACTCTGCCCGTATCCAGATCGATCTATCGCGCAGGGTTGGAGGAACATCAACGCTGCAATACATTAAAGTAGAGAATGACAGTACTATCTCGGGCTGGATGAAGTGTCCGCCGGAAGGCGGCGGCTGGGGCAACGGTGATGGCAAGGCAGATTACACAGTATACTTTTATTGCCAATTCAGTAAGCCTATTAAAGATTACGGCGTGTGGAGTGCAAAGATCCCTGATGGCATTGTCCGTAAACGCGAAGAAGTATGCAGCTCTGAATATCAAAAGATCGTTGCTAATGCCGACATCATCAAAAACATTAAAGAATACAAAGGAAGGCATCTCGGCTTTTTCACCAATTTCAAAACAAAAGAAGGGGAAACAGTTTTGCTGAAAAGCGGCATTTCATTTGTAAATATTGAAGGTGCAAAAGAGAATCTCGAACATGACATTCCCGGATGGGATTTTAACAAAGTGAGAAACAGGGCTCGGCAACTGTGGGCCAATGCGGTAAGCAAAGTAGAGGTTTACGGAGCAACCGACAAAGACAAGACGATATTCTACACGGCACTCTACCACACCATGATCGATCCTCGTGCTTTCAGTGATGTGAACGGCAATTACATGGGTGCCGACGGCAAAGTACATCAGGCAAAAGATTTCACCTATCGTACCATTTTCAGTGGCTGGGATGTGTTCCGTTCGCAATTCCCGCTACAGACTATCATCAATCCTGTAATGGTTAACGATGAGATAAACTCACTCATACAAATAGCTGATCTCAGCGGGAAGAAATATTTTCCACGATGGGAGTTCCTGAATGCCTATTCAGGGTGTATGATCGGTAATCCTGCCGTTTCTGTGATCGTTGATGCGTACAGGAAAGGGATACGCAATTACGATGTTCAAAAAGCATATCAGTACTGTTTAAATACCGTCAACAGATTCGACAACGGTGAGCTTACAGGCTACACACCCGGCAGAATATCCGAAACACTCGAATATTCATACTTTGACTGGTGTATGGCTCAATTTGCCAAAGAGCTTAACAAACAGGGTGACTACAAAGAGTACATGCGAAAAAGCAGGAACTACAAAAATATCTGGAACAAGGATGTGAACTGGTTCAGAGCGAGAAACAGGGACGGCTCATGGCTACCGTGGAAAGGTAAGACGGTTCAGGGACAGGGTTGCACCGAAAGCAATCCGTATCAGCAGGGATGGTTCGTTCCGCACGATATCGAAGGACTGACTGAACTCATGGGTGGTAAAGATTCGATACAAAAAGAACTTATTACTTTTTTCGAAAAAGCTCCAAAGGATTTTCTGTGGAACAATTACTACAACCACCCTAACGAGCCGGTTCATCATGTTCCTTTTATTTTCAATGAGATCGGTCTGACTGAACAGACACAAAAATGGACAAGGCGAATATGCGAAGTTGCATACGGAGATGATGCTTTCGGCCTATGCGGCAACGAAGACGTGGGACAGATGTCAGCCTGGTATGTTTTTGCTGCCATGGGCTTTCATCCCCTCTGCCCCGGCGATAACAAGTATCAGATAACAAGTCCTGTGTTCAACAAGATCGTTCTGCACCTCGACAAGAAATATTACAACGGAAATAACTTCACCATAATTGCCCGCAACAATTCAAAAGAGAACATCTACATCAAGTCAATAAAACTGAACGGGAATGCTCTGGATCGTTACTGGATATCTCATGAAGAAATAGTGAACGGCGGCATTCTTGAACTGGAAATGACAGATCAAGAATGATACTAAACTCTATGAATAAATTCTAAACTTTTACCTTTTACCTTTCTCCTTTTACCTCATTTTCCCCTATTCAGGCATTGTGATACCAAATTATTTATTATTTTTGTTGCTG
>JAOZOF010000443.1 GCA_029933425.1 Marinilabiliaceae bacterium
TCCACAACGTTTGTGGTATTTATGGTAGCAGTGGGAGCTGCTCTTGCCGACAATGCCTGGAAAAAGGAGGATGCGGCACAAAGGGTTTCCGGAACTATTTACATCATGGGAGGGTGGTTTTTGACCGCAGCTATGGCTTTTCTCGGGAGTTTTGTCCTGACGATGATGCTTTTCTATGGTAAGACCTTCGTGTTGATCCCGGTTACGGCACTGCTTTTTTACCGTTTGTACAGAACAGGTTTTCGATCAGAAATAAAAAAAACAGCAAAAAGTGAAGCCGGAACTAATGATGTGTCAAGAACTGATCATGATGAGATACTGAACAACATTGATACTAACTTCAGGCGCTTATTGCTTGAATGCTCTAAATTGTATTTCCTGGCTGTCAGGTCTTTTCTCGAAGAAGATAAGAATGGTTCGGTAAATATAGCTGAGAATGCAGAACTCCTGTTTGAGAAAGCTGAAAGGTCAAAGTCGGAACTGTTTGAATCGTTGATCAATATGTCGGAATCAAGCATTTCATACGGGAATTTACTTATACAATCTTTCGACCACATTACAGGGATATTGAAAAATCTGATCTTCATAAGCGGGTCTTTGAAAAATGCACATTCTAAAAAGGGATACCGTTTTATCGGTTCACAAAGACGAGAAATGCACGAACTGGCTGATGAGGTATCTTCATTCTTTAATTTCATGGTTCACATAATCAAGGAAAAACGTTTTAATTCTATCCCGGAACTTATCGGCAAACAACAGATGATCATTTCATACATTGAGGAACTACGACTTGTTCAGATCAGAAGGACAAAGAACAAAAAGGGAAAAGCCAGATCAGGCCTTTTGTACATGGAAATACTGGCAAACACACGGGACCTTCTTTTGTTTTCCATTAATTTCATAAACACCTACAGTAAGGCATTGAATAATTAAACCCAAATTGGCCGATAGGAAGCGAGGAACGAGCTGAACTAAGGGCCCCATGCGGGTTTTGGGTTAAAATATCCGAAACCGGATTTTACGGCAGTAATGATCCGTCGGAAATATTATTCAGGGTAAGTTTGCCGGAAAAGCAAAAACATTTAACTTTAACATAAGTTTTAAAACTGCTGAACACCTTAACCATATTAAATCTGACAAAATGAAAAGATCCGGAACCATTTTGCACAGGGCTCTGCTGTTGATAGTCCTTCTGCCTTCCCTTCAGGTATTTTCTGAACAGCTTAGTCCGCGTTACACAACTTATAAGATCGATGCTAAACTTGATCCGGAAGCAAAGACCGTTGACGGTAAAATGATCCTTACATGGAAGAATCCTTCGGAAGACACTGTTTCGACCTTACAATTCCACATGTACCTTAATGCATTCAGGAATACTGAATCCTCTTTCATTAAAGAGTCAGGTGGGCAGCTTCGGGGGCAGAAGATAGATAAGAGTGATACCTTAAGCTGGGGTTGGATAGATATTGAAAAGATGGAGGATGACCAAGGGGAAGACCTTGTCCCAAATATGAGATTCATTCATCCCGACGATGATAATGTTAACGACATGACTGTCCTTGAAGTCACACTCGACAAACCTGTTCTTCCTCATGATTCAATAGTGTTGAAGATCGATTTTGTATCGAAACTGCCGAAAGTGTTTGCACGCAGCGGCTTCAATAATAACTTCTTCCTTGTTGCGCAATGGTTCCCTAAACCGGGCGTGTACGAGCCGGCAGGTATGAGGTATGCTGAAAAAGGACTGTGGAATTGTCATCAGTATCATGCCCATTCGGAGTTCTATGCAAATTTTAGCAAGTATGATGTTAACATTATCGTACCCACAGATTATGTTGTTGGATCAGCCGGAGCCCTCGCAAGTGAAAAAGATAACGGCGACGGAACAACAACTTACAGATACGTAGCCGATGATGTTGTGGATTTTGCCTGGACTGCCTCTCCTCTTTTCGAAGTTGTAGAGGACACATGGAATAATGTTAAGATAAAAGTGCTGCTTCAGCCCGAACATGCCTATCTTGCCGAAAGGCACACCAGATCGGTGAAAGAAGCACTTGAATATTTTGATGAGCATCTCGGGAAATATCCCTATTCGACCATAACCGTGGTTGATCCGCCCATAGCTGCAACAGGTGCAGGAGGTATGGAGTACCC
>JAOZOF010000146.1 GCA_029933425.1 Marinilabiliaceae bacterium
GCCATGTTGGCCATAGCAGTAGGTGTAGCACCGAGAGCAGAACCGATGTATCCTGCAGATATCACAGCGGCTGCATAGTTTTTACCAAGCAGACGAAACATGACAAAATAAGTAAACAGCAGGATTGCTATCACCTGAACAACAATACTGACGATAATGAAAAGTGCTTCCTGACCCAGTTCCCAGAATTTAAGTGCCATCATCGCCATTGCCAGAAACAGTCCGAGACTGAGATCGGAAACCACGGCGAGTGTAGGTGAATTGGTCGGGCAGTTTAACTTCGGAATGATATACGGTACAATGTTGACCAGTAGCACCCCGCCGAACATACAGGTGACAAAGAGCGGAAGTGTGTGGCCGAAGTGAGCAATAAGATTGTTCATCTGAATGCCAAGCCCTATAGCAAGTGACAGCATGAGAAGTACCATGAGTGCAGAATTGTAGTCGATGACAAGATTCTTGCCGTGTTTTTCACCTATCGTTACAAAATCTGAATCGTCTTCAGGCTTCAGGTTATATTTGTTAATCAGAAATTTTGATACGGGACCGCCGAGCACACCGCCGAGTATCAGTCCGAATGTAGCAGCGATCATTCCTATTTCCAAGGCATTGTTAACACCATATTCACCCTCAAGAATCCCTTCCCATGAAACCACATTTCCGTGTCCGCCCTGAAGAGCTACCGATCCGACAAGAAGTCCTGTTGCCGGAGAAAATCCAAACAATTTCGCTACAAACATCCCAAGATAGTTCTGGATAAAAATATATCCTATTGCAAGCGCGGAAAGTATGAGAAGCACCTTTCCTCCTTTGATTATGCTTTTAAAATCGGTGGACAACCCAATGGATGTAAAAAATACAACGAGCAGAACATTGCGGTAATGCTCTGCCCCGTCGGAAAAAGAAATGTCAAAATCAAATAAATGTAAAGCTCCGAAGAACAGCGATGCTACCAATCCTCCGGTAACCGGTTCGGGGATGTTGAATTGCCTTAAAAAGTTGATTTTTTTATTCAGATATTTTCCAAGAAATAAAACGAGGATTCCAAGAATGATTGTCTGACGGGGATCGAGTTCCATTATTTTGAATATTTAGACTGAACCTAAAAATACAAAAAAATGATTAAATGATAGTCCTGTCACCTAATTCTTTTGATATATGAGACTTGATGTGATTCCATTTTTTTATCTCTTCCATAGTTGATCTCAACTCCTCATTATTGCTATCTTCCTGTGCTTTTTTCAGTTTCAGTCTCAGTTCCTGAATGGTAAGTTTTGTTTTTTTCAACCGGAGTTCGGCAACAACTTTAGGTACATGTTTGATAAGAAGCTCAATTTCCCGGGGAACGCCACCGAACCTTTCATGTATCTTACTAAGTTCATACTCTTTACCGATTATGTCGGAAGCAAGCTCGCTGATCTCTACATTGGAATTGTTCACAAAGAATTTCAAAGCAGTAAAACCCTCTCCTTTTTCAGCCTTCTCATACAGATCCAGTACAAGGTTGTGCAAAGGATTATCGCTGGTAATGTTATCTTTTTTCAGTTCAGTGATGATGTATTCTCCTACTGTTACCGGGGTCTCTTCGCTATCTTCATCCTCCGGCTCCTCATTGTAAAGTACGATCTCACCGTAAAGCATCAGGTATCGCAAAACCACCCTTTCGTCGTATTTTAGTGGATTCTTTTCATTCTTTTCCTGTGGAATGTTTTGCTGTGTTGCAGTATCTTTGCTCCTGAGCATTCGTTCACGTCGTGCCTTCTGTTCGGCATCATGAAGTCGTTTGTTTTTTATGTTACTTATCTCTTTCAGCAGTATCTGTTCCGATATATCCATCATTCTGCTGCACTCTTTAACATAAACAGACTGCGTGATAGGTTCGGGAATTACCGCTATCGATCTCACGATATCCTGTATCAGGGTAGCTTTTTTTACCGGATCATCTTGTGCATCATCAAGAAGCAACTTTGTTTTGAACTTTATGAAATCAGTTTCGTTGTCGAGTATGTATTTTTTCAACTCTTCAGATGAGAGTTTCTTTGAATAGGAGTCGGGGTCTTCGCCTTCAGGGAGTAAAAGAACTTTCACGTTCAGGCCTTCGGCAAGGATGATGTCAATCCCGCGCAAAGATGCTTTAATGCCTGCCGGGTCACCGTCGTAGATCACGGTTACGTTTTTTGTAAAGCGGGAGATCAGTTTAACCTGATCGACGGTAAGTGCCGTGCCGGAAGATGCAACAACGTTTGAAATACCTGATTGATGAAATGAGATAACATCGGTGTAGCCTTCGACGAGAAAACATTTGTCATGTTTTGATATCTCCTGTTTCGCCTGAAATATCCCGTAGAGCACCTTGCTTTTATGGTAGATCTCTGATTCCGGTGAGTTCTGATACTTGGCGTATTTCTTTTCAGGATCGGAAACCATGATCCTCCCGCCAAAGCCGATCACTTTACCGGCAAGACTATGTATGGGAAACATGATACGTCCCCTGAACCTGTCACTTTTAAAATTCTCTTTGACGGTTATCAGTCCTGTTTTTTCAAGAAAGGCCTCTTTGTAACCTTTCTTTTTAGCTTCCTGTATCAGTGCATCTTTTTTCTGCGGAGAGTATCCAAGCTGGAATCTGGTGATCATGTCATCGCGTATCTGCCGCTGACGCAGGTAGCTGAGGCCGACAGACTTTCCTTCGTCGGTGTTCAGAAGGTTGTCAATGAAAAAGTTTGCGGCAAACTGCGTAACCAGCAGCATACTTTCGCGTTCGTTCTTTTTCTCTCTCATCTCGGGAGTTTCTTCTTCCTCTTCAATGTGAATATGGAATTTCTCACCGAGATATTTTATGGCTTCTACAAAGGTGAACTGCTCATGCTCCATGACGAAATTAACAGCGTTACCACCTTTCCCGCAGCCGAAGCACTTGAATATCCCTTTACTGGGCGAAACGGTGAATGAAGGTGTTTTTTCATCGTGGAAAGGACACCGGCCGAGGTAATTCACTCCCCGCCGTTTCAGTTCAACAAAATCGGACACAACATCGACTATCTGACCGTTGGCCAGCTCCATTATCCGCTCTACTGTGTTGTGATCGATCATGATGTGTGTTGATGTGAAATATACAATTACAAAGATAACCTGAAATGTTTAACAGGGGTAATACAGGAAGGTAAAAATATCTAATTGTTGAAAACTAATTTTCCCTTTTCGAAAGCTGTAATCTTACCGGCAGTTTTTGCCTTTTGTCAACACTTTTTCTTACTTTGCAATAAATGTCATGAAATGGGAAGAGAGAGGAAACCTCACATCGGAATATACGGCAGGCGCAACAACGGTAAAAGCACCCTGATAAACAAACTGACGGGGCAGGACATTGCCATTGTATCGGAACAGGCCGGCACCACTACCGACCCGGTTAAGAAGTCGTATGAGATAACAGGTTTCGGGCCTGTGATACTCATTGATACTGCAGGTATTGACGACATCGGCGAGCTTGGAGGGAAACGTGTTGAAAAGACACTACAGACGATTAAACATATCGATCTTGCCATACTCGTAATTGCAGGTAACAACTTTGGTAATGAAGAGGAAGAGCTGATAGGTCAGTTCATAAAATATGATGCTCCTTTTATCATTGTCCATAACAAAGAAGATATTGAACCATTGGATGCCGGTCTTCTTGAAAAGTTAAAAAAATCATCAGGGGCAGAGGCTGTTATTAGGTTTGATAAGGATAAAGGCAATGTTGATGATCTGATCGATGAGGTCAAAAAGGCAATTCCTGAATCCGCATATTCCAATCCGTCGCTTTTGGGTGATCTAATTTCCTATGGCGATATTGTTTTACTTATTACTCCCATCGACATTGAGGCGCCGGAAGGAAGGATGATATTGCCGCAGGTTCAGACTATCCGCGATGTACTGGATAATGATGCCGTTTGCATTGTTTTGAAGGAACGGGAGGTTGATACTTTTCTGAAAAAAACGGGGATAAAACCTGCGCTTGCAGTGACCGATAGTCAGATATTCCTTAAGGCAGATGCTTCTATTCCGAAGGATGTACCTCTGACCAGCTTCAGCATACTCCTGGCGCATTTTAAGGGCGATTTTGAAAGTTATCTGAAAGGCACACCAAAGATAGATGACCTGAATGACGGTGACAGGGTGCTTTTACTGGAATCGTGTACGCATCATGTATCATGTGATGACATCGGACGGACGAAGATACCCAGGTGGATATCAAACTATACCGGAAAGCAGCTTGAGTTTGATGTTGTTGCAGGACTCGACAAAATAAAAAGGGGTATTACCGATTATTCTCTCGTGATCCAGTGCGGTGGGTGCATGATCACAAGGAAACAATTGATCAACCGGCTGAAAACTGCAAAGGATGAAGAAGTGCCGGTCACTAACTATGGTATGGCAATAGCTTATGTACATGGCATCTATCATCGGGCTGTTGCTCCGTTTATTAAGTCGAAAGAGGATGATATGACGGATTATCTGTAAGATAGATCAAAGAAATAAAGGCGCAAAATTTTGCGTTTCAACAATAAATGACAATATCATGAAACTATACATTGACCCTACAGGCGGATTTGCAGGAGACATGTTCTCGGCAGCTCTGATATCAGCAGGAGCCGATGAGAAATTAATGGTCAAAGCCATGGAGATGGCAGCATCGAAAATTGGGAAAGCAAATATTTCAGTAACCAAAACCCCGGATGATGCAACACGGCTTCTGATCGAAATTTCGCATGATCACAATCATCTTTCCGGGCATGATGCAAAGCATTTGTTGATGAGCATCTTTGAAGATCTAAAGATAAAGGAGATGTACAGGGCAGTAGGAATGGTAGCTTTGCAGAATCTTATTGATGCGGAGATCAAAGCTCACAAAGAGCACACTTTCCTCACCGATCATCACCACCACCATCATGAGCACGGACATCATCACCACGGCCATGTTCATGAAAATGATGAGGCTTATCTTCACGAAGCTCAGGATATTCTTATCGACATTACAGGTGCTGTGTATGGATTACAACTTCTGGATGCAGACAAAAAGGCTGTTTTACTTGAACCCGTCAGTCTGGGAGGAGGGATGATAACTTTTTCGCACGGGACATTGCCTGTTCCCGCACCTGCCACAAAAAATATGATCGACAGATTTGATATTCCGGTAAAAGAGGGGCCTGTTGAATTTGAACTGTTCACTCCCACAGGAGCGGCAATCCTGTCTGCAATGTTCCCTGAGTTTAAAGACGGGGAAGAGTTGAAAGGAAAAGAAATGAAGACAGGAACATCAAGGGGTACGAAAGATCTGGATATTCCGCCTTTAAAAGTATTTCTGTATTAATGAAAAAGGCAGCCTGTACGACTGCCTTTTCAAAAAAAATTACTTGATTGTATTAGATGTAAACATTGCCAACTTTTATAAGTTTGGGAATGTTCAAAAGTTTTATTCTTCTGCCATTCAGTTCTATCAGTTTGTCAGCTTTGAATTCTGACAGTAACCGTATCACCGATTCGGTAGCCGTACCAACCATGTTGGCTAATTCTTCACGTGTGAGCGATATTTGCAGCGTGTTATCTTCGTCCAGTTCAAATTCATCCATAAGCAACAGCAGCACTTCGGCAAGCCTTTCACGTACTGTCTTTTGGGCTATGTCAGTTAGGAATTTATTTGACTCTCCTAATTCTTTGCATGTTAGTTTCATCAATGCCATGGCAAACTCGGGATTTTCTTTCAGTAGCTTTGTCAGTTCATCTCCCGGGATGTAGCATAAAACAGTTTCATCAATGATCTTTGATGTAGTACAGGCCAGTTCGTTACTAATTACAGACCTGAATCCTATGAGATCGCCTGCTTTTGCAAAACGAATTATCTGCTCTTTGCCGTCGAACCCGGTCTTGTAAATCTTAACGATACCCTTTACAACGATGTAAGTGCCGTTAATACGGCTTCCCTCGTTGTAAACAATACTTCCCCGTTTATGTAGTGTGCAATTGGTGATCTGACCCAGCTCCTCAACCTCTTCTTCCGTTAATGATTTAAATATATCAAAAGACAACAGATCTACATCTTCATTGTATGGGACACTCTGTTGATTCTTCATGGTTTAATACAGATTGGTGTTAGTTTCTAAAAATGTGATATATGTCATGTTTGTGATACAAAGATAAAAAGAAATAGTAATTAACCATATAGATATGTAAAAACTTCAAAATACTCATATTTAACAAAAAACCTGTTCTGATTCCAAATCATTTTTTGTATCTTAGGGTTAATAAAAAAGAAGAAAAATGATCAAGCTCCTTGTCCCGGTCGACTTTTCAGATTACTCCCTGAATGCTTTGAAATATGCAATTAAACTGGGGGAGAAGCTGCCTTCCGAGATCACCCTGGCACACTGCTTTCCCGAGATAGTTGATGAAAGTGACCTGGGTATACCTGCCGGAACAGAGGTCAAAGACCCGCAGAAACTTATCAGGGAAGAGAGAGCCAAGGAAAAGAACTGGCTTGAGGACCTGAAAAGAAAAACAGAACAGGAATTTACCACAGAGCAAAAACAGAACATTAAAATTAAAACCAGATTTGAGATCGGTTACGCAGAAGATGTATTGCTTACCATAAGTGAGGACATGAAACCTGATGTGATCGTCATGGGTACGAAAAGCAAGGATGAGACGATCAAGGAGTTGTTAGGCAGTGTCACAAGTGATGTGATAAAGAAAGCGCGTGTGCCTGTGTTGACCATACCGGCTGATTCGGAAATTGATATGGATAAGATCAGCAATATTTTATTCGTGACAGATTTCAGTGAGGTTGATTACGATTCTTTACATAAGCTTATCAGCCTTATTTCGCCGTTTAAAACAATTATTTACGGTATCCAGTTCAATACTGTCAAGCCTGATAAGTGGGATAAAGAGAAGCTTAATGAGTTCAGGAACTATTGTGCAGGTACATACAGGAATCATAAAATAGAGGCAGATATTCTGTATAGTGATAATTTCCTGGAAGACCTTGATAAGTTCATCAAAGAAAAGGGAATAGACATCATCGCTATGACACGGAAAAAAAGGAATCTTATTTCATCTCTTTTTCATCCATCAATTACGCGTAAAATACTTTTTCACACAAATATCCCTTTACTTGTTTTTCATGCCTGATGTTATCGGGAAAAACAGGGAATAAAAATGTAGACATATTAAATATTGAAGTATAAAATGAGACTAAACTTTTTGCAGATATTCTGTAAACAAAAAATATCAAACAGATGAAAATTGGAATTTTATCAGCCGGCGGCGATTGTCCCGGTATCAATGCTGCGATCAGAGGAGTAGGTAAGACTGCTATTGTACGTTACGGAATGGAAGTTATCGGGATTGCCAATGGCTTTAGCGGACTGGTGGAGCTGGAGACAGTACCGTTGAAAGAAGAAGTTTTGTCGGGAATACTGACAATGGGAGGCACTATTCTGGGAACATCGCGATTTAAACCTTTCAAGCCTGTTGCGGGAGATACGGTTACCGATAATCCTCAGATCATTAAAGAGAATTACAAAAAGCTTGGTCTTGACGCTCTTGTCTGCATTGGTGGTAACGGAACCCAGAAAACCGCTAATTTACTGGCGAAGGAGGGGCTTAACATAGTAGGTATTCCCAAAACCATTGACAATGATGTGTGGGGTACGGATGTTACTTTTGGATTCGATTCGGCGTTGAGTATTGCCACTGATGCCATTGACCGTCTTCACAGCACGGCAAACTCTCACAAAAGGGTGATGGTGATAGAGATAATGGGACATCATGCCGGATGGCTTGCTCTGTTTGCGGGAATGGCAGCAGGAGGTGATGTGATCCTCATTCCTGAAATAGAATATGATATCGATGTGGTTGCAAACACCTTGCTTGAGCGTAACAAGAAAGGAAAGCCATATTCCATTGTTGTGGTTGCCGAGGGTATTAAAAAGAAAAAGAAGAAAAAATCAGCAGCAACATACATCGGCGATAAAATTGAGAGTATGACCGGGCTGGAAACAAGAGTTACCATTTTGGGTTACATTCAGAGAGGCGGCAGTCCAAGTCCGATGGACCGTATCCTGGCAACCCGCTATGGGGCTTATGCCGCAGAACTTATCTCAAACGGAGAATTCGGCACCATGGTATCATTGAGGAACAATGAGATCACCTCTGTTCCTTTGGAAGAAGTCGGGGGAAAACTGCGACTAGTAGAGCCGACCGACAGAATGATAAAGAAAGCAACAGGACTTGGAATTTGCCTTGGCAGAAAGTCGCTTGACTGACCAGGAATTAAACAACATAAGTAAAAATTAAGAAGCACGGTTATGTTTATCTTGAACAAGCCGTGCTTCTCTCATTTTGTTTTTGCAACCCGGTTGCATGAACTTT
>JAOZOF010000444.1 GCA_029933425.1 Marinilabiliaceae bacterium
ATCGGCACCTGTCATGGCATAACAGAAGTTCCACAAAGCATCTTTCTCCGGTCTCTCTGCCTGCCAGTGGTCACGGATCGCTTCCTTATATTTTTGTTTCAAGTCGTTGTTAAAGGCATAAGGATAAAGATACCAATAACTGAGAAAATACATCTCATCATCAGAATGATTCCATGCATCCGAAAGCTCAGCAGCAAGCGGGTGGCCGTCAGTCTTACCTATCTCCTCCATGGGACGCATCAGGTTTTCCAGATATCCGTACTTATCCATCAGCTCCATAGCTTTTTTCCTGTACTTTTCCTTACCTGTAAAATGATATGCTGTCTGAAGAAAAGCGATGATATTCGATGAGTTAAGCTTGCGGTCTCCCACACTTTTAGGGAAATGGTTAACATAGTCAGGATTCCAGCGTCCCCACTGAGTAGGCTTGCCGTTCACATCGTAAAAGTACAGGTCATGTTCCAGAATGTGGTTTGTCATGATGTCGATCAGGTGGATCGCTCTCTGTTTGATGTCCTCATCTTCGATTATCTCGGCAGTAAGGGCAAAAGCGAGGTAGTGGCCGATAGCCTCGTCACTGCTCGTTGTTCCTTTCCACTCCCAGAGCCCGTCCTCTGTCTTGTGCCAGTTCTCACGTCCGTGCAGGATGTAACCCGTACGCTCGTATGACCTTGATGGAAATCCCTCAACAGGATTGATGTTATGCAGACGCTCCATCGCCTCAAATCCCTGAATGCTGTTCTCATATGCTTCGGGTGATTTAGTTACGGCATATCTGAATAGCTGACTTGCCAGGTACATTGAGGTCCACAACCCGTCATTGTCAGAATCCACCATGGTTCCTGAACTCAGATCTCCCGGTATCGACATGGCATAAGTATCGCAATTGAAGCCGTCGCGGGTATGGCGTTGACGCACCTGACGCTCAAAAACCATAGCCTTGTCGTAAAGTGTCATCAGGTTGAACTTAATAGTTGCAAGACCTTTTGAGGTAAGAATGAGAATTGAATTGTCGAGTCCCTTAGTTATAAAACGCACCTCGTTGTCAGGTATCCAACGGCGCGAAGCATAATAATTAAATTTACCGTCATCTTTGAGCATGAAAGCCCCGTTCTCAGAACCGAACCAAAGTCTGCCGTCGATCTCTGCCACACTGGTCAGCTTAACACACGGCAGTTTCTCATTTGATTTGATAACCTTGTTCAATCCTTTATCGAACACCTCATACCCATGATCGGTCGCGATCACGAGTTCGCTGTGATTCTTCAAAAGGGTAAATGCCCTGAAACCTCTACCCTCATATCTCTTCTCTATCTTATTTGATTTAACATCAAAAAAGCAGAGCCTGCCATCGGTGAGTATCCAGAATCCGTTGTAATCCTTATCGTATCTGATATCGATAAGATCAATTCCCGAAAAGAGTTTATGATCCCACAGTTTACCTGTTTTGTCAACATAAATAACCTTATCGTCCGATCCCACGAGGAAATCGAAGTTTGCTCCGCCATCAAAGACCTTGGCATCCGGCAGGTCGTACTTCACATATAATTTTCCTGCCCAGGCATCACTTATGACTGCTTTATCGGTAAGGTACACATACTCATTTTTGTACAGTTTCATGTCGATGACATTCCAATCCCTCAATGGACGATAGAGTCTCTGCAAAACAATTGAGGTTTCTGAAGGCCGCAGGACTCCGTTATCGGTCGACAAGATCTGAGTGACGTAATTTCTGTCAACAAAAACTTTTTTCATATCCGGGTTCATCTCCTTGTCGGCAAAAACGTAATCACTCTTATCCTGCCAGTAAGCAAGATCTTTGTACACAGGCTGCTGCGCCTTAATTCCGATTGCCGCAAACAGGGCGGCAAAAATGATAATTAGTTGTTTTTTCATGTTGTTATTTTTTTGTTTTTTATATGCTAAGTTTTCTTTTTACCTCCTATTAAGGGGACATAAAATGGGTATTTTGTTTGTCACGATTTTTGCCCGGCCAAAGGCCCGCAAAAAATCGCGCCAAACGGACTATCTTAATCTTTTCTTTTCCCCGAGTTTCACTCGGGGCTATTATTGTTAAACTCCTTCGGAGTTTTTCCTCACCCCCTTGATGTAGCACTCGTTAAATCATAAATTCTCGTCCTTCCCC
>JAOZOF010000147.1:0-6742 GCA_029933425.1 Marinilabiliaceae bacterium
GTTGTAAAGTTGTAATTTGCTTTCGACGGCACATCAATCACCAGGTTTTTACCGCTATTCTTCCACTTCAGGGAACCATCTTTCCCTAAAAGAGTCACTTTGGCTCCCGGTGCGGCATTGACATTTTTTACTACAAGTTTTTTATCAGGCCATAAAGGGGAGATGATGTACAAAGCTTCATTCTTTTTAGTAAAGAACAACTGTTTTACCGCATAACCGGGATCAGGGTCAACAGTCTGTTTTAGGATCAGGTCTCCACCTACGTGATGTTGTTTAAGTTTGTAGTCTTTGTCACCTTTTGACCATTGAACAGGATCATCCCATTGGGATGTCCCGTAAATTGCTTCGCTGTTCACGTTAAGCCATTTCCCCATTTGCAGTAAACGCTCCTGCATGATCACAGGGATCTTTCCATGCCCGTCGGGACCGATATCAAGCAACAGGTTACCTCCGTGACTGACAATATCCACGAGCATCAGGATAAGTGCTTGCGGCGTATTGTAATCTTCAATATCCTCTTCCCTGTTGTATCCGAACGAAAATCCCATGCCACGGCATTCCTCCCATGGTTTATCGTACCCTTTAGTAGCTTCGTATTCGGTAGTGTAATATCCGCCGTGTTTTTTTCTCATTCCTTTGCCCCAGCGGTCGTTGATAACAATTGTATTTGCCACGGGTGATTCATTGAAGAGCCATGCAAGAAGTTCAGGCGATCTCCATTGTTCGGCAGTAAGGCTCCATTCACCGTCAGGCCAGATGATGTCAGGTTTATATTTTGTGATGAGGTCTTTGAACTGAGGGAACATGTGCTCTGAAACGTACTTGTCTTTGTCGAATCGCCATAACGGATGATACCATTCATACAAGGAATAGTACAATCCGAACTTAACGTCAGTTTTTCTCACGGCTTTTTCAAGGTCACCTATCAGATCACGATGCGGGCCGATATCCATACTGTTCCAGCGGAAACCGCGGTCATTGGCTTCTTTGCTCGGCCACAGGCAATATCCGTCGTGGTGTTTCGATGTAAGAACGATATATTTTGCTCCCGATCTTACAAAAAGATCGGCCCATGCATCGGGATCGAACAGCTCTGCTTTGAACATCGGGGCGAATTGATAGTATGTGAAGTCTTCCCCGTATTTTTTCACATGATAATCATGAACTTCAGTCCCTGTGAATTTGCCGTTGTTGCCGTACAGTTTCTTCTCCTGCAACCAGTATTGGTACCATTCGGAATATGTGCCTTTGGGGCTCCATGCCGGAACGGAATATACTCCCCAGTGAATGAAGATGCCGAATTTTGCATCGTGGAACCATGGTGCTACGGGTCTGGAATCAATAGATTTCCAGTTAGGTTCGATCTTTTTCTGGGCTGACATTGCGAATGTCAAAGCCATAAATAAAATAACTGATAAAGAATATGTTTTCATTATTTTAGGGTTTATTTTTCTGAATTTAATTTGCTTTCTGATCAGAATGACACATCCCACTGGATACGGAACCGGTAGTTGTCTTCATCATTAACAAAATCCTGGTTTTCCACATAAGAAAAATCTGCAGTCAGTTTGCTCAAATGGCCTTTGAAAAACCAGTTTAGCCCAATACTGTATTCATTGATGTTGTAATTGTAGAAAGTATTATTGCTCACATAAGCATATCTTAAAATGAATTCAAGAGGCTTAGGCATGAATTTCACTAACTCGCTGAAAAAATATCCTGCCTGATAATATCCGCCATATAACCGTGAAACTTGTGAATCAACCTGATCATTTATTTTTTTGACATGATTTTCGCTGGTGACCGACAATCCACGGTACTTAAACATAAATTCAGTATTATATTGATTTATTTTGTACTGTTGCTTTTCTCCTAATAAATAACCCGGCAAAGTACCCCCTCCGTCGCTTGAAAATCTTGTGTAGGCACTTTCGTTATGGGCGTATGCAAAAGCCAGAAAGCCCTTTGGTTTTGTATCCCTGTCAATATCACAATATGACATTTTCATCGGGTGACGCGAAAAATTCCATTGATACCGGGCAAACCACAGGAACTTTCCGTCATCGTTTTGTGCCATACGTCCATTACCGTTAAAAAGTCCGAAATTATAAGAACTCGATGCAATTTTTCCATCGAAGATATCGCCTTTTAACATTATCCCGATCTGACGGTCAAAAGTGAAAAAACGGTTCGAGACCGAACGTTCAACAAACTGTTGTTTACCGGAGGAAATATACCTCTCGGTATTATAGCTTATTTTCCATTGTCCAAGTTTAAATTGCAGGTATTTCAAACGGGCAAAGGTAAATTCCCAGTTCAGAAGATATCCTGATGGAAAATCGTATTCAAGATAATAATTGATATATGGTTGATAAGCGTAGCCTCCAACTTTCAGACGGGCTCTCTGGACATTGAATGAACCATCAAGAACGTCTTCTTCAGGGATAAAAAACAGGGGGGGGTTTGATTGGGATTCGAACCGGAATTGCAATCGCCATTGAACTCTCATCATGAATTTTTTGTCGAACTCCATGACCCAACCTTTATTCCCGTATGATATGCTAATATCCGAAGGCGATTCTTCTTTCGATTGATAAATAATTACAGAGTCTTCCCGGATCTTTTTGATCTTTGAAACTACTGTAGAATCCTTTTGCGCTGTTGCCATAGAACTCATCAAAACAAAAACACCTATGATTATTAAGAATTCTTTCACCCGTATAAATATTTGCTTATTTATATGCCTTTGTTATTAAATAATTTTCAAACCTTTTTGTTCACTGATCGTTTGTGAAAAGATACAAAATTTAAATGTTAAAACAATACCGGTTAAAAAGGGATTCCAACATTAATATAAAATCGCCAGCGATAATCTGTAAGATTACTTGCGGCACCAACACCTATCGGACCGATAAAACTGTTCAGTCCGGCTGCTATTCCGTATCCGAACATAAATTCATTGCCAATAAAAGTTTGCGGGAGTTTATCAAAACCACTTCGTTCATAATCACCGTTGTATAAGGCATTGGAAATAAGATATACATTGAACAATTTGCCGATAGCTATTCTGTAGTTTAATGATGCCATTAAAAAATCTTCTCCGATCCGTTCTCTGTAATCCAATCCGTAGAACGGCACATCTATCCGTCTGGCATTCATTGTTGTACCGCCAATGAAGATGTGATCAAGATAAGGCACTTCATGTGTTATTATATTTCCTCTCAGGTCAAGGCCCAAAACAGAATTTTTTGTAACAGGAAAATAATGTTGTATTCTTAATCCAAACTTAAAATAGTTTTCATCAGGGATCAGAACAGCATCTTTCACCAGATCGTAACCCTCGGGTAGGCCCTCATAGATCTCATAGGCATTAATATTGAACGAGGCATTAACTGTAATATTAGTCCCCCTGCCTGAGAAATATTTCCGGTCAAGACTGTTGTATTCATATAAAAAGTCAGCTGTGAAAAAACCATTTCCGAATTTCTTTACTCCGTTATCAAATAATTCAGGTATCCCCGCATCTGAACGAAGGGTTATCTTTTTCCAGCCGGCACCGGAATAAAATACATTCTTAGTATTCAAAGAAAAGGCAAAACCCAGATCTACTCCCGGCTGCAAAAACCTGAAGTTTCCGTATTCATGTCCGTTATCAAGGTAGATCGGCCAGATTGTATTTTCAAAATTCCCGTTGAAAACTATTGCAGTTTTACGATTTTCGCCCAATGTTTTATAGAAATCAGCATCGATTCTGGGTGATGATGATATATCTGTTGTAAACGACCATTTTGAGTTATTAAGAAGGAAATTCCTTGCAGTTATGTTGACTATCAGCCCTACATCAAAAACATTGTCGTATTGCAGCGAGAATCCTGCTTTATATGGATAGCGCTCTGTTACATAAAAATCTATTTTGTAACCGTCATTTTCTTCTGTTATCTCATATGTTATTTTGTCAACGAACCGGGTTCCTATAAGTTTGTCCAGGCCTGTATTGATATATTTTAGAGTTACAGAATCTCCTATATTCAGATCTAAGTTGTCAAGAATAAATTTTTTGGACAACTGCTTGGCATTATTAATTGTAATGTGTTTAATAAGAATAGTATCAGGATTAGAAAGTACCTTTTTTACCGGTGGGGGACCTGATCTGTTAACAGAGTCGGCAAGGGCCTTCATCCTGGCAAAATACTTTTCTCCTGCATCTTCGCCTCTTTGAATAATTTTATCGGCAGCATCGAAACTACCGGTAGTATAGGGATACATATCGGGAGAAATAAGAAGGTCGGTATTTTTTACCGCCTGAATGACAACCTGTGTATTCCCGAGCATCGCAGCGGTCATCAGCACTTTGACAATACTGTTGAGGTCTTCTATCTTAGGGTAGTCGCCGTGGCTTACATTTACACCGATGATGATATCAGCCCCCATTGCACGACATACATCCACCGGAAAGTTGTTTAACACGCCACCGTCAACAAGATACATGGAGTCGACCTGCACAGGAGTAAATACCGAAGGAATAGCCATACTTGCCCTTAAGGCGGTCATCAGATCACCCGACTTGAACACATATTCCTGACCGGTGATAAGATCGCTTGCTACACACCGGAAAGGTATAGGGTAGTCGTCAAAATCCTTTATCCCTGCAACCCGCCATGCATATTGTGACAAAAGTTGCGAAATACGTTGTCCCTGTATCAGTCCGTTTGGCATTTTCAGCCCGCCCTTTTTTATGTCGAATTCAAACTCAAACCTGTCGTAATCTTTCTTTTCAAGAGGCTCTACATCATACAAAGGGATTTTATCGGTCATTATTACCGGCCAGTTAATACCTCTGATTATTGAGTCCAGTTCATCGGCAGAGTAACCTATGGCGTACAATCCGCCGATAATACTTCCCATACTTGTTCCTGTAATATAATCGGGTTTAATACCGGCCTTTTCAAGATATTTCAGAACGCCGATATGAGCAAGCCCCTTAGCACCGCCGCCACTCAGGACCAAACCTATCTTAGGGCGCTTTTTTATCGTATCTATTCGTGTAATAAGTGTGTCAAACTGAGAAAATACAGTAATCCCGCCTCCGGACCAAAACAGAAGCAGAATTAAAATAACACATAAAATTTTAATATTTGTGATTTTCACGTTTGCTGTATTGGTTTAAGATGCCTGTTTTTTATTAAAACCACTGATCCATATATATCAGGCATGTCGACGAAATATTCTGGAATCGTTTCTGAAAACTCATCCACAGCTTTTCTCACACCTTCCCAGTTGTGGTTATAATCATGAACAATTATACACCCGCCCGGGTTTAATTTTGGATAAAAGAAATTCAATCCGTCAAGTGTTGACTGATACAGGTCGGCATCAAGATGAACAAAAGCAAATGTCTCATCGTCAAGTCCGGTTGCCGTTTCAGGGAAAATGCCCTCCCGAACCTCCACGTTACTGTTGCCCTCAATATACTTCAGAACCCCTTTTTTCGATGTGTTGTCGAACTTCACGGTTTGCGGTCGCACTTTCCCGTCACAATCCTCACGTATCACTTGTTTGGGCAGGCCTGAGAAGCTGTCGAACAGATAGAGCTTTCGCTGAGGAGACATATGATGTATCAGTTTTGCCGTATGCCCTTTGTACACTCCCAGCTCGGCCAGGCTGCCGGGGATATGCTGCTCTTCTATTCGCCTCATTTGGAACCATAAAGTGTAAAAACGGTTCTTGTCCTTGAACTTTTTTTCATGTTTTGCGATCAGCCTGGAGGTTTTCTTCTTTTTCAGGTCATCGAGCCATTGATAAGGTTTAAAAAGCTTGTAGGTCCAGTAGCTCCAGAAATAGCTCAGCAGAAGCCAGATGATGATGTTCAGAAGGATCAGGTTAAGAAATTGATAAGTGGTCATATCGTAAGGATTTAATATTCCGGATCTTAAAATTAGTCAACTATTTCATCAATTTCCGATAAATTAAACATTTTATCCGGTCTTATCCCTTTATCAGTCATTTTCAAAGAACAGCATTCAGTGTACAGATCGTGTTCAAAGAAAAGGATGTATCCGTTTTCGTATGCTTCAGTCAGCAGTTTTTCTTTTTCCTCGATCGATGTCAGCGGATGAAGGTCATAAGCAGAAACCCATGGCAGTGGCACATTAGCGGCAAGCGGGATCAGATCGGCACTATAGATCACTTTTGAGTTCTTATATTTTATCACCGGAACTATCATTCCCGGGGTATGACCGTTGAATATCCTGAACTCTATCCCGGGAATATACTCATCTTCTTCTTCAATTATATTAAGTTTCCCGGCTTCTTTTACGGGCATCATATTCTCGGGAAAATAAATGGCACCTTCACGTATGTTGGGATCAAGGTAATTTTGCCATTGTGATTCAGTAGTCCAGTGTATGGCATTGGGGAAGAGTAGCTTCAGGGTTCCGTCGTTATCTCTGATCACATGTCCGCCGTCGTGGTCGAAATGCAGATGGGTCAGGATAACATCGGTTATTTCCTCCGGGGAATATCCGGTTTCTTTTAACGAACCTAAAAGAGTTGCATCACCGTTAAGGTGGTAATATGAGTAGAACTTTTCACTCTGTTTATTCCCTATTCCCGTATCGATCAAAACAACCCTGTCACCCGTATCAACAAGCAGACTGCGCATTGTAACGTTACAGTAATTATCCTCGTCAGCAGGATATTGTTTTTGCCACATTACCTTTGGTATCACCCCGAAGGTGGCACC
>JAOZOF010000147.1:6842-8390 GCA_029933425.1 Marinilabiliaceae bacterium
TATGAGAGTTCATTTCATAGCAATAGGCGGAAGCGCCATGCATAATCTGGCCATTGCACTGCACAAAAAAGGATACAAAGTAACCGGATCGGATGATGAGATTTTTGAGCCGTCGAAGTCAAGGCTGCAAAAGCATGGCTTACTGCCGGAGAAACAGGGCTGGCACCCCGAAAACATAACTCCGGATATTGATGCTGTGATCCTTGGGATGCACGCCCGCAAGGATAATCCCGAATTGAAGAAAGCATTGGATATGGGACTGAAAGTTTATTCCTATCCCGAGTATCTATACCAGCAGACAAAAAACAAAAAGCGTGTTGTGATTGGCGGCAGCCATGGTAAGACTACCATAACTTCCATGGTGATGCATGTGTTGAAAACAACAGGGGTTAAATTCGATTACATGGTAGGAGCACAGTTAGACGGCTTTGATACCATGGTAAACTTAGAAGAGGAAAATGAAATTGCTGTTTTTGAAGGTGATGAGTATCTCTCTTCTCCCATAGATCTCACACCGAAGTTCCTTTGGTACAAACCGCATATTGCACTTTTGTCAGGAATTGCATGGGATCATATCAATGTATTTCCGACCTGGGAAAACTATCTTGAACAGTTCGATACTTTTGCAAGAACAATTCAGGATAACGGAACATTGGTTTTTTACGAAGGTGATCCGGAGCTTGTGAAAATAGCTGAAAAACAAAGAACCAGGATAAAAACAGTTCCGTACCCGGCAATGAACTATTCGATAAATGACGGCAAAACTATTGTTCATTTTGAAGGGCAGGATTATCCTCTGAATATATTCGGCGACCATAATCTGCAAAATCTTAACGGTGCACGTCTCGTTTGCAAGGAGCTGGGAATTGACAGTGGAAAGTTCCTGAATGCAATGAAAACCTTTAAAGGAGCGGCCAAACGTCTTCAGCTTCTGGAATCGACAGACAGCTGTAATATGTACCTCGATTTTGCCCATTCACCGTCGAAACTGAAAGCAACCACCGAAGCGGTGAAGTCTCAATTTCCGGAAAGAGAACTTATTGCCTGCATGGAGCTTCACACCTTCAGCAGTCTGAACAAAAAATTCCTTTCCCATTACAAAGGAACGATGCAGGCAGCCGACAGAGCATTTGTGTTTTTTAATCCGGAGGTACTGGAACACAAAAAGCTGCCTCCCATCTCGAAAAAAGAGGTGGCAGATTCATTCGATCATTCTAACCTCACTGTTTTTACTGACAGTACGAAACTAATTGATGAGCTGAAAAAGATTAATTGGAAAAACAAAAATCTGCTGATCATGACATCGGGTAATTTTTCGGGAGTGGATATTAAAAAACTTGCTAAAGAACTAATTTAAGAGTCGGAGTACCATCTAGACCTATCAAAAAACAAACAGATATGGGACAGGAAATACTTTTTTTACTTATCGGGGTTGTAATCGGCGGACTTGTCACGGCATTGCTTTATCCCTTCTTTAAAAAACAGGACGAGAATAAAGTTGACAAACAGCAATATGATCTCATCAACGATCAGCTGACAGAGATAAAA
>JAOZOF010000148.1 GCA_029933425.1 Marinilabiliaceae bacterium
AGAAGATATGGCTTGGGCCTAACCACCCGGGTGTTACCGGTAACATGGCTATGGAGTTGTGGGTTGAAGGTAACACTGTTGTTAAAGCCAAAACGCACGTAGGATATCTTCATCGCGGTTTCGAGAAACTTATCGAACGCCGCCTTTATGTGCAGGGGTTTCCTACAAGTATCCGTATGTGTGTGGCCGAGCCTGATACAAATGAATATCTGATAGCCACTTGTACCGAGCAGCTTTCGGGTTACGACAAGGACGTGCCTGAAATGGCTAAGTGGCTGAGAATGCTTTCGCTTGAGATGGCCCGTTTGCAGGGACTGCTTCGCGGCGTTCCGGGACAGGGAGGTACTTTCGCTCTTGGTCTTGGAGTTCAGTGGGGTGTTTACCTTCGTGACCTTATCCTCGACCGTTTTGAGGAACTGACCGGAGGTCGTGTTTATCACATGTACATCATTCCCGGCGGAGTTCGCGGTTTGCTGCCCGACGGTTTCAAAGAGCGTCTGGAGGACAACCTGAAAGATATTGATGATTTCATTGTACGCATCAGAAAACTGATGTTTCACAATGCTGTGTTCAAGAAGAGAGCTGTTGGACTTGGAGTTATTACTCCTGATATGGTTGACAAGTATGGGATCGTGGGAACTACTGCCCGTGCTTCAGGTGTGAAAAGAGATGTGCGTAAGGATGATCCTTATCTGCATTACGATCAGCTTGATTTTGACCCGCCGACAGACACTGATGGTGACGTTTATGCACGTACGTGGGTTCGCTGGCAGGAGCTGATCCAGACAGTTGACCTGCTTCGCCAGATAATGGCTAAGATGCCGAAAAAAGGTGATATCAGGGCTCAGATGCCTAATGTGCTTCACTGGAGAATTCCAAAGGGAGAAACTTATGTTCGTCTTGAAAGTGGTCGTGGTGAGTACGGTATGTACTATGTAACCGACGGAAGTGACAAGCCTCGTCGTGTTAACCTTCGCGGACCAAGTTACACTCATGGAGTTGCATTGCTCGAAGATATGCTTGTTGGCACCGATGTTGCAGACGTGCACGCAATGATGGTTTCTTTGCAAACTTGTCCGCCGGAGATAGAACGTTAATGTTTATTTGGTGAATTGTTTATTTGTTTATCTGATAAAGCAGTTCAACAAAAAACAGACAAACAGCTATGCATAGTTATTCTTTTGAAAGATTAGAAGTTTGGCATTTGGCCAGACAATTAGTTAAGGATATTTACAGAATAAGTAAAAAGTTCCCTGAAGATGAAAGATTTGGTTTGACACACCAAATACGTAAAGCATCTATTTCGATATCATCGAATATTGCAGAGGGCAGTTCAAGACGAACAGGAAAAGATCAGGGACGATTTACAGAAATTGCGTTTGGAAGTTTAATGGAAGTACTTAATCAATTAATAACAGCATTCGATTTAGAATATATTGAATACGAAGAAGTGGAAAATGAAAGACCGTTGATTGATGAACTTGCAAATAAATTAAACAAGCTTCACGACACGCAAATGAACAAGTAAACAAAATAAACATATCAACAAATCAACAATAAGGATATGAACTTAAAAGATATATTAACGCCTTTTACGGCCTGGTCGAAAGTTGTAAAGGACCCTGTAACAATAAAAGATCCGTTGAACAGGGAAGGAGCACCACGATACCGCGGATTCCACGATAACGATGTGGATACATGTATAGGTTGTGGTACCTGTGAAGCAATTTGTGAGAATGAGGCTATAGACCTTGTACCGGTTGAAGGCATTGAAACAAAGGACGGTGACAGCGGGTTGCGCCCGAAGATCGACTATGGTCGTTGCTGCTGGTGTGCTCTTTGTGTGGATATCTGTACGACAAACTCACTTCGTCTGACCAACGAGTACAAATGGATCGATACAGATGCCGACAATTTCCGCTTCATTCCGGGTGTTGACGAGAAGGACTGGTACAAGAAGGAAGAGGGCTGGAGAAAGCCGGAGCCGAATTACCATTTCTATCCGCAGGAGCGAGTTAAGATGGAAGAGCTTCCACCTGAAGAGCGTAGCGATTCGTTCATCGAATTTGTAAAAGGTTATTCAAAAGAGCAGGCACAACAGGAGGCCGACCGTTGTGTGGAGTGCGGTATCTGTATCGGAACCTGTCCTGCACACATGGGTATCCCTGAATATATCAAGGCAGTGCGTAACGATGATATGGAAGAAGGATTGAAGATACTTTACGAAACAAACCCGCTTCCTGAAATTTGTGGACGTATATGTACTCATAGATGCGAAGATGTCTGTTCTGTCGGTATTAACGGAGATCCGCTTTCAATCCGCTGGCTGAAGCGTTACATTGCCGATCAGGTACCTTCTGAGCAGTATCACGAAATACTTGATACTAAGAAAATATACAAAGACGATAAAAAGGTTGCTATCATCGGAGCAGGACCTGCCGGTCTGTCGGCAGCTTACTACCTGTCGCTGCTTGGACATAACGTAACTATTTACGAAAAGCTTGAGAAAGCCGGAGGTATGATGCGTTACGGTATTCCTGAATATCGTCTGCCTTACGATCAGATCGATAAAGATGTTGATTATATCCTTTCGCTTGGTGTTGAGATAAAATACAACATTACTGTTGACGAGAAGATGTTCAAGAAGTTGGAGAAAGATTTCGATGCGGTATTTGTGAGTACAGGTCTGCACCTTGGTCGTTCAACACGTATACCGGGTTCTGACCATGAGCATGTGTTCCAGTCAATTGATCTGTTACGTAAGATAACAGCAGGTGAAGAGGTCATGGTTCCTGAAAAGATCGTAGTTATCGGTGGTGGTAATGTTGCAATGGATATCACACGTTCGCTTGCCCGTCTGCAAAGAATCAAGTACGGAAAGGTTCAGGTCATAACTACATCGCTTGAAAGTGAGGAGGAGATGCCTGCCGACCGTGAGGAGGTTGTTGAAGCTCGTGAAGAAGGAGCAACGATTGATCCGGGTTGGGGACCTAAGGAGATAGAGATAGTTGACGGTAAGATCAAAGGTCTGCATGTGGTTAAGGTTCTTTCGGTATTTGATGAGGATCATCGCTTCAATCCTAAGTTTGATGAAAACCAGAAGAAATTCTTTGAAGGCGATATGGTTGTTGAATCTATCGGTCAGGCTCCGGATCTGTCATACATACCGAAGGAGATTGATGAAAAACTTGAACGTGGTCCCCGCGGACGTTACCTGATAAGCGAATACAACCAGACTTCTGTAGAGTGGCTGTTTGCAGGTGGTGATATAGTTGTAGGTCCTGATGTGATCCATGGTATTGCCGACGGACACAAGGCTGCAGTAGGTATCGATAACTATCTTAATAGCATTAAGAGTGAAAAATAACAGTTGATCTGCGACAAGACAGGATTTTTATTTTTAAATGGAATAATAAATTTCTATCTTGTAACTAGCATTTCACATTAAAAAATAGAGACATGAAAGTAGAAGATATATTAAAGAAAAAAGGGGAAATGCCTCTTTTTACAGTAGAACAAACAACAAAAGCAATAGATGCAGTTTCTGTGCTTGATGAGAAAAAGATCGGTGTTCTCATTGTTGTGGATAAGGATGATGCTGTTGTAGGTATTGTTTCTGAACGTGACTTTCTTTACAAAACATACAAAAGTATTGCAGAAAAAGGAGTGCAGGACCTTCTTGTAGGGGAGTTGATGACACCTGTGGAAAAGATGTATGTAGCCAAGAAAGACGATAAACCTCAGGATGTGATGAAACTTATGCTGAAAAAAAGAATACGTCACGTACCTGTTATGGATGGAGGTACGATAGTAGGTATTATATCAATTGGTGACCTTTTGAATTATCTTCTCGAAAAATATGAAGAGGAGGCATTCCTGCTTCGCGAACATATCAAAAACCCTATGGGTATACACGTTTACGGAGACAACAAGTAATTTCCATACTCATAAAAGTTATTAAACCCTTCATTTCCGTTCCTTTACAGGTGGAAGTGAAGGGCTTTTTTATGTTTTCATTTTACCCCGGAAAACTTTTGCAGTATCTTTAGTTCAGCAATTCCCCTGATTCTTAATGACCATTCTGGGTTCAATCCTTATAATTCCTTTTCAGGCAAACAGAAAACCAACAATGATAATGTTTGTTGATATTTCCTGTTTATGTTTTGTTATCTGAACGATGTTTATTACATTTCAATTAAATTAGGTTTGAATAACTTTAAATCCTGCATCAGAGATGAAAAACACATTAAGAATAGCAGTATTACTGTCTTTTGTCATTTATATGTTCTCGGCATGTGAATCGTGCTCTAAAAAAGAGAAAAAAGGTTCCAGAACGATTATCAGGGAAAAGGTCGATACGATTGTTGTAGAGAATACCAAAGAGAAAAAGATAGTGAAAATAATCTATGACACTGTGTTTGTGGAGAGAGACACTGTAGTGCCTGAAGTAAAAAAGGAAGAGAGGGTTTATCGTGATCCGTTGCCGTCATGGAATGATACTAAAACGAAAAACAGGATAATTGATTTTGTAAAATCTGTGACCGACAGAAACAGCCCAGATTATGTTGCTCCCGCTAATCGTATAGCAGCTTTCGATCAGGAAGGTACTTTGTGGCCTGAGAAACCTCTGTATTTCCAGATAGAGTTCATGTTTGACAGGATTAAGCAGTTGGCTCCTGAACACCCGGAGTGGAAAAAGAACAAACTGGTAAAGGCTGCACTTGACAGGGATGTTGAAAAGATACAGCGGGCAGGAGCGGAAGGGTTGTTCAAACTTTCAACACTGACCCAGGCTAATATGACAGTCGAACAGTACAATGACATCATACTTGACTGGATTAATACATCGAAGCATCCGACAACAGGCAGACTTTACAAGGATATGGTTTACAAACCTATGGTTGAACTTTTCGAATACCTGAAAGATAACAAATTCAAAGTTTACATAGTTACTGAAAGTGGTCTGGGTTTCATCAGGCCGTGGGTTGAACAAGTCTATGGAATTCCCAAAGAGCAGGTAATAGGCAGCCGGAGAAGACTCAAATGGATAGAGCAGGACGGAAAACATTCTCTGATGCGTGATCAGGAGATATTGTATATCAACGATAAGGTCAATAAAGTAATTTCAATAGAACAGATAATAGGGAAGAAACCATTGATTTCTGTCGGAAATTCTGACAATGACATATTCATGCTTCAGTGGACAGATGAAGGAAGTGGGAAACGGCTTGCAGGATTGATACATCACACCGATGCAAAAAGAGAATGGGCTTACGATAAAAATTCAAAGATCGGACATCTGGAAAAGGGATTGCAACTGGCCGGTAATAATAACTGGATGATCGTTGATATGAAGAACGATTGGAAGGTTATTTATTAAAGTCGGATAAGAGATCAGATCGCCGGTAAATTTTTCATTCATAAAATATATAAGTTATGATGACAACATTAATTTTGGGTTTCATATTCGGGGGCATTCTTAGTTATGCCAAACTGAATAAATTTAACGTTATAAGTGGTGCTGCCAGATGGACAGACCTGGCAGTACCCAAAACAATAGCAGTTGCAATAGGAGTAGGTATCTTGTTTTTAGCTGTGGAAATTGGAATGGGATGGGCTGAGTTCCATGTAAAACCATTTATTCTCGGCGGAATTGTTTTAGGAGGATTGCTGTTTGGTGTGGGTATGGCTATTTTGGGATATTGTCCCGGAACCTTATTTATCTCAGCAGGTGAAGGTGCTCTCGATGCCATTGTCGGAATAATTGGCGGCCTGTTGGGAGGTATTGTGTTTACTGCTGTTCTTCCTTTTATGGGAGGCATTCTCGGTCCCGACCTCGGCAAGCTTTCGCTGGCATCTGTAACAGGAGGCTCCGGGTTCTTTTACGGTTTCCTTGTCATCCTGATAGGAGTGGCCTTTATTGCAGGAGCTATGTTCCTGCACCGACAGGAGAAGACCCCGGACATGAAATGGCTCTATTCAGGTATAGGCCTTGCAATTCTGAATCCCATAGTTTTTTTAACTATAGTTTCCAACAGGCCTATAGGTGCATCAACGACCTATCCGTATGTGGGCGACCTTTTAGCAGGGTTCACCGATAATACATATTTTGAAAAGATCACAAAACCCGGAATATGGGAGCTTGTTTTTCTTGTGGGAGCACTGCTTGCAGGGTTGGTTTTTTCATTGCTTCGGAAAGATTTTAAGTTTAAGATGATACATTCCGAATGGGAAAAGACGAGAGGCAGTTCTGTTGGCGGAAGAGCATTGTGGGCTTTTGCTGCAGGGTTTATTCTGATATTCGGGGCCAGGATGGCAGGAGGCTGCACAAGCGGTCATATCATCTCAGGCGGTATGCAGGTGGCTTTCAGTAGTCTGGTGTTTGCCGTTTTTGTTTTTGCGGGTCTTCTGCTGACCGGTAAGATATTCTATAAAAATAAGTGATCCATAAAAAACTTAATGAGGAAGTGGCTTAACAACATAGTGAACGATACTGTGACCAAGTCGTCTGACGGCCTGGAATACATGCGTGAGAAATCATTCAACTATATTGCTATTATTACTTTGGGAATAGGTATGATAGCCTTGTCTGTTTCACTGGTAGAGGCAGTAAGAGATAATAATGTCATACTTATAGTTGTTGATATTGTAAGTTATCTGTTTGTTGCATTTATAGCTTTAGGTAAAAAAATATTACCTCAGAAAGTAAGGATCTATTCATTTGTTTATCTGTCTCTGATCCTTGGCGTTTCGTTTCTGTTAATTGAAGGACCTAAGGGAGCAGGAATCATGTATTTAGTTGCTTTCAATCTTTTGTCGGCTGTTTTTGTTGGCCTGAATGCTACATTTTTAAGCATCCTGATAACTATGGTTGTGTGGGGAATAATGGCAATTATAATCCGGTTCGATCTGCTGCCCGGTTCTCCGATAAATGAATATGGGATCCTTCAGTTCTTTCTGACAGGAATAAATCTGATAATGATCAGTTCTGTTTCTTTTGTATTGAATCTTTTAGTGGCAAACCTGGATAAGACAGTCAGGCATAAAGAGCGACTCCGCAGATTATTACATGATAATATTGAAAGACTATCGGAGGCTAAAAAGAAAGCCGAGGAATCGGATATGCTGAAGTCGTTATTTCTTGCAAATGTGAGCCATGAGATCAGAACGCCTATGAATGCAATCCTGGGATTTTCCGATCTGGCCCTTAATCAGGATGATATGACAGAGGAAGAGATCATATATTACATCAGGACAATTTATGACAGCGGGCAATATCTGATGAATATTATCGATAATATTCTTGATGTATCTTTGCTCGATACCAATCAGCTTAAGATTTACAAAGGTAATGTCAGCATTTCAAAAGTGTTTTCCGATCTTAAAGTGTTCTACGGTCCGATAATGAAAGGTCATAAGAATGTTGAGTTGAAGTTTGATATTAATGATAAGATATCAGGGGTTGAGATATTCACAGATGAGCACAGGCTGAAACAGGTTCTCATAAATCTGATAAATAACGCTTTGAAGTTCACCAAAAAAGGATATGTTACAGTAGGTGCAAATGTTTTGTCTGATGAGGTTGAGATATTTGTGAAAGATACCGGTGAAGGCATTAATGAAGCAGACATGGACAGAATATTTGAGAGGTTTGTGAAAGCCAATCAGAGTGAAACTATCACAAAGAAAAAAGGTGCCGGACTGGGGTTGTCGATCTCAAAAGGTATTGTTGAGATATTGGGCGGGAAGATCAAAGTAGAATCAGAACAAGGCAGAGGAACAACTTTCTACTTCACATTGCCTTTGAAAAAAGAATAGTGAATTTAGGGTATTGAGTTCATGATTTTATTGTTGTAACTTAAAGATGTTGAATAGTTGAGTATCGAAAAAATAAGAAATGAATAAGATTATTGTTATTCCGTTTTTACTTTTATTCATGGCAGGTTGTCAAATGGACCGGCCGATGGATGAGGATGTGCTGAGGTGTGTTGATCCATTCATCGGCACAGGGTTTCACGGGCATACGTTCCCCGGGGCAACAGAACCTTTCGGCATGGTGCAGGTAAGTCCCGATACTCATATTATGGGATGGGATGCTTCTTCAGGCTATCATTATCCCGATACCGTGATCTATGGTTTCAGTCATACCCATTTAAGCGGTACAGGCATTGGCGATATGGGTGATGTGTCATTATTGCCGTTTTCGGGAGATCCGCAGAAAAAACCTGTGGCTACTTTCAGTAAAAGTTCGGAGAAGGCTTCCCCGGGATATTATTCTGTTTACCTCAATAATTTTGGTGTGAAGGTTGAACTTACGGCTAAAAAGAGAGTGGGCTATCAGATGTACACCTATAAAGATCAGAGTTCACGAAAAGTAATGCTCGA
>JAOZOF010000149.1 GCA_029933425.1 Marinilabiliaceae bacterium
CTAACAACCTCTTATTCCACTCATCCCAAACTTCACGGTTCACAATGTTCGGTGGCACCTCACCGCTGAAAGCCGTTGCAATGTTCAGTGCCACAACCCTCGACATCTCTTCCCTTGCTTCCAGTGTTGCAGAGCCGAGATGAGGCATCACCACCACATTATCCATCTTAAGAAATTCACCGGGAATATTCGGTTCTTTTTCAAAAACATCAAGACCTGCACCGGCGATCTCTCCGGCTTTAAGTGCTTCAATCAGCTCCCTCTCTTTCACAACAGCTCCCCTTGCAGTGTTGATCAGAAAGGCACTTTTCTTCATCAAACGGAACTCCTTCTCTCCCATCAATCCAGTAGTTTCAGGTGTTAAAGGCACGTTCAACGATACTATATCGCACTGTTTTAAAAGCTCGTCAAACGGCAGCCATGTAGCATTGAACTGTTTTTTCGTTCTTTCATCAAGCTTATTCCTGTTGTGGTAGAAAACCTCCATGCCAGAAGCTACAGCCCTTCGTGCCACAGCCTTACCTATCGCCCCCATTCCTACGATCCCAAGCTTTTTACCAATCAATGTTGACGACAGATTGCGCATAACACCCCATTTTAAAGGTTCATCCGATCGCAACCTCACATTCATTTCCACTATCCGGCGAACTACCGCAAGCATCAATCCGAAAGCAAGCTCTGCCGTAGGCTCGGTAACCGGATCGGGACAATTGGTCACAAGTATTCCTTTACGGGTACAGAAATCCACATCCACATTATCGTAGCCGGCACCGTAGTTGGCTATCATTTTCAACTTCTCCGAATTCTCAATTACCTGATTCTCCAGCTTCAATCCAAAAATAGACACAATGACATCTGCGTCTTTAATCTCATGCAGGAACTCTTCCCTGTCAAACTTTTTTCCGGCGGGGAATACAATATTCCAACCTTTTAGCCCGTTTATAAAACCGTCTTGCGGAATATGTACAGGTATTACAACTTTTCGTTTCACGGCAGATATTTTTTTTTAAAAATAAGCATTTATACGAACCTGTAAAAATTTCAGATTTAATGTTATTTTAGCAGCTCAAAGATTTCCGGGACAAATTCATGGATATAAGAAAAAAGATATACTTCTCATTAATATTCCTAATTACAGGATTTTATGTTGCCGCTCAACAAAAGATCACTATCACCGGTGTAGTAGTTGATTCCACTGCTGCTCCTATCGGAGAAGTGAACATCCTGGTAAAGAACACCACAACAGGAACCGTAACCGATTCTAAAGGACAATTCATTCTTAAGATAAAACCTGTTTTCCCCGTTGTCCTGCAAATATCTTCCATCGGTTTTAACACGATAGAATACACCATAAAGAAAGATGACAACCTTTCGGGCATAAAGATCAATTTATCGGAAAGTCATAAAGAAATATCTGAGGTTAGCGTAAAAGGAGCTCATACGAACGGTTCGATGATAAAGATCAATTCAAAGCTTAACGATGTTTTGCCTGATGCAAGCGGAGGAAATATAGAGGGGCTTGTAAAAACGCAACTCGGTGTAGCCTCGAACAATGAGCTAAGTTCACAATACCGGGTTCGTGGCGGAAATTATGATGAAAACCTTGTTTACGTAAACGGCATTGAAGTATACAGACCGTTCCTCGTACGCTCGGGACAACAGGAAGGGTTAAGCTTTGTAAATCCTCAGATGGTATCCTCGGTAAAATTCTCGGCAGGCGGTTTCAATGCCGAATACGGTGATAAGATGTCCTCGGTACTTGACATAAGATATAAGAAACCTGAGGAATTTGCCGGTAGTGCGGAAGTGAGTTTCCTGGGAGCCGGAGCTCACGTGGAAGGAATATCGAAAAATAAAAAGTTGACTTATGTAACCGGGGTCAGGTATAAGACGAACAAGTACCTTCTGGGTACATTGGATGTATCGGGCGATTACAACCCTTCGTTCTTCGATGTTCAGACCTATCTTACATACAGCATAAATCCTCAGTGGCTGGTCGAGGGACTGGGGTACTACTCACGTAATGCCTATGATTTCATACCCGAAGACAGGGAAACTGTTTTCGGTACCATAAGTGACGTAAAAAAATTAAAGGTATATTTTGAAGGTCAGGAAAAAGACATTTTCAACACAGGTTTTGTCTCTTTTGCCCTGACACATACACGGAACAGCAATAACAGGTATAAACTGCTGGTTTCAGGCTACCGCACTTACGAAGAGGAGACATACGATATTCTGGGGCAATACTGGCTGCAGGACCTTGAAACACTGCCGGGAGAAGAAGAACCGGATCCTGATGAAGGAATAAAGAACATCGGTGTGGGAAGTTATCTGGAACATGCCCGTAACAGTTTGCTGGGTGTTGTTCAGAATATTGCCGTAAGAGGAAAGCACAGGTTCAATGAACATCTTGTAACCTGGCAGGCCAGATATCAGCATGAATACATTTCTGATTACATCAATGAGTGGGTGATGAACGATTCTGCCGGTTATTCTGTTCCTGTTAACACAGACCGGTTAGATCTGTCTTATTCCCTTAATACCGACCTTGACCTTAACACCCACCGACTAATGGGATACATACAGGATGAATACCGGTTGATCACGGGTGCAGGAAGTCTGTTCTTCAACTATGGTGTACGTTTTAACTACTGGTCATTCAACAGGCAGTTACTTGTCAGCCCGAGGGTCAATGTAAGCTTTATCCCTGAAAAAAATAACAATATCAGAATCAGGGCTGCTATCGGGGCATACGATCAAAGTCCGTTTTACAAGGAATTAAGAAAACCTGACGGCACCCTGAACTATGACATCAAAGCACAGAAATCGATCCATTATGTTTTAGGCGGTGACCTCTATTTTGATGTTCGTGAACGACCATTTAAATTCACTACCGAAGCGTACTACAAACAGATGAAAGACCTAATTCCGTATCAGGTGAATAACGTAAGAATAAGATACTTAGGAGTAAATAACGCAAAAGGTTATGCTACGGGGATCGACATGAAGCTCAACGGTGAGCTTGTCAAAGGGCTTGAGTCATGGGCTGCATTGTCGATAATGCAGACACGGGAAGATATCCTGGATGACTTTTACTATGATACCGACGAGGACGGGAACCAAACCATTGTATATCCTGGTTATATACCGCGCCCTTCGGACCAACGTGTGAGTTTTTCGCTCTTCTTCCAGGACTACCTGCCCAAGAATCCCACCTTTAAAGTTCACCTGAACCTCATTTTCGGAACGGGACTTCCTTTCGGTCCGCCAAGGTCGCCGAGGTACATGGCAACTTTCCGGATGCCCCCCTACCGGAGGGTCGACATCGGCTTTTCGAAAGACTTTACCGCATTCTTCAACAAAAATAAAGACAAGAAACATCAGGTATTCAAACGTTTCTGGGTAGGCCTCGAAATATTCAATCTCCTGAACATCGACAATACCATTTCATACTACTGGGTCACGGATGTGAACAACAGGCAGTACGCCGTACCTAACTACCTCACTTCACGGCGCATAAATCTGAAACTTTTCACCGAGTTCTGATCTCCACAATTCAGAAACTTTGAGGATATTTTTTTTCAGATCAAGACTCCGGCTTTAAAGAAAAACATGGATTTGACAAACGAACATCTTACAGTTACCTCTAAAAAAAATACAGTTTTTACTCATTTCATTCCATTTTAATCGTTTTATCCGGTCAGTTAAAACCAGGAAAACAAAAACACTGTTGCTTTTTATTGACAAAATTCATCTTTTTTTGTGTTTATTATTGAAGGAATAAAGCTTATTTTTGCTATCAAACACTAACACATTAAACCATAAATGATCATGACAACCAAAATGACATCAAATGATTACATCGAGCGTGAAGAGAAATACGGAGCACATAATTACCATCCGCTTCCGGTAGTGCTCGACAAAGGTGAAGGCATTTATGTATGGGATGTTGAAGGCAAAAGATATTTCGATTTCCTGTCAGCATACTCAGCCGTCAATCAGGGACACTGCCATCCACGCATCATCAATGCTCTTACAGAGCAGGCACAAAAACTTACTCTTACATCAAGGGCTTTCTACAACAGCACTCTCGGAGAGTTCGAGGAGTACATCACAAAATATTTCGGATACGACAAGGTACTGCCCATGAATACCGGCGCCGAAGCCGACGAGACAGCTCTTAAGCTTTGCCGGAAATGGGCTTACGAGAAAAAAGGAGTACCCGAAAATGAAGCCAAAATTATTGTCTGCGACGGTAATTTCCATGGTCGTACCATCACTATCATCTCAATGTCAACCGATCCTGATTCATACAAAGGATTCGGCCCGTTCACACCGGGATTTGTGAAGATCCCTTACAACGATCTCGATGCTCTTGCCAAAGAGCTGGAAGACCCGAATGTTGCCGGTTTCCTCGTTGAACCTATTCAGGGTGAGGCAGGCGTTTTTGTGCCTGATGAAGGGTATCTGAAAAAAGCATACGATATGTGTAAAGAAAAGAATGTTCTTTTCATTGCCGATGAAGTACAAACGGGTATTGCACGTACCGGCAAACTTCTTGCATGCGAACATGAGGGCGTAAGACCTGATGTCCTGATCCTAGGAAAAGCGATCTCAGGCGGTGTATTCCCTGTTTCTGCCGTTCTTGCCGACGATGACATCATGCTGGTGATCAAACCCGGCGAACACGGATCAACCTATGGAGGAAACCCGCTTGCTGCCAAAGTTGCCATTGCTGCACTGGATGTGGTCAAAGATGAGAAACTAGCCGAGAACTCCGAGCGTCTCGGAAAATTATTCCGCGATGAGATGAAAAATGTTAAATCGGACATGATAGAGCTGGTTCGGGGTAAAGGATTGCTGAACGCTGTGGTTATCAAACCAAAGAACGGTAAAACAGCATGGGATGTTTGCGTGGCCATGAAAGAGAACGGTTTGATCGCAAAACCCACACATGACCACATAATCCGTTTTGCTCCTCCTCTTGTAATTAACGAACAGGAACTGATGGAGGCTATTGAAATAATCAAGAAGACTCTTGCTCAGTTCGAATAAAAATGATCGGCTCAGAAAATTTTAAGGGATGTATAATGCATCCCTTTTTTTGTGTTTAACCGTAACCTGTCAGAAATAAGATTTTTAACCTAAAAAAAGTTAAAAAAGAAATGCTTCATTATTTTTTGCTATTTTTGCACCGATCTTCTGATACCGTTGATTATTAATCTGATATGAAACCAAAAGAAAAATACATAACTCTGCTGAAAGAACAATTAGACAAGCTCGATTCAAACTCCTTTGACCTTGCAGCCTGGAAGAGGTCAACGATAATGATATTAAGTTCGGTTTTCGGCCCTAACAATGTCCGTACAAAAGCTATTGAATCAATAGAACACGAATATAACAGCTGGTCATTACGTGATGAATCAGGCACTAAAGATCCTGTTAAAATAATCTGCCGCGAAACACTGCAGTCAATAATCAATGAGATCGAACTTTCCGATACTCTGATCATTCATCATGCCGGCAGTGATACAGACCTGAGTTTTATCTGGGAAGCTTTCGAAAATGAACTGACAGGAGCCAGATCAAAAGCTCTGAGAAAACTTATCTCGGAAGAGAGTAACGATGACATTAAGAACACTGAGGTCGATATTCTTCTACAGGAACTACCCGACGAGACTAAAAGGAATATCCTCAAACACATATTATTGTCAGAGGAACTCAAAAAATGGCTTTTAGAATAAACTTCACACCTCTTTATTTCTCATATAATTATTTGTCATTAAATGATAACACACAAATTAAAAGACAATGTATTACACATTAAATTTGAAGGTGACATAACCTTTGATGAGTTAGTGGAATTAAGTGTGTATTTTTCCGAACACGAAATAAAAGGTGATATTCTGCTCCTTATTTATGATCTTCGTGAAGCTAAACTCAGCTTTTCAGTAAAAGATTACACAAAGATATCCGATCTTGCACAGAATTCAACACAGAAATACCGTTTCGTAAAAGCAGCATTTGTTGTAACCTCACCCCGCATAACGGCAATGCTGATAATTTACTCCCAACTTACATGGAGCAATCATACACAACGCAAAGTATTTTCAACTCCCGATGCCGCATTAGCCTGGCTGGAGCTTTTCAAACATTAGAAAGTTCTCAGCACCTTAACAAAAGATCCAAAACATAAAGTTACATCCCCGCAAACAGCTTACATCCTTTCAGGTACATTGATCCCGAGCAGCCACATACTCTGCCTGATTATCTCTCCTATCTTTTCCGAAAGTACAAGGCGGACCTCACGCTTTTTTGCATCCTCTTCGAACACTATCGGCATTTCGTGGTAAAATTGATTGAACTCCTTGGCAAGATCGTATGCATAGTTGGCTATAACAGCAGGGCTGTACACTTTACCCGCTTCGGCAACGATATTCGGAAAGTTCATCACCATTTTCAGTAACTGTATCTCCTTCTCTGTAAGCTCAGAACTATCATTCAGTACATCCGGAACTGTAATGTTCTTATCCTTTGCTTTCCTTAACACCGATTGTATCCGTGCATAAGAATACTGTATGAACGGACCTGTGTTACCGTTAAAGTCGATCGATTCTTTAGGATTGAAGGTCATGTTCTTACGGGGATCAACCTTGAGAATGAAATATTTCAGTGCTCCCATGGCAATGGTGTAATAAACCTTCTCAGCCTCCTCTTCGGTATAACCGTCAAGCTTGCCAAGCTCTTTCGACATTTCACGTGCGGTATTCACCATTTCAGCTATCAGGTCATCAGCATCAACTACCGTTCCTTCACGCGACTTCATCTTACCTTCAGGCAGTTCCACCATTCCGTATGAGAAGTGAACCAGGTCCTTACCCCATTTGTATCCCAGTTTATCGAGCAGCAAAGAGAGAACCTTGAAATGATAGATCTGCTCATTTCCCACAACATACACCATCTTATCGATGGGATAGTCATTGAAACGCATTTTAGCAGTACCGATATCCTGTGTCATGTAAACGCTTGTTCCGTCGCTCCTCAGAAGAAGCTTCTCATCAAGCCCCTCAGCAGACAGGTCGGCCCAAACGCTGTTATCCTCCTTACGGTAGAACAACCCTTCTTCAAGACCGCGCAATACCTCCTCCTTACCTATCGAATATGTTTCCGACTCGTAGTATATTTTATCAAAATCCACACCGAGAGCTTTGTATGTCTCATTAAATCCTTTGTACACCCAATCGTTCATCATCTTCCACAGTTCATACACCTCAGGGTCTTTGGCTTCCCATTTGAGCAGCATCTCACGTGCCTCTGCCATCAGTTTCGACTGCTTCTCTGCCTCATCTCCCGACAAACCGGATGCCACAAGTCCGGCGATCTCTTTCTTGTATTCCTGATCAAACTTCACATAGAAATCACCTACAAGATGATCACCTTTTTTGCCTGTACTTTCAGGTGTTGCACCGTTCCCCCACTTCTGCCATGCCAACATCGACTTGCATATGTGAATACCGCGATCGTTTACAATGTTAGTTTTCACAACCTTCTCTCCTGTCGAACCAACGATCCTTGAAAGAGAATAACCCAACAGGTTATTTCGAATATGTCCGAGATGAAGAGGCTTATTGGTATTAGGTGATGAATATTCGATCATTGTGAGTGGAGAATCCTCTGTTGTCTTTGTGAAACCATATTCCTCAACATCTTTTATCTCATTGAGTGAATTTATCCAGTAAGAGTGGGACAACAATAGGTTCAGAAATCCTTTGATCACCTCAAACTCCGCTATCTCCGTCATATTCTCTTTTAAATACGCACCTATCTCTTTACCTGTCTCCTCGGGATTTTTCTTCGATATCCTTAAAAGAGGAAAAACAACAACCGTGAAATCTCCTTTCTGATCTTTACGTGTAAGATTGATCTGAACAGAGTTACTGTCTGTTTTCTGACCGTACAGATTTTCAATTGCTTCAGCTACGGTATCCTTTATCTTATTTTCTATCTTCATCGTTTTAAATATTTCGGGCAGAAGGTTTTACTACCACATCAGAATTTAACTGCTCATTAAGGACGGCAAAGATACAATTTTCCGATTTAACATGAATATCATCAGGTGATCAAAATTTGAATAGCCTGAAGCTGGAAGGGGAAGTCGGCAGTTGGCAGTCTTCAGTCGGCAATGTATGCGGTAATCAGTATAAGATCTACGAAATTATATGGAATTTGGAACAAAAAGAACTAAAATACTGTCAACGCTATTTAGGGATGTACAACGCCAAAACCAACTAACCAAAGAACCTACAAACCTATTAACCATTTAATACAGTAACACTTTAACCATAGAGCCATGTAGCCATGTAATCCTCAAACCACCCTCTCA
>JAOZOF010000150.1 GCA_029933425.1 Marinilabiliaceae bacterium
AGAAATTCGCGATGAAATGATGCCAGCTCCTGAAGGGTAGTGAGTACATCGTCAACGATGATAATATTTTCTGATATGTATTTTATGCTTCTGTCATCAATAACAGCATACTCCGATCCTTTGTTAATTGCCTCATCTGCATACCGGTTTCCGTTGAATGATTCCCCTTTCAAAGCAAAGAACATTGAACCCTCAGGACAGTTACGGCTGTCGGTGGTTACCGATGTACAGGAAAGGTATATTTCATGAAGCGATTGGATATCCATGTCTGATCGATTGATTTAACGGAAACAAAAATAAAAAAAGAGGCTGACTTTAAGTCAACCTCTGTGAAATATTATTTTGATCCTGCGATCTATTTTTTTCCTTTTGTAGGAGCTCCCACTCTTGTCATGGCGCAACGGAAGCCAAGGTCATCACGACTCTCACGTTCGTCAAGATATCTTCTTGTTCCGGGGCTCAGCCAGTAAGCTCTGTCTCTCCATGAACCGCCTTTGTAAACCCTTGAACGGTCAGTCACCATACTACCTATACTGCTGTTCGGTGTTCCCGAGTACATTGTTGTAGTATTGGCATCAGCATTGTTCCAGTCTTCACCGGTGATAATATTTGATTCTGCATCACCGTCAAGGAAGTTTCTGTTATCGGCTGTACGATAGTTCTTGCGGTTAAGTATATCCTTGTCAGATTCAACTCTGTACCTGATGCGACCAAGACTGTCTTTCTCGGCTACGTAACCTTCCTCGTCAAGAACTTTTGTTTTAAAGATATTACCACGGTAAGGGCTGAACTCATCAACATCTTCGAAAGAGAGAGGACGATAAACATCGGCAACCCACTCGTTCACGTTTCCTGCCATACAATACAATCCGTAATCGTTCGGCCAGAATGAATGAACATCCATGGTGATGTCGCCGCCGTCATTAAGATCACCTGCCATACCCATCATGTCACCACTTCCCCGTACGAAGTTTGCCATCATCTTACCTCTGTAAGGCTTTTCCGGATTTCTTACAATATGACCATCCCACGGATATATTCTGCGGTTTGTCAAACGTTCATCATAAGAGTTTCCTATAAGAGCTGATGCTGCATATTCCCATTCCGCCTCTGTCGGGAGACGATACTTTGGTAAAAGAATTCCGTCGTCCCATCTTACCCGGCGGGTATCTTTGTTAGGATCAAGGTCTTCCATAGGATCTTTACCTGTGATGCCTTCGTATTGTCCTAAAAGATATGCTTCGGTGTCAAAGTTGTTCTCTCCCTGCTGGCTCGGATCAAATTCCAGAATGCCTTCCTGTATGAGGATCAACTCATTTACCCTGTTTGTTCTCCATGCACAGAAGTCATTTGCCTGAAGCCAGTTTACACCTACTACCGGATAGTCGGCATAGGCCGGATGACGCAGGTAGTTCTCAACAAGAGGTTCGTTGTAAGCCAATGGTGTACGCCAAACCAGTGTGTCGGGTAATGCCTTTTTGTAAACCTCGGGATAATCGGCATAAACACGATTGATCCAGTAAAGGTATTCCCTGTAGTTCGCGTTGGTAACCTCTGTTTCGTCCATGTAAAATGACGGGATCGTAACTCTTCGCGGAACATTGTTCCAATCGTACATCACATCCTGTTCAACCCGTCCCATAATGAAAGTACCGCCTTCGATGAAGACGAGACCCGGGCCGGTTTCCTGCTCGTATCCCGATTGGTATTCAAATCCTCCAAAATCAGGATTGTTATAATCCCATCCTGTTACAGATGATACGTCATTGCTTTTCTTTCCTAACATACCACAGGATGACAAAGAAATTAATCCTATTGTGGCTAACGATAGTAAGATTCTGGAAATAAACTTCATAGCTTTATAAACTTGTGTTATCTTAATTATTTAATTCTTCAAATTCTGTCGTTCGAAAAACTTCTTTTCATCCCTTTATACTGCAAAAATAAAAAAAGGTTATAGTTTAAAGGGAGTAAATGAACTTTTTTATGATTTATTAAAATATCCTTATTGCAATTTTTTCAATTAATAAACGTTAATTGTGTATATTTCTTGTGCGTAACATGCTTTTTTTTGTTTTTTTTGACAGAATTTATTTTGTTACCATCGGAAAGTAAGGTTAAACACTGTTGATTACCTTGATTTTTATGTTTTTACCGATTATCTGACTGAATGAAGTTTTATACCATTATATTACTTTTTATATTTTCTTTCATACTGAAAGCCCAGGAATCTGCATATATCTATATGGTAAAATGGTCAGCTCCGGCTGTTGAGAGTGAAGATATGCCCGGGCATCTGGTTGTTGAAAATGCTGTCAGTACTGATGATGTGACAGGATTACCAGTGTTGGTGAACTCTTTCGACCTTCCCGCAGGTGTTTCACTGAAAGATGTGAACGTAAAAGTAGATATAAAATTCACTGGGGCTTTTACACAGGAAGAGTTAAAAATAATCAGTCCGGTAAGTTCTTTAATAGGTAGCAGGATATTGAAAGATATTTATATTTCATACCTGGATAAGAAACCGGTACTTAAAGTTGAGGTAATTCCTCTTTATGCAGAAGATAAGGGGAATATTAAAAAAGTTACGCAGTATTCGGTAACGGTTGATATTGAAAAAGTTGATAAAGCACTAAAAGCCGGAACAAAGAAATCCTCAGTTGAATATGCGTCAAATTCTGTTTTGGCAAATGGGAAATGGGTGAAAGTAAGAATTGTAAACGACGGGATATACAAGATACCATATTCAAAGCTGAAAGAATGGGGGTTCGGTGATCCTTCGGCAGTGAGGATTTTTGGTAACGGAGGTGTCATGTTGCCCAAACTTAACGGTGCACCCCGTTTTGATGACTTGCGCGAGAACGGGGTATGGCATTTCAGGGATGCTGTTTATTTTTATGGTAAGGGTACCGTTGAATGGAGCTACGACAAAGATAAAGGCATGTGGGTCCATGAACTGAATGATTTCGGTAATTACTCATACTATTTTTTATCTGAAGATGCCGGAGATGGTGAAAGTATTGAACTTGCCGACTATCCGGATGTCTCCCCCGATACAGAGATAAATAAGTATGATGCTTATGATTTTTATGAAGAAGAGCTGAGAAATCTGCTGAAATCGGGAAGAACATGGTACGGTGAATGGTTTAGTTATTACGGAAAACAGTCGGAGATATTTAATTTCACATTTAAGCATTTGTCGAAGAGTGATTCTTTAAAATTATACTCATCCCTGATCGCACGGGCTAATGTTAAATCGTATTTTGAGATGAGCATTAACGGAGACCTTACTCCGGTACAGTCCATAAGCATAAATTCTATCTCATTTTCTGATTATACAGGTTATTATGCACATGTAGGAGAGGGTGTGGCAACATTTAAAAGTTCAGACGATAATGTGAATGTTGAGGTTAAATATAGCTTGCCTTCAAATACATCGCAGGGTTGGTTGAACTTTTTATGCCTGAATGCAAGATGCGACCTGGTAATGGATGATCCTGTTTTTCTGTTCAGGGATATAAGTACAGTTGGAGAAGGTGATTTTGCACGTTACAATATTCAGAATGCTGATGAAAATACAATTGTTTGGGATATCACCGATTTTACGCGTCCGGTAAGAATGAAAGGGGAGCTGGTTGGTTCTACGTTCTCGTTCATCTCGCCATTGGATAAATTGAGAGAATATGTAGCATTTGACCCCGGGGCTGACATTCCGGTACCTGAGTTCTTTGAGAATGTGGATAATCAGAATCTTCATGCAGTTCCGAACGTGGATTTTGTGATACTTGCGTACAAGGAGTTTAAGGATGAAGCGGAAAGGCTTGCGGCACTGCATCAGGCGGCTGACGGCTTGTCGACCATAGTTGTTACCAACGAAGAAGTATACAACGAATTTTCTTCAGGTAAACCTGATATTTCCGCAATTCGCGATTTTATGCGAATGCTTTACAAAAGAGCCGGAACAAAGGAACAACAGCCTAAATATCTGCTTCTATTCGGTGACGGTTCGTACGATAACAGAACTTATGATGAAGAAAATACGAATAAAATACTGACGTATCAGAGCGTGAATTCAATCCATAACTCATATTCATATGTTACGGATGATTTTTTTGGATTTCTTGATGATGGCGAGGGAGAATATCTTCAGCGTGACCTTTTGGATATCGGGATAGGCCGTTTCCCTGTAAACACCCCGGAGGAGGCTGCTGATATGGTTAATAAGGTTGAAGCATACATACAGAAGCAGTATCCCGGTAAATGGAAAGCATTACTGACCTTTATAGGTGACGACGGTGACAATAATATTCACATGAGGGATGCAGACAGGCTCGCACGGAAAGCATTATCCACACATCCCGAATTTGATATCAATAAAATATATTTTGATTCATATCAGAAGATCACAACTTCGACCGGAAAAGCATATCCTGAAGTAAATGATTTGATTGATAAAGCTGTTACCGAGGGCATCCTGGTGTTTAATTATACCGGTCACGGCGGTGAGAACGGGCTGGCTCATGAAAGGGTTTTGACCATACCGATGATACAAAACTGGACAAATATTGACAGGCTTCCGCTATTTGTTACGGCCACTTGCGAGTTCAGCAGATTCGATGATTATGATCATGTTTCGGCAGGTGAATGGGTATTGCTGAACAATGTTGGAGGGGGTATAGGTCTGTTTTCTACAACAAGGCTGGTTTATAGCTCCCTTAATTATATCATTAATAACAATCTGTATAATTATATATTTGAAAAGGATGACCGGGGAATGAAATTGCGCTTCGGGGATATTATGAAAAACACAAAGAACGCATCCGGTTCAAGTGTCAATAAACTGAATTTTACTCTTCTTTCCGATCCGGCTCTTTCTTTGGCTTATCCTTTGAAATATGTGAATACCCTAAAGGTGAATGATATACCTGTTGACGATTATATCGATACTCTTAAAGCTCTTTCGAAAGCTAAGATTGAAGGAGAGATAATTGCCGGTGATCTTTCACCGGTACCCGAATTTGAAGGGAATATGGATGTGGTTGTATTTGACAAACCTTCTACAGTGCAGACTCTTGGCAACGACGGGGCAAAACCGTTTGAGTATGAGGTTTATCAGAATAAGATATTTTCTGGACAGGTGACGGTGGAAAACGGAGAATTTGTCAGCGAATTTATAGTTCCGAAAGATATAAGATATAATATAGGTGAAGCAAGGGTCAGTTATTACAGTTTTGATAAGAACGGTGAGGAAGCATTTGGTGCGAACAATGAGATTCTGGTTGGCGGAATAAGTGATGATCCCCCGTTCGATGAAGAGGGGCCCGAAATAAAGCTATATCTTAATAAGAGCACCTTTGTTTCCGGGGGTACTACGGGGACAAAACCATTACTTTATGCCGAACTGTATGACGAGAATGGAATTAATACTTCAGGCATAGGTATTGGCCATGACCTTACATTGGTAATTGATGACGACAATAATCGAACAATGGTTATGAATGGTTATTTTCAGGCAGAGCCGGATAATTATCAGAAAGGATTGGTGGTCTTTCAGCTTCCTGAACAGACAAGCGGCATTCATAAACTTTCGTTCAAAGCCTGGGATAATTTAAATAACTCATCAACAGCTGAATTGGCATTTAACGTGGAAGCCGGCGGCAAACTTGAGGTTGACCATGTAAGTATTTTCCCTAATCCCGTAGACTATTCAGGATATGTGACCCTGTATTTCTCCCATGATGAACCAAATTCACCGGTATATATCGAGATGTCTACTTTTAACATCAGTGGACAATTGCTTAATAAAGAAAAAGTTAAGACTGTTTCTCAGGGCTCAAATATACAACCGGTCAAGTGGTATCCTGAAACTTCTGACGGCACTAAATTAGGGCCCGGGCTTTACATTATCAGGTTCAATATTCTTACTCAGACAGGAAAATCTACTGTTTTTTCGCAAAAAATTCTTGTTACAAAATAATAAAAAGCTTTTTTTTTAGTTTGAGTATAAAACTAAAATCATCTTTTTTCGTAGAGGGGACTGACAGGAACCTTTATGCTTTCCTGTTTGACAGGGGAAACAAACAATTTAGAATTAAAATATTATAATAAAAGAAACGTGAGCAATATGATGAATTATATTAAAAGTGTTGTGGTTGCAGGTATAATGTTGTTTTGTATTTCTAGTGTATACGGACAGAATACCATTAATGAAAATGAAGTTGGAGGAGCACAAAATATAGTAAGTACAGCTGTACCATTTCTTAATATTGCCCCTGAATCAAGGGGTGGCGGTCTGGGAGATGCAGGAGTTGCTACATCTCCTGATATAAACTCACAACATTGGAACCCGTCAAAATATGCGTTTATTGACGGAACCATGGGTGTGTCTTTCTCATTTACACCATGGTTGCGTGAGTTGGTAAATGATATTAATATGTATTATCTTTCATATTATTATCGTATAGACGACATGCAGACCCTGAGTTCATCACTGCGTTATTTTTCGCTGGGAAATATCTCATTTACCGATGAAGATGGAAATGTTCAGTTCGAAGGACAGCCAAACGAGTTTGCCTTCGATATAGCTTATTCAAGGGTGTTGTCTCAACATTTCTCAGGCGGTGTGGCTTTCCGATATATCCGGTCTGACCTGTCGAACGGCTATTCTTCAAGCACGGGAACGCAGTTGCAGGCAGGGAATGCATTTGCAGCTGATATTGCTTTCTACTATAGAACATCATGGAGAAAGAATAGGAAGGAATCTGAATTGACTGCAGGTATAAATATTTCCAATATTGGATCAAAGATCAGTTATGACGGCGGGACTACAAAAGAGTTTATCCCTACTAATTTAAGACTTGGTGTCGCTTATCGCATGGAGCTTGATGAATATAACGAGCTTGTGGGAACTGTTGATATGAATAAACTGCTTGTACCTTCAGTTTTGTCATTACCTAACGATACAACAGCAACGTCTGAGAATACATCTGTTATTTCAGGTATGTTCACATCATTCTCTGATGCTCCGGGAGGTATTACTGAAGAGCTTCAGGAGATAAGCGTTTCAGGAGGTATTGAGTATTGGTATAATAAGCAGTTTTCGTTAAGAGCCGGTTACCATTACGAGAACGTGAACAAAGGGAACAGAAATTTTGCAACTGTGGGCCTGGGACTGAAGTTCAATATCTTTAATATCGATGCATCTTACATAATACCTATGCAGGCTAATAACCCGCTTGCCAATACCATTCGCTTCACTTTAGGATTCGACCTTAGTAATCTTGGTAAAAATAAGACAAAAAGCAGTAGTAAGAGAAGAAGGTAAAGCGCTAAAAATATTTCGTAATGAAGATAAGGGTCGGATTTGGTTATGATGTTCATCGGCTTGCTGAAGGTGAAGAACTTTGGCTTGGCGGTATCAGGATCGACTATGAGAAAGGCAGTGTTGCCCATTCCGACGGTGACGTGTTGATACATGCCATTTGCGACGCTCTTCTCGGAGCGGCAAACATGCGTGACATAGGCTATCATTTCCCGGATACAAGCTCTGATTTTGAGAATATCGACAGTAAGATTTTACTAAAAAAGACAGTAGATTTGATAGCAACAAAAGGATATTCTGTTGGTAATGTCGATTCTACCATCGCTCTTCAGAAGCCTAAAATAAAGCCATTTATTGAGGAGATGCAAAAGGTGCTTGCCGGTGTAATGGGCATTGATCAGGATGATGTTTCAATAAAAGCAACAACTACCGAAAAACTTGGATTTGTAGGAGCCGAAGAGGGAATAGTTGCATATGCTACAGTACTTATCAGCAAGGATTAGGCAAGAATTAACAAAATATTTTAGTCACCCTCTCATTCAAAATGAGAGGGTGACTTGTTTCTGAAGGTTGTTGCTACGTATTTTTTGTTTTTGTAACTTTGCGGCAAATTTAAACCAATGAGTAATAAAGAAGAGTATACGCAGATCGATCTGGATAAAGAAATTGCTGAGAACGACGCTTTGTTGGTCTATTTTTCGCACGATAATTGTAATGTTTGTAAGGTTTTGAAACCGAAGGTGCGTGAGTTGCTGGAAGATAGTTTTCCGGGAATGAAATTCATCTATGTAAATACACAGGAACAACCTGACGAATCGGCCTCAAAACAGGTTTTTGCCGTGCCTACTCTTCTTGTGTTTTTTGAAGGACGTGAATATTTCAGATTTGGGCGCAATGTAAGTCTTGGTGAGTTAGAGACCGCCATTTCCCGTCCTTACGGTTTTTTGTTTGAATAAAGAAGTGAAAAATAATAAAGCCCTCCTGATCTACGGAGGGCTTATTTTTGTATGTCGGGCATGGTAATAGTCTGGCGAGGTGTAAGTCCTCGTACGCGC
>JAOZOF010000021.1 GCA_029933425.1 Marinilabiliaceae bacterium
TAACATACAGTATGTTTCCGGCCGTATCTGTCATGACGATTATACTGTCAGTATAATCCAGTGCCTTTAATAGCTGTTTTGAGTTATTCATACAAAGAAAAGATTTCTTATAAATTAAATAAAAAATTATGATAAAAACAAGAAGGGGAACGGTTGTGAAATCTTAATACCGGCAACAAAGCAGTCACATCAGTAGTTAATGATTTTGTTTACAATGCTTACCGATAATATCAGAAGTTTGCAAGTATATCGGCAATGTGTTTAACTTTAATAGGAAGCTTTTGTTTTCTGATGTAACTGTCGATATTCAGAAGACATGAAGATTCCGTCGAAACAATGTATTCGGCACCTGTATTCATGGCATTTTGAACTTTCTGTTCAACCATTGCAGTTGATATAGGAACAAACTTGACCATGAATGTGCCACCAAAACCACAGCAAACATCGCTATCATTCATTTCTGCTAACTGAAGTCCTTTCACTTTGCTCAGAAGTAACCTTGGTTCATTTCTGATACCGTATTCGCGCAAAGCCGAACATGCATCATGATATGTTATTCTGTGGTTGAACTCTGCATTAAAATCAGTAAACTTTAAATGATTAACAAGAAAGTCCGTGAGCTCGAAGATGTTTTTTTCCAAACGTTCACTTTCCTGTAAATATTTATTATCATCTTTGAATAATGTTCTGTAGTGATTTCTGATAAATCCTGCACAGGATGCAGAAGGAACGACTATCGGTCTGTCTTCGGGAAAGTCATTGATGAATTTTTTGGCAAGCTTTCTTGCATTTTTTGTGTCACCACTGTTGAATGCAGGCTGACCACAGCAGGTTTGATTTGTGTTGTAATTGATTGTAACACCGCTTCTTTTAAGAATTTTAACAACATTCCATGCTGTTTCCGGAAAAAGCTGATCGATGAAACACGGTATGAACAGGTCGATTGTCATCATTTATTATTTAATCTCCAAAAGTAAAACAAAAGTTAAAAATGTGAAATAATGTGAGACAAATGTTTATTGGCACATCAAATGTAATGTATTGACTGATAATTTTTTTTGATGATTATGACAAGATACATAGAACAGTTGATTGAGGATATAAATCAATCGGAGGCATTTGCCGGAGAAAGGGTGGACAGGTTTGTGAATTTCAATGACCTTGATTCGGAATTTGTCTGTGATGATGATATCGATTCTTTGGGGATAAAGTTGTCTGAACTGTTTCAGATCGATAAGATGTTCTTTCCTGAAAGAAAACTGCTTAATGCGGAACAGATATCACTTCTGATCAATGCAATGGAATCACTGTGGAGAGCTTATGGGTTAAATCCTGTATTCCCTCCAACAGCCACTGACGAGGTCAAATACTGCCAGTTCAGGGATCATCTGGACCATGAAGTAATCCCTGTCTCAGGTAAGATTATGGATGTGGAGCTGTGTGATTATATTCCGCACCATTGCCCGTTCTATGAATGGTGTCCCTTAGCAAAAGAACAGAATGAATGTACATCAAAATATATTGTTTCACAATAAAATATAAGTGATGAAAAGAGAAATATTAGCATTAATGATAATATCATTTTTATTGACTTTCATGTCTCTGATATTAATGGGGATGGCAATGGAAAGCGGTACTGAATTCTTTTCATTTTTTGCAGTATCCCTGATAGTGTCCTTTATCTCATTCGTTTATTCTTTGATAAGGTTGAAGAAATAGCATACGCTTACTGGTCCCGTTTACTACTGTATCGGTTCATTGTTCAGTTTAAAAATTAAACTGTGTGCCTTTTTATTTAGTACACAGTTTTTTATTTTTAATGCAGATCTTAAAAAAAGAAAGAACAGGATATTGTTGAAAGTGATAAATGAAGGCAATAACCGGGAACCACATTCCAGTGTGAATAATGTACCTTTCGGTAATTAATCTATTTTTCTTTATCCGGCACAAAAATAAGAGACACCGAATTTACACAATGACGTGTATTCTTTGGGGTAAATCCTTCATTAAGGAAAACATGACCCAGATGAGCACCGCATTTGGCACAGATGATCTCGGTTCTTCTACCGTCGGCATCAGGGACCCTTTTTACTGCGCCCTCTATCTCGTCGTCGAAGCTGGGCCATCCACAATGGCTGTCGAACTTATCTGATGAGCGGTAAAGCGGGGTGTTACATCTTTTACAGACATACGACCCTGAGTCTTTCAGGTCGTAATACATTCCCGAGTATGGCCTCTCAGTACTTTTATGAACAATTACATATTCTTCAAACTCGGTGAGCTTATTAAACTCTGTTCTCAAAGTATCGTCCTGCGCCATGACCAAAGTTGTTAGACTAATGAATAATATGGAAAAAACTGCTTTCATTCCTGCATCTCCTTATACCTCTTATTAAAAATAAAGACCACTGACCCTTAACTTTAAAAGCCCAAAACCAGGTGTAACTTAGTTTTATTCTAAATAAAGCAATTAAGACTCATTTTTGTTCATATTTGGCTCATTTTTTTAATTTTGTGGGTTCATGTAAAAAAGTCAAGTTAAACAAAATCAATAGAAATGGGATTAAATATTATTGTTCTTGCCAAACAGGTTCCCGATACAAGGAATGTTGGTAAAGATGCCATGAAAGCAGATGGAACGGTAAACCGTGCTGCTTTGCCCGCTATCTTTAATCCGGAGGATTTGAATGCTTTGGAGCAGGCACTAAGATTAAAAGATAAATATACCGGAACTACAGTTACAATTCTAACTATGGGACCCGGCCGTGCTGCCGATATCATACGTGAAGGATTGTATCGTGGTGCAGATAAAGGTTATTTGCTGACCGACCGTGCATTTGCCGGTTCTGATACTCTGGCAACGTCATATGCAATTTCAAGGGCTATTCTTAAACTTGAAAAGGCTGACATTATCATTGCCGGTCGTCAGGCTATCGACGGTGATACTGCACAGGTAGGACCTCAGGTGGCAGAAAAACTTGGAATGCCTCAGATCACTTATGCTGAGGAGATCATATCAGCCGATAAAGGAAAGGTGGTTGTTAAACGTCGTCTTGAAAGAGGTGTAGAGACTGTAGAATCTCCTCTTCCGGTAGTTGTTACTGTTAACTCATCAGCACCGGCATGTCGTCCGCGTAATGCAAAACTTTTGATGAAGTATAAACATGCAAAAACCATTACAGAGAGCCAGAATGCATCGGAGGATTACATCAATCTTACCAATGACCGTCCGTTCCTGAACATCCCGGAGATGAGTGTGAATGACATTGATGCCGATCCTAAATGGCTTGGTCTGTCGGGTTCACCCACAAAGGTAAAGAAGATTGAGAACATCGTGTTCCAGGCTAAGGAGGCAAAACAACTTACTGCTGCCGACGATGAGATAAATGAATTAATGAAAGAGTTAATTGCCAATCACACCATTGGTTAAAATCTGAGATCAAAATGAATAATGTATTTGTTATTTGCGAAATAGATGAGGGCAAAGTTGTTGATGTCAGCCTCGAACTGCTGACCAAAGGACGTACTTTGGCCAATGAACTGAAATGTAAGCTTGAAGCAGTTGCTTTAGGTCATAAAATTGATGGAATAGAAAAAGAGTTGTATCAGTACGGTGCAGATGTTGTTCATGTGGGCGATGACGAAAGGCTTGATCCTTACACAACCTTACCGCACACTGCTGTAATTACAGGACTTTTCGAAGAGGAAAAACCACAGATAGCTTTGCTTGGTGCCACCACCTTTGGCCGTGACCTGGGCCCGCGAGTATCATCAGCATTACAGAGCGGTTTAACTGCCGATTGCACATCACTTGAGATAGGTGATCATGAAGATAAAAAGGCAGGAAAAACATACAAAGATCTGTTATATCAGATACGTCCTGCATTCGGTGGAAATATTGTTGCCACCATCATCAATCCCGATTGTCGCCCGCAGATGGCCACTGTCAGGGAGGGTGTAATGAAAAAAGAGATATACGACAAGCATCACAAAGGAAAACTGAACAAGCTTGATGTCAATAAATATTTTAAACCTGAAGACCTTGTTGTAAAGGTTGTTGAGCGCCACATGGAAAAATCGAAGGTTAACATTAAAAACTCTTCGATAATTGTTTCAGGCGGATATGGAATGGGTTCGAAGGAAAACTTCGATATGTTGTACGAACTTGCCGATGTTATCGGTGCCGAAGTGGGAGCTTCACGTGCTGCCGTTGATGCCGGTTTTGCTGAGCATGAACGTCAGGTAGGTCAGACCGGTGTTACTGTTCGTCCGAAGCTTTACATTGCCTGTGGTATCTCCGGACAGATACAGCACGTTGCAGGAATGGAGGATTCATCGATGATAATTGCTATAAACAACGATCCGAATGCTCCTATAAACAGAATTGCAGATTATGTGATCACGGGTGACGTTGCTGAGATAGTACCCAAAATGATCAAATATTACAAACAAAATACGAAGTAGTTGAAAGGAGAAAGTTAAAAGTCAGAAAGAGATATGTAGAATTGACTTTCAACTTACAAACTTTATAAAATTAATTATAATGGCTAATTTTTTTACAGATAATCCGGATCTTAAATTTCATCTTACTCATCCTCTGATGAAAAAGATCGTTGCGCTGAAAGAGCGTGATTTTACGGATAAGGATAAATTCGATTATGCACCGATCGACTTTGAGGATGCAATGGACAGCTATGAGAAGATACTTGATATAGTTGGTGAGATCTCGGGCGAAATTATTGCTCCCAATGCTGAAGGTGTTGATCAGCAGGGACCTAAGATAGTGAATAACGAGGTTGTTTATGCAGACGGCACACAGCAGAACCTTGAGGCGATCGTAGAGGCAGGACTGATGGGGATCACTCTTCCGCGTAAGTACGAGGGGCTGAATTTTCCTATTGTTCCTTACATAATGGCCGCTGATATCGTTTCACGTGCCGATGCCGGATTTGTTAATATCTGGGGCCTGCAGGATTGTGCGGAGACCATTAATGAATTTGCAACAGAAGATCAGAAAGAACGCTTCCTGCCCAGGATCTGCGGCGGTGAAACAGCTGCAATGGACCTTACCGAGCCTGATGCAGGTTCCGATCTTCAGGCTGTTGAACTAAAAGCACGCTATGACGAAAAAACAGGGCAGTGGTATCTTAACGGTGTTAAGCGTTTCATCACTAACGGCGATGCTCACATTTCGCTTGTGCTTGCCCGTTCAGAGGAAGGAACGCACGATGGCCGCGGACTTTCAATGTTCATTTACGACCGTACTCATAAAGCTTTAAAGATACGTCGTATCGAGAATAAAATGGGTATCAAGGGATCGCCTACGTGTGAACTTGTGTTCAAGGATGCACCTGCCGAGTTGGTAGGATCACGCAGAATGGGACTGATAAAGTATGTGATGGCATTGATGAACGGTGCACGTCTCGGTATCGGTGCGCAGTCGGTAGGAGTGAGCGAAGCTGCATATCGTGAGGCTATCGAATACGCAAAAGAGCGTGAACAGTTCGGTAAGCCTATCATAAAATTCCCGGCTGTTTACGAGATGTTATCGGTTATGAAGTCAAAACTTGATGCATCACGTTCATTGCTGTATGAAACATCACGCTACGTTGATCTGTACAAAACTTACATGCACATCAGTGAAGAGCGCAAGCTTGATCCGGATGAGCGCAAAGAGATGAAAAAATATCAGAGACTGGCTGATTTCTTTACGCCGTTGCTCAAAGGAATGGCAAGTGAATATGCCAATCAGCTGGCTTACGATGCAGTTCAGATACATGGTGGATCGGGATTCATGAAAGATTATCCGGTAGAGAGAATTTATCGTGATGCACGTATCACTTCCATCTACGAAGGGACTACCCAGCTTCAGGTTGTAGCTGCTATTCGCGGAGTCACAACAGGAGGTTATCTCTCTCGTATTCGTGAGTTTGAAGCAATGCCTCTCAAGCCTGAACTTCACGGTTACCGCCGCACTCTGATCATTATGACCGATGAGTACGAAAAGGTCGTTAAAGCCGTTACCGATGTGAATGACCTTGAGTATGTGGATTTCCAGGCACGCCGTATGGTTGAAATGGCGGGTAACATAATTATGGGTTATCTGTTACTGCTCGATACCGAACGTGATGGAAAATACAAAACATCAACCGATATTTTCATCAAAAGAGGTAAAGCGGAAAATCATGCCAAGGCTAATTTTATTTTCAATTCTTCAATCGATGATCTTGGTAATTATAAGCATAGCGATGTCGAGTAATTAACTGAAATAACATAAAGAAAAAACGGGTGAATAGATTCATCCGTTTTTTTATGCTTGGAATGTAACTGACGGGGTGGCTTGGGAATTACCCCGTCAATCAGTTATACCGAGGGTGTCGATCCAAGCGACGCCCTCGGTATTTTATTTAATGTTTCTAAACCATGATTAACTTTTGATAACCATGAAAATGATTTTTTGGCACAGGACTTGCATTGCATTTATCAGATTTTTTTCATAGATTTGGGTTTGGTTAATTAAAAAAGGGAGTCAACAATGGTTGCTCCCTTTTTTATATGATATTTGAACAGGTTATTCTTCAAAGTAATCATCGTCATAATCATCGTCATAATCTTCATCAAACAATTCACTGTCATAGTACAATTCTTCCATTTCATATTTGAGCGCTGCCATTTTAATAGCTGTAATCGCAGCCTCATCACCTTTGTTGCCGTGTTTCCCTCCTGCACGGTCAAGAGCCTGTTGCTGGTTCAGAACCGTTAAAACCCCGAAAATAAAAGGCATTTCATGTTCAAGGTTCAGCTTTGTAATTCCTTGTGTTACTCCCTGACAGATGTAGTCGAAATGCGGTGTTTCACCCTGAATAACACATCCCAGACAAATCACAGCATCAACATCAACATTCTCTGCAAAAAGTTTGGCTCCGAAGGTGAGCTCAAAACTTCCCGGAACGTATTTTGTAAATATGTTGTCAGGCTTTACTCCATGTTTCATTAATGTGTTCTCAGCTCCTTTCCTTAGAGCTTCGGTCACTTCACTATTCCATTCCGAAACTACTATTCCAAACCGGAGATCAGTTGCGTCAGGGATCTTATTCGGATCATATTCTGACAGGTTCTGTTTTTTTGTTGCCATGATTTATGAAATTTAAAAATAAATAAAGGCTGCCTTAAAAAGACAGCCTTCAAAATTAGTTAAAAGTTCCTTTATTTTAAAGTGGCCCTTGTAATGTATTTGTCTATCGACCGGGCTTCGGGACTTTCTTTGTATTTTTTCTTTATTTTTGAATAGGCTTCAACGGCTTTTGCTTTATCACCCATATCCTCGTAAAGCAAACCAAGCTTCATCAGATAGGTGGGGGCAGTTATCTCATTGTTAAATTCAGCAGCTTTCTTGTAATAGCTGATAGCTTCTTCTTTATTACCAAGTTCCAGGTTTGCATCTCCTATTGCACCGTCTCTTGTGGCAGACACAAGATCATCATCTGTTGAAAATGAAGAGAGGTATTCAATAGCCTGCTCATAATCTCCCATGTGAAGGTAGCATACACCTGCATAATATTTTGACAGTTTTCCGGGCTTTGTTGAACCGTACTCATCAATGATGTCAAGGAAACCAAGGCTGTTCCCGTCTCCGTTAAGCGCCAGTTTAAAGCTGTCTCTTTCGAAATAGTTCTGGGCAGTATAGATGCTGTTCAAAGCTTCCTGCTCAAGCGGCTGGAAATACAATTTCTTTAATCCCCAGTATCCGCCAACGATAACAATAATGGCTAAAGTAATAATACTTAGCATTTTCTGATTGTCTTCGATGAACTGTTCAGTTTTGCTTAACGCCTGTTCTACGTTCTCAAATTTATCTTCCGTAACTTCTTTGTGTTTCTTCGACATTTTCAATATGTTTTTATTTGCATCGCAAAAGTAGTTGTTTTACAAAAAATACAAAATTTGAAAGGTGTATTTTTGATATGAATGTGCATAATTCTAATATTTATCATAAATTGAACAAGAATCCTTTTGCAATTTTGTCCGGAAAATGAAATTTAATTAATCAAAATCCAAGATCATGGCATTAATGAAAGCTTTAGTAAAGGCAAAAGCCGAAAAAGGCATCTGGCTGAAGGAGGTTGAAATTCCTGAAGTAGGACCTAACGATGTTTTGATAAAAGTATCCAAAACTGCAATTTGCGGGACCGATCTGCATATTTATAAATGGGACGAATGGGCACAAAAAACAATTCCTGTAGGTCTGACCATAGGACATGAGTATGTTGGTCATGTTGCAAAGGTCGGCAGCGAGGTAAACGAATTCAGGGAAGGAGACAGGGTTACCGGTGAAGGACACATTGCTTGCGGCCACTGTCGTAACTGTCGCAGGGGACGGCAGCATATCTGTGAGAGAACAGTTGGAATAGGCGTGAATATTAACGGTGCTTTTGCCGAGTATGTGAAGGTGCCTGTTAACAATGTGATGAAAATAAATGCTTCAATACCGGATGAGATAGTCGCAATAATGGACCCGTTCGGAAATGCTACACACACGGCACTCTCATTCCCGCTGATAGCAGAGGACGTGCTGATAACAGGTGCAGGACTTATCGGTAATATGGCTGTTGCTGTTGCTAAATTTGCCGGAGCAAGGTATGTGGTCGCTACAGAAACGAACCCTTTCAGGATAGAGCTTGCCAAAAAGATGGGGGCAACACGCGTTGTGAACCCTCTGAAAGAGAACCTTCGCGATGTAATGGATGAACTTGGAATGATCGGATTTGATATTGGTCTTGAATGTTCCGGTTCACAGGCTGCCTTCAATCAGATGGTGGAACACATGTACAATTCAGGTAAGATATCTTTACTTGGTATTTTACCTTCAAGTACCGTAGTTGACTGGAGCCGCATAATTTTTAAAGGTTTGACGCTAAAAGGAATCTACGGGCGTGAAATGTTCGAAACCTGGTACCAGATGGAACAGATGCTCATGTCAGGTGTGGATATCTCTCCGATGATAACCCACAGGTTTTCCATCGATGATTTCCAGAAAGGGTTTGATGTGATGGAAGAGGGGAATTGCGGTAAGGTCCTGCTTAATTGGGAATAAAGAAGATATTGATTATTTTAGGAGTTTGAATCATAAAAAATAAAAAAATGAAACTTTTAACTATTGTAATCCTGATCTCTTTAAGTATTCAAATAACGGCACAAAAGAAGCTGTTTGATGAAACTGAACAACAAAAAACGGAACGGCTTGCATGGTGGACACATGACCGCTTCGGGATGTTCATTCACTGGGGGCTTTATGCGATGGCCGCCCGTCATGAGTGGGTGAAAAAGAATGAACGCATGACCAACGAGCAGTACGAGAAATACTTCGAGATCTTCGATCCTGATATGTTTGATCCTGCCGAATGGGCAAGAATGGCAAAAGCTGCCGGCATGAAGTATGCCGTTATAACAACCAAGCATCACGAAGGATTCTGCATGTTTGATTCCAAGTACACCGATTACAAGGTTACGAACACACCGTACGGAAAAGATATAATTAAAATGTGGGTTGATGCTTTCAGGGCAGAAGGGCTGAAGATAGGCTTTTACTACTCACTTATCGACTGGCATCATCCCGACTTCGAGATCGACCGTGTGCATCCTCAAAGTGCTAAAAGCGATGAGGAATACAAAAAGCTGAACAAAGGACGGGACATGTCGAGATATCGAGAGTATTTAAAGAACCAGGTGCGTGAGTTGTTAACTAATTATGGTACGATCGATATTCTGTGGCTCGATTTTTCATATCCGGGCAAACATGGAAAAGGGCATGAGGACTGGGATTCGGAAGGTTTACTGAAAATGGTGCGTGAGCTTCAACCCAACATAATCATTAACGATCGCCTTGACCTTAAGGCATATGAAGACGGATGGGACTTCACAACCCCCGAGCAGTTCAAAGTCCCTGAATGGCCAACAATTAACGGTAAAAAAATACCATGGGAAACCTGCCAGACCTTCTCAGGTTCGTGGGGTTACTACCGCGATGAGATGACCTGGAAAGATACAAAGCAGCTTTTGGTACTTCTTATTGAGTCTGTAAGTAAGGGTGGGAACCTTCTGTTGAACGTAGGTCCCACGGGACGGGGATATTTTGATGCCAGGGCGGTATCCGCCTTGTCGGATATGGGAAAATGGATGAAGTACAACAGCCGTTCTATTTATGGTTGTACACAGGCTCCTGAAGAGTTTCAGGTACCGCCGAATTGTCTTCTTACATACAATCCTGAACTGAACAGACTTTACATCCATCTTCTTGACTATCCGTTGCAAAATTTCAATCTGCCGGGATACAAAGGCAAGATAAAGTATGCTCAGTTCCTGCATGATGCATCCGAGATCAAAATATCGAAACCTCACGGTTACTGGATGAAACAGAAAATGGGTGACAATGATGTCAATCTTAGCCTTCCCGTTGTGAAACCCGATATGGAGATACCGGTGATCGAACTGTTTTTAAATTAAAAGATTCTTTTTTGCAGGGTGACTTCAGGTCACCCTGTTTTGTTTGATACACTATTTTGGGGTTAATTTGAACTTATTTTGCTTATAAATGTTACTTTTTATAACTGAGATGCCTGACGGAATATTACACAATTATTGCAGAATATTATAACATCTGTCAATATTAATCAGATAACTTTGCGAAGTTGAGGCAAGAATCAGTAGGAAATAAGGGGAAGAGTCAAAGAATTGATCGATAAAACAGAATATGTTATAAATAAGTAAAAATATTTGGATTATGAAGAAAACGATGTTTTTTGTTGGGATAATAGCTGTTGCATTATTCGGTTGTACCGAAAACAACAGTGATAACGGGGGAACAGGTACTACAAAGTTTAATTTGTACCTGACTGATGCTCCCGGAAAATATGAAGAGGTACTGATAGATATTCAGGAGGTGAAAGTTCATGTAAATGCTACTGATTCTGCTGATGAGAGCGGTTGGATAGATCTCGATGTGCATGCCGGTGTTTACAACCTTCTGGATTTTACAAATGATATGGATACTCTGCTTGCTTCTGCAGAACTTCCGGCAGGTAAAATATCACAAATGAGGCTGATACTTGGTGATGACAACAGAATAAAGGAAGACGGTGAGTACCATGACCTGAAAACTCCTTCGGGGCAGCAGTCCGGAATTAAGTTGAATATTCATGCCGTTCTGGAAGAAGATATAACTTATGATCTGTGGATCGACTTTGATGCATGCAGATCAATAGTTAAAGCAGGTCACAGCGGGATATACATTCTGAAGCCTGTGATCAAGACCTTTTCAAAGGCGACCAGTGGTGCTATAAGCGGCACTGTTGATCCAGTAGCATCGCGACCTTATGTTATGGCGATCTCAAGTGAAAGTGATACCGTAAGTACTGCCGTTACTGATAGTATCAGCGGGTATTTTCTTTTAAAAGGACTTCCTGAAGGCAGTTATGATGTGGTTTTTGAACCGGCAGATACAGCCTTTCAGAAAAAAACAGTTGAAGACGTTTCTGTTACCCTTGGAGTAGTGACAGATATGGGTACCGTTGAGATTGAATAAAAATACTAATTTTCATAAAAACATTAAAAACCTGTCAGGCCTTCCGATCTGACAGGTTTTTTAATACTCTACTTTAAACCCTGGCTTAATTAACCATTTTTATTTTTCTCTGATATCTCCACCACTCGACTCTTTGAGGTTCTTTTTGATGGGACTACCATAAACTATTATGTCACTGCCGCTGCTGGCATGGGCATCGATACTTTCAATAGCATAAACACGGGCATCGGAACCTGCTGATGTTTTAACTGTAACATATTTGGCGGCAAGGTCTTCGGCAATGATATCACTTCCGCTGCCGGCACTAGCCGTTAGGTATATTGTTTTTCCTTTTACTTTAAGGTCGGAGCCTGAGGAGGAGTTCAGTGAAAGTTTCTTTGTATCGACCTCCATATACATGTCCGATCCGCTGCTGGCATTCAGCACAAGCGAATCAGCTTTAACGGTACTTTTAGTAAATACGTCGGCACCTCCGGAGCTAGTAACGCTTTTCAGATCGGTAAGCGTTACGTAGATCTTAGGTAAAATTGTTCTTTTCCAGTTTATGCGCCCTTCGGTATAGATACGCAGCTGATGACCTTTTACCTCTGTAATGACCCTGTGCAGATATCCTTTTTCTGCTTCGATCTTCAATGATACTTCATCTCCTTGTGTGATGTAAAGGTCGAGACCGGAAGTTACTTTGATACTTGTAATGATATCCGGGATAGGTCTTGATTCCGTATCTTGTGCTTTGATAGTAGATAAGAGTGTACCTGACGTGAACAATCCTAATAAAAATAACCGGATTAAAATTTTATGCTTCATAGCTTTTGATTTGTGTTTGTTAGTTAGACGTTTTTAGCCTTTTAAAGGTTACAGGTTTGTTGCAAACTTGTTATTTGGCTTATCTTTTTCAAATTTAAGATGTGTTCAAAGGTCATAACATTTTTTAAACATGTTATAAAACAATCTTTTTTTTGGCTTATAAATATTGAAAATATTCTCTAATGTGATAATTTTGGCTTCGATTAAAAAATACATTACTGAAATGAAACTATCACACATTGAACACATCGGCATTGCCGTAAAAAGTATTGATGAAGCAATACCTTTTTATGAGGAAGTTTTAGGGTTAAAATGTTACGCTATAGAAGAGGTGAAAGATCAAAAAGTAAAAACAGCTTTTTTCAGGATAGGCCAGACAAAGATCGAACTTCTGGAATCGACAGACCCGGAAGGCCCTGTTGGAAAGTTCATAGAAAAAAAAGGGCAGGGAGTGCACCATGTTGCTTTTGCCGTTGATGACCTTGCAGCTGCATTACCCGAACTTGAAGAAAAAGGAATAAGGCTCATCGACAAAAATCCGAGAAAAGGGGCAGAAGGCCTCAATATCGGATTCCTGCATCCAAAATCAACTTTCGGTGTTCTGACGGAATTATGTGAAGATCCCAATAAATAATATTTTATGTCAACAAGAGAAAAATTAATGGACCTGATCGATCGCCGCTCAAAGGCCCGGTTGGGTGGGGGAGAGAAGCGTATTGAAAAACAGCATGCCAAAGGCAAAATGACTGCCCGTGAACGCATCGAGATGTTGCTTGATGAAGGATCGTTCGAGGAGCTCGATATGTTCGTTACGCATAGATGTGTGAATTTTGATATGGCAAAGAACAAGATCCCCGGCGACGGCGTGGTGACAGGTCACGGTACTATTGACGGTCGTGTGGTCTATGTTTATGCACAGGATTTTACGGTATTCGGAGGATCTCTGTCGGAAACCATGGCACAGAAAATATGCAAGGTCATGGACATGGCCATGAAAGTGGGTGCGCCGATCATTGGCATCAATGATTCAGGTGGTGCTAGGATACAGGAAGGTGTGACATCACTTGCCGGTTATGCCGAGATTTTTGAGAGGAACATACTCGCTTCAGGTGTAGTGCCACAGATATCGGCAATTTTTGGTCCGTGTGCGGGAGGGGCGGTTTATTCGCCGGCTCTTACCGACTTTGTTATGATGACCGAAGAGACATCTTACATGTTCATTACAGGTCCTAAAGTGGTGAAGACTGTTACCGGGGAAGATATCACTGTGGAAGACTTAGGCGGCGCTGATGTTCATGCATCAAAATCAGGAGTATCACATTTTAAGGTTGAGAATGAGGAGGAGGGATTGCTTCTGATACGGAAACTTATCTCATACCTTCCGCAGAACAACCTTGAAGAGCCACCTCTGATGGAGATTCATGACCCTGTTGACAGAGTAGATGATGAATTGAACAACATAGTGCCTGATAATCCTAACTATCCATACAACATCAAAGATGTGATCTTTACCATTGCCGATGAAGGTGAGTTCCTTGAGGTTCACCGTAACTATGCAAAGAACATTGTTGTGGGATTCTGTCGCATGGGAGGAATGTCAATAGGTGTTGTGGCAAACCAGCCCAATTACCTTGCCGGAGTGCTCGATTGTGATGCATCACGTAAGGCTGCCCGTTTTGTGCAGATGTGTGATGCGTTCAACATACCTATCCTCACTCTTGTTGATGTGCCGGGATTTCTACCCGGTTCGGGACAGGAGTATGCCGGAATAATCATCCATGGGGCCAAGCTGATGTTTGCCTATGGGGAGGCAACAGTACCCAAAGTGACCGTTACCTTGAGAAAATCATACGGTGGTGCTCACGATGTTATGTCGTGCAAGCAGCTTCGCGGTGATTTCAACTATGCATGGCCTTCGGCCGAGATTGCGGTAATGGGTGCCAAAGGAGCAATTGAAGTGCTCGAGAATCGTAACATCTCGAAGATCGAAGATGAAAAAGAGAGGGAAGAGTTCGTTGCCAAAAGGACGGAAGAGTATGAAAAGACTTTTGCCAATCCTTATCAGGCTGCATCTTTCGGATATATCGACGATGTGATTGAACCGCGGAATACCCGTTTCAGGGTTATCAGGGCGTTCCAGACACTTCAGACCAAGAAGCTTGCAAATCCGCCTAAGAAACATTCCAACATACCACTGTAAAAAAATAAGAAATGATGTTTTTATTCGTGAACAATGAGATCTGGACAATTACTGTTCTGGGTTGGCTGATAGTTTTCGCAGCCCTTATCTTTCTTGTGGGATTTTTTCTGCTGATACCGAAATTGATCAAATGGTCAACCAGAAGGGCTGTGAAGAGGAGAAGGAATGAGGCCGGATCCACTGAAGAAGAGGATGTCCTCACCTGTGAAATGAATGCTGCTATTTCAATGGCGCTGTTTCTCTATTTTAACGAAGTGCATGAAGAAGAGAGTAACATAATCACTATAAAAGAGGTGAGAAGGCGTTACTCGCCATGGAGTTCGAAGCTTTACGGGATGAATAATCTGAATTTTCCGAGATAAGAGGTTTGTAAAATGATAGAATTAAAGATGTGAAAAAAGATAACCGGGATGAAAAAATTTGAATTTACCATCAGAGGCAATAAGTATAAAGTAGAGATAAAAGACCTTGAAGATAATATCGCTACTCTTGACGTTAACGGTACTTCATTCGAGGTGGAGATCCACAAAGAGGTTAAAAAGGCCAAAACACCTAAGCTTGTGCGTAAGGAAGTGAAGCGGAAACCCGGAGAAGGGCTGATACAAAGATCGGAAAAGGGTAAGATCGTTAAATCGCCTTTGCCGGGAAATATCTTCAAGATAAACGTCAGGCAGGGCGATACCGTGAAAAAAGGTGATGTACTGCTTGTTATGGAAGCCATGAAGATGGAGAATAACGTTCTGGCTGAAAAAGACGGAACCGTAAAGGAGATAAAAGTAAATGTGGGGGATGCGGTGTTGCAGAATGACATTTTAATGGAACTGGAGTAATCCGTATTAAAAGTTCAGAACCGGTTACCGAATACTGATCACTTATTACTGATTACTGGTTACCGCATACATACGTTTCCCGATGTCGTCAAAATAACTTATCAACTGAAATGATCATGATAAAAAAAATAAAATTACCTGTTCTGATATTCATACTGTTGTTTTTCGGAGCAGGATTAAATGTTTATGCGTCGAACATTGCAGATCCGGGAATCTTTGACAAAGCCTTTGAAGGACTTGAGAAGTTCTGGAATTTCACAGGGTTTGCAAATGCACACGTAACAAATTTCATAATGATAGGAGTGGGGCTGTTCTTCATCTTTCTTGCTATCAGGTACGATTATGAACCATTGTTGTTAATTCCTATCGGTGTGGGTATCCTGATCGGGAACGTACCTTTTCTCGAAGGGAATAAGATAGGATTGTATGAGGAAGGGTCTGTGCTGAATTATCTTTACTGGGGTGTCCAACAAGGGGTTTATCCACCATTGATATTCCTCGGCATAGGTGCCATGACCGATTTCTCATCCCTGATCTCGAATCCTAAATTGATGATACTCGGTGCGGCTGCCCAGGTCGGTATCTTCGGTACTTTCTGGGGGGCATCGCTTATCGGCTTTACTCCTGCCGAATCAGGAGCTATCGGTATCATCGGTGGAGCTGACGGACCTACAGCTATCTTTTTATCATCAAAACTTGCCCCGCATCTTATGGGAGCAATAGCAATTGCAGCCTATTCGTACATGGCACTTGTGCCTGTGATACAGCCGCCGATAATGCGTTTGCTGGTACCTAAAAAAGAGAGGCTGATCAAGATGAAACCACCGAGAGCCGTATCCAAACTTGAAAAGATACTGTTCCCGATTATCGGCCTTTTGCTTACTACTTTCATTTCGCCTTCTGCACTGCCTCTTCTCGGGATGTTGTTCTTCGGTAATCTGTTGAAAGAGTCGGGTGTTACCGAAAGGCTGGCTGATACGGCAAGGAACTCATTGATAAACATCGTTACCATTCTTCTGGGAGTTACCGTGGGAGCTTCAACACAGGCTGTACGCATGGTCATGGACCCCCAGACAGGGGAAATGATAAACAAAGGTTTTCTGTCACCTGATTCGATAAAGATATTTGTACTCGGAGCTGTATCGTTCATCGTTGCAACTGCAGGAGGACTTATCTTTGCCAGGATCATGAACCTTTTCCTCAAAGGCGACAAGAAGATAAATCCGCTTATCGGAGCTGCAGGAGTCTCCGCAGTGCCTGACTCGGCAAGGGTCGTTCAGAACGAAGGGCTGAAATGCGATCCTACAAACCATTTACTCATGCACGCCATGGCACCTAATGTATCCGGTGTTATCGGGTCTGCGGTTGCCGCAGGTATCATGCTGGCTTTTCTGATGTGACAATACATAAAATCAGCACATGTGCAATGACTGAAATTATTGATAAATTGATTTAAAATCAGGATACTTCTGTTTGTTCAGAGATGAAATATAACCCGTTGGTAAGATATACTTATTGAACTTTCAGTGATCAGCCTTTTTACTTCGTAAACTTTTTTTAATTTTGATGCAGGTAAAATCATTACAATAAAATAAAATAAAATATTATGAAAAAAGTTACAGTAGGGGTAGATATCGGCGGTACGAACACTGCAATAGGAATTGTTGATGTGGATGGAAATGTTCTGGAAAAAGGTAATATTCTGACCCCCGATCATGGCGATGCAGCAAAATACATCACCGATCTGTCGGCAGCAATAAATGACATGGTAAGTAAAGTTCAGAAAAATGAAGATATTTCTGTTGCAGGTATCGGTATCGGTGCTCCAAACGGAAATTATTACAACGGAACCATAGAGCATGCCCCTAATCTTTCATTCGAAGGTGTTGTGCATTTTGTAGAGATGCTGAAAAAACATTTCCCTGATGTAGAGGCTATAGCACTTACAAATGATGCCAATGCTGCAGCCATTGGAGAGATGATATACGGTGGAGCAAAGGGAATGAAGAATTTTGCCATGTTCACTCTTGGCACAGGAGTAGGAAGCGGACTTGTAGTCAATGGTGATCTTGTTTACGGTAGCGACGGTTTTGCAGGTGAGTGCGGTCATACAACACTTGTACCCAACGGAAGACTTTGCGGATGCGGCGGTTTAGGCCATCTTGAAGCATACTGCTCTGCTCCGGGCATGAAGCGTACTGCATTTGAACTTATGGCAAAATACAATGCAACAGACAGTATGTTGGCTGATAAATCATTTAACGAACTCGATTCTAAAATGATCTATGATGCTGCGGTGGCAGGTGATAAGATCGCTTTGGAAGTATTCGAGATGACAGGCATGTATCTTGGTCAGGGTCTTGCCGATACAGTTCATCACCTGAGTCCTGAGGCAATATTCCTGTTTGGCGGTCCAACGGCAGCAGGTGAGCTCATCTTCAAACCTACACGCGAAAATATGGAAAAACACCTTTTGCCGGTATTCAAAGGTAAAGTGAAGATATTGCCCTCGAAATTAGATGCAGGTAATGCTGCCATTGTTGGTGCGAGTGCCTTGGCTTGGAAAGAGTTAGAAAAATGATCTGAAAAGGTTCGATGATCAATAATATTGAAAGGTTCATAGCTTAGCGCTTTGAACCTTTTTTATTTGACTGTACGAAAGTAATAAATATAAGGTTGTAATTTGAAGGATAACAAGTGTTTAACAAAAGACGTCGTTGTGATAAGAAAAAATGAATGTTAATTTTTGCAATGTTTGTGTTAATTTTAAACATATTAAAATTTTAAAAAGAGGAAATATCTTTTATATTTGTCATTCCTTAAAAATTATAGATGGAATATATTTATTCACACAAAAGTAAAGAACACATCCACTATATTTTCGCGATGAAATCTCATCCGGCTTCTTTTCTTTTCAATAATTTTCATTCCGACAAATCTGATATTAAATAATATAAAGTATTAAAAAGATAAACTATGGCAAAAATAAAGGAACTCATTGAAAGGATCAACAAAGGAAATAATCCTTTATTTCATGAGTTGTATGGAAATGATGCATCTGTTCTGAAGCAACAGGCTGAAAGGTATGAGGCTCTACTGAAAGAATTTGAGCAGGCTCACGGCGTTGATGATGTTGAGTTGTTCAGTTCACCGGGCAGGACCGAAGTAGGGGGGAACCATACCGATCATCAATACGGACGTGTTCTTGCTGGTGCTGTTAACATGGACAATATTGCAGTTGTTGCTAAAAATAATTCTGATACCATTCGTATCAAATCGGCAGGATATCCTGAATTCACAGTTGACATTTCCGACCTGTCAAAAGATGAATCAAAGTTTTACACTTCCGAAGCATTGGTAAAAGGTATCTGTGCCCGTTTGAAGGAGCTTGGACATAATATCGGTGGTTTCACTGCCCATGTTCACGGTAATGTGCTTAAGGGATCAGGTCTGAGCTCATCTGCTTCTTTCGAAGTCCTTATCGGTGCCATCATCAGCCATCTTTTTAATGACGGAAAGATCGATCCGGTTGAGAATGCCATAGTTGGTCAATGGTCGGAGAATAACTATTTCGGCAAACCATGCGGATTAATGGATCAGACAGCCTGTTCTGTAGGAGGTTTTATAACCATCGATTTTAAAGACCCTGCCAAACCTATCGTTAAGGCACTTCATTTCGATTTTATGAAAACAGGTTATGCCCTTGTGATAACTGATACAGGAGGCGACCATGCCAATCTGAATGATGAGTATGCTTCTCTTCCTACAGAAATGAAATCAGTTGCTCAGGCATTGGGAAAAGAGGTGATGCGTCAGGTATCTTACGAAGAACTTCTGAAAGCTATTCCTGATATTCGCGAAAAGGTGGGTGACCGTGCCATACTTCGGGCTCTTCACTTCCTTGGCGATAACGAGAGAGTCGTTGATCAGGTCTATGCCCTGGAGAGCGATAATTTTAACGATTTCCTGAAAATGGTAATTGAATCGGGTAACAGCTCATACATGTACAATCAGAATGTATATACAACACACGATGCGCGTCATCAGAGCGTTGCTTTGGGCCTTGCCTTAAGTGCCAGGATACTTGACGGTAAAGGTGCATGGCGTGTTCACGGTGGAGGATTTGCAGGAACAATACAGGCATTTGTTCCCCAGGACCTTCTTGATGAATATGTTAACACACTTGAAAGTGTTTTCGGAGGGGGTAACTGTCACAAATTGTTCATCCGTTCTCACGGTTCAATTAAACTGGAACTTTAAGAGTAATTAATCATAACCATAAATAAAATATTATGACATCACAACAACACAAGAATTACACACTCCCTTTGGCGATGATGTTCCTTTTGTTTTTCATCATCTCATTTGTTACAGGATTGCAGAATCCGCTCGGAGTAATTGTTAAAGATCAGTTTTCATTAACTAATTTTCAATCACAGCTTGGTAACTTTGCCAACTTCCTGGCATACCTGATAATGGGTATTCCTGCAGGTAAGATGATAGAAAGGATCGGCTATAAAAAGACTGCATTAGTGGCGCTTGTTATGGGCTTTACAGGTGTTCTGATCATGTTTGCGGGAGGCCATCTGAAGATGTTCTATCTCTACCTGACAGGAGCATTTGTTTCAGGATTTACCATGTGTACCCTTAATGCTGTTGTTAATCCTCTTATCACTGTTCTTGGTGATGAAAAAGGAGCTAACCAGCGTCTTAACTTCGGAGGGGCATTGAACTCTGTAGGAGCGACCATCGTGCCTATCCTTGGAGGTTACATGATGGGTAATGCTGCCCAGAAATCGATCAGTGATGCCAATCCTTTGCTGTTCCTCGCAATGGGTATCTTTGCAGTTGTGTTCATTGTTCTTTACCTGGTTGAAATACCTGAACCTCATATTGTAAAGAAAGAAGAGAAGGTTAAGGACAAGCACAGTGCCATGTCTTTCCGTCATTTCGTTCTTGGAATTATTACGATCTTCATTTATGTAGGTGTTGAAGTTGGTGTTCCTAACATAGCGAACCTGTTCATGACAGAAAGTACAAGTCACGGCGGCTTGGGGATGGACACTACTATAGCAGGAACGATTGTCGGCACATACTGGTTCTTTATGCTTATCGGACGTCTTGTGGGAGGCGCACTTGGAAAGGTGTTTACAAGTAAGCAGATGCTTACTTTTGTGTCAACCTTAGGGTTATTGCTTACTTTTGGTGCTATTTATTCCCCTCTCGATGTTACTGTGAGAATGCCCGTTGTGACAAGTCAGCTGGCATTCGAATTAGCTGAAGTGCCAATTAATGTAATGTTCCTGATATTTATCGGTTTCTGTACTTCTATAATGTGGCCAGGAATTTTTAACCTTGCAACCAAAGGTATCGGAAAATACATGGCGCAGGGTTCAGGTATCTTCATGACAATGGTTGTCGGTGGTGGTATCCTTCCGCTCGTTCAGGGTTACCTTGCAGACCTCTTTGGTTACCTGAACAGTTACTGGCTGATAATTGCAAGTCTGGCATTCATGCTTTACTATGCTCTTATCGGAAGTAAGAACGTGAATACTGACATTCCTGTTGAATAAATATGAAATGTTAACATAAAATAATTATCGGGAGGCATTGTAATGTTCTCCCGATTTTTTTAGTACTTTTCTGATGTAAAAATATTATTAAAATGAGTTCAAAAGAAGTTTATACATTAAAGAATAAGAACGGAATAGCGATCTCCTTTATGGCTAATGGCGGAAGAATAATTTCAGTGAAGGTGCCTGATTCAAAAGGTAATGTTGCCGATGTGGTCATTGGTTACGATACCCCTGAGGCTGCACTTGCAGGTGATGCTTATTTCGGCGCTTTGTGCGGGAGGTATGCAAACAGGATCGTTGAAGGGAAATTCTCCATCGACGGAGTTGAGTATCAGCTCGACAAGAATAACGGTAACAATCATCTTCATGGAGGTATCGAAGGCTTCAATACACGTGAATGGAGTGTAGAACCTGTTTCAATAGAGAAGTATGCTCAGTCGTACAAACTTTCATTGGTAAGTCCTGACGGAGATCAGAAATATCCCGGAGAACTTAAGGTTGAAGTAATTTACGGACTGACAGAGGACAATGAGTTTGTTATTGATTACGCAGCCGTAACAGACAAACCTACCGTGATTAATCTGACGAGTCATCCGTATTTTAATCTTGCAGGAGCCGGTAACGGTACTGTAGAGGAGCATGAGTTGCAGATAAACGCTACAAAGTACACTCCGATAGATGAAAAGCTGGAAACTGTCTCTGGAGAGATATCGTTGGTTAGTGGTACTCCGTTCGATTTCACAGAGGTGAAAAAGATAGGAGAGGCTGTCAATACCGATGCCGAACAGATAGCACTTGGTGGAGGTGGTCTTGACCATAATTTCGTGATCGATCATCATGACGGAACCATAAAGCATGTTGCTACTCTTTCTGATCCTGTATCAGGCCGCAGGATGGAAGTATATACCGACCAGCCGGGAATTCAGGTTTACACCGGAAACCATTTCGACGGAAGTGAAACAGGTAAGCAGGGCAAACCGATAGTGAAATGGGGAGGGGTAGCATTGGAAACACAGATATTCCCCGATTCGCCTAATCATGATCATTTTCCTAATGCTGTGCTTCGTCCGGGAGAAACTTACAAGCATCTTTGTGTTTATAAATTTGGCTGAAAATAAAACGCGAATGATGAATACTGTTGACGTGACATCGAGTCACACCGACAGTTGCCGACAGTGATCCTGAAAATTTCTTTCTATATGTTTGGTAATTAAAAGCAGAATATTTATAATTGTAACGAATTAAAACAAAAACAGATGTTAAACTTATTGTTCAATAATTGGTGGTGGCATAGTTCATACTTAATACAGGTGGAACAATAAGGTTATGTTTAAAAATATACAAAAGCCGCAGGTGATCCACCTGCGGCTTTTTTCATTTATGAACAAAATTAATTAAACTATCAAAAACTAAATTTTTAAATCATGAAAGAGCAATTGGATTTTACTACACTAAGAGGCACTGACCTGCCTGATGAGAAGGGATTTTTTGGCGAATATGGCGGACGTTTTGTGCCTCCACCGCTGGAGCCTATTATGAAAGAGATAGAGGATGCATACGAAGAGATAAAGAAAGATCTGGAATTTATAAAAGAACTTTTATATCTTCAGAAACATTATACAGGCCGCCCGTCGCCTTTGTTCTATGCTAAAAACCTTTCGAAAGAGTTAGGAGGTGCACAGATATATCTGAAGCGTGAAGACCTGAACCATACAGGTGCACACAAGATAAACCACTGCCTTGGAGAGGCCCTTCTTGCCAAGAAGATGGGCAAAAAGAAGATCATTGCCGAAACAGGAGCAGGACAGCATGGAGTGGCGCTTGCCACGGCAGCGGCTCTTTTGGGTCTTGAGTGCGACATTTACATGGGTGAGGTTGATATTCACAAGGAGCATCCTAATGTGGTTCGCATGAGAATTCTGGGTGCAAAAGTGGTTCCTGTTACCCATGGACTAAAAACTTTGAAAGAAGCTGTAGATTCCGCTTTTGAAGCTTACGTGGGCGATCCGGTTAATCAGTTTTATGCTATAGGTTCAGTAGTAGGTCCGCATCCGTTCCCTATGATGGTACGTGATTTCCAGTCGATTGTAGGTGTAGAAGCACGTGAGCAATTCCAGGAGATGACAGGTAAACTGCCCGATCACATAATGGCATGTGTTGGTGGTGGATCGAATGCCATAGGACTTTTCTCGGCATTCCTGAATGATGAAGGCGTTAAGAAATATGGCGTTGAGCCTGCCGGAACAAGCTTCAAGACCGGTGATCACGCGGCAACATTGACATTGGGATCTCCCGGTATGATACACGGGTTCAAGTGCTATGTTCTGCAGGATGAGAACGGTGAGCCTGCACCAGTGAACACTATCGCCAGTGGTCTTGACTATCCGGGAGTGGGGCCACAGCACAGTTATTTCAAGGATATGGGCACAGTTAAGTATGAAACAATCAACGATAAGGAGGCCATTGATGCGTTCATGAAACTTTCACGTGTTGAAGGTATCATACCTGCTCTTGAAAGTTCTCATGCTGTTGCCTATGCCATTAAACTTGCACCGACCCTTGGCAAAGATGAAACTATTCTGATCAATCTTTCAGGAAGAGGTGATAAGGATATTGATTACATTGTTGAAAAATACGGTGACGAATTAGGAATAAAATGATTTATCTGATTCGGGGCGCGACTTTGAGTCGTACCCCGAATGTGAATTTATCAACAAAAGGCTTTCTGTCGGTTTTCATCAACAAAAAGCTTTTTTATCTGTATTTACTTGACCTCTGTAGTTTTCTGACGTAAATTAATAAAAATATTTATTTCTAAAATTTATTGTCATGAAACCTTTTGCCGATATTCACTGCCATCCGACTTTACATCCTTTTGCATTTTACAATTCGGGAAGAAAAATTAAAAATTCATTATGGTGGGATAATCCTCCCAAAGAGCGTCAGAGAAACGATAAATATCCGGAATATTTCCAGTCGGCAATGCCAGCCCTGGTAAGAGGTAATGTGCGGTTGATAGTTGCTTCGCTTTATCCATTGGAGCAGCCCTGGTTCGATCCTTCCCTTCTACATACAGGTACTGTAACCGACCTGATGGCAGGGATGCTGACCGTTCATGTGCCTGTTAAATATGTAAATAAAATACAAAGCCCGCATTACAACTATTTTGAATACCTGAAGAAAGAGTACGATTTCCTGGTAAAGGATAACGGTAAAGTAAATGAGGTTGACGGAAAGGACGTAAAATATGTACTTGCAGGGAATTCGGAAGATGTTCTTAATCATCGGGACGATGCTTCGGTTATTGTGGTGATTCCATCGATAGAGGGAGCACATTCCCTGATATCGGGCAATGCAGAAGACCTGTTTACCGGTTCCTATGATTTTCAGCAAACAATTGATAATATCATATCAATGAAAGAATGGGATTTCCCGCCGTTTTTCATTACTCTGTCGCATCATTTTTATAATGGATTGGGAGGACATGCAAGAACTATTCCCGACGGTGTGGCCTCATTTCTCCTGAAACAGACCTCAGGTATGAATGAACCGTTGAACAAAAGGGGAGAGGATGTGATAGATTGCCTGCTCGGGTTAAATGCTTTTGAAGGAAACGGAAGACGTATTCTGATAGATGTCAAACATTTGAGTGTTGCAGGCAGAATGCAATTTTATGAAAAGATTGCCGGATATAACCAAAACAGGCCGGAAGATGAACGGATACCCATTGTTGCCAGCCATTGCGGGTATTCGGGATATCATACCCTGTCGGATGCTATTATCGTTCCCGATACCGAGCCTTCGAAATACAAACGCTCGGAAACATTTAATCCCTGGAGCAACAATCTGTGTGATGAGGATGTTGTTGAGATATTCCGTTCAGGTGGATTGATCGGATTAAACATGGACCAGCGGATACTGTCGGGTCAGGATGTTATTGAAGACAGTAAGGACTTTTCAAAGAAACAGATAATTGAGAATGATGAACAGGTTGTGAGGTTTTGGGCAGAACAAGTCGCACATAATATTTTAGGAATGGTGAAAGCGGTAGTTAACTCCGATAAAGTCAGCGAACCCGATAAAGTACGTGCCTGGAACATGATCTCTATCGGCTCCGATTTCGACGGTATGATCAATCCTGTGGATTCGTTTATCGTAGCTGATGAATTCAAAGACCTCAGGAGTGCATTGACAAAATATATGCCTGAACTTCCTGATTTTGATCTCTGTGCTCAGGGGCTTTCAATAGATGAGATACTTGATAAAGTAATGTACGAAAATGCTGTTGAATTCGTTATCAGGAATTACAAGTGATACACGTGGTAGATTGGGGGTGCGACTCAAAGTCGCGCCCCCAATACCTTAAAGTACAAAAGGCAGCTCCCTGTCGATCTCGATCTTCTCCGGTGACACCTCTGCCTGGACCGGAATGATCTCCACGCCGGCTTTGTATGCCTTGGTAAGAGACTTTGCATACTCAGGATCAATCTCCTTTGCAGGGGCAAAAATGTTCACATCGCCTCGCTGGACAACGTAGAGCATTACAGCACGAATACCTTCCTGTTTCACTTTTATCAGAGTTTCAAGGTGCTTACGGCCTCGGGTGGTAACAGCATCAGGGAAGACAGCATAGTTGTCCTGTTTCATTGTTACGTTTTTTACCTCTACAAAACACTTTTCGTTATCATTCTCCGCATAGATATCGAAACGGCTGTCGCCGAACTTTACTTCACGTTTTACTGTGGTGTATCCTTTCAGTTTCTCAATCTTGCCGTCGCGAATAGCCTCGTATGCAAGCAGGTTGGGAATAGAGGTGTTTATACCTATCCATCCCCCGTTGATGAATATCATCTCCCATGTGAATTTTGTCTTGCGTTTCGGGTCATTAACCGGAGTAAGATAAACGGGAGCACCCTCTTCGATGCAGGTTTTCATGCTGCCTGAATTAGTACAATGCGCGGTTACCACAGTGTCGTCGTCAAGTTCTACATCTGCCAAGAAGCGTTTGTAACGTTTGATCAATTTGCCTTTTATGAGGGGAGTGGGGAAGTGCATGTTATTTCTTTTTTAATGGGATACTGATTGTGTGAACTATATAAGGCACATAAGTTCATATAAAAAATATCAGCATTGTTTTGTAGTGTTTATCTGTTTACATATATTTTTAGTTTCCGAAAATGCAAGAAACTACTTAAAGGCTTAGATTTTATCTTTAAAATCAGGTCTGTGTAAATCTGCATAATCAGTGTTGATCTGTGTCCTATTTCCCGATACAATATCTTTTCAGTATGTGAAAATCAGGTATAATAGACAAAAAGGAGGCTGTTTTGAAGTGAACATGTTCAAGTGGACAA
>JAOZOF010000151.1:0-1083 GCA_029933425.1 Marinilabiliaceae bacterium
GTTGCCAATATCAATACGGCAGTCAGCAGAAAAGAGAAGAGTGCCGATTGTTTTACAAGCTTCAACCCTTTATCAGAGTTAAACCACACTCCCACATTAATATCATCTGTTTTCAGATACGACACATAAATAAAAAACAGTATCACCGGAACAGGAATTACAAAAGCCACGAATCCGGGATGAATGTGCATCAGGAACTCTTGCAATCCCATAAAATACCATGGCGCCTTGCTGGGATTCGGGCTTACCAAAGGATTAGCCATATCTTTTAACGGGGCATTAAAGAATATGCTTAAAAACAGTAACAAAACAACAACCGATAAAGCTGCAATAATTTCCTTTCGTACAAGATGCGGATTAACCTCAACAAACTCTCCCCGTTCCTTCCCTGTAGTTACTCCCTTAGCTTTGCGTACCAGCCAAAAGTGGAGCACAATAAAAATTATCATCAACAAAGGCAGTAATCCTGTATGCAGAGCATAAAAGTTTGTCAGGGTATTCTGTCCCACCTGCTCCCCTCCTTTCAGAACAGCACTCAGCGGAGTTCCTATCAAAGGGATATATCCAAGTATCTCTGTCATGATAGTAACTGCCCAATACGACAACTGATCCCAGGGCAAAAGATACCCGGTAAAATTGAACGACAACACAAGCGTAAACAGAACAAGACCGTATAACCAATTCTTACGTCTCTCAAAATAAATTGACTGAGAATAAAAAACCCGCAAAAGATGTAAGAAAACCACAAACACCATCAAATTGGCACTCCAGTAATGAATGTTCCTCAACAACTGCCCGAACACATAATATTTCTGCAACGAAAGTATAGAGTCGTAAGCCCTGTCGATAACCGGCACATATGAGAATCGAAGCATCATCCCCGTAAAAGCCAGGATAACAAATAACAGTGCTGCTATACCGCCCAATCCGAATGTACGTGTAAACCTTATGGCGTTTACATCCGCTTTTAACGGATGCAAATGAAGCAGGAATTTTGTAAGGGTAGAGTTCTTTTCCTTTGGGTTGTCCATTCAAATAATTTTATTGACCTAAAAATACACTCTTTGAATATCATTACCAAAA
>JAOZOF010000151.1:1183-8315 GCA_029933425.1 Marinilabiliaceae bacterium
TGCGTCCGAAAAGATCAGGGAAGATCAATTTTCAGAACTGGATAGTGTGGGGAAATGTGGCAATTCTGCTACTGCTGATCGTTCTTTCGTCATTTCACTTAAATGTTGAAAATGCCACTCCTGTATTTCCTAAAGGATTTCACGGAACTCTGGGCGCTATCTCGCTGATCTACATATCTTTTTTCGGATATCAGCTGATAGCAAACAATGCTGATGAGATAATAGAACCTGAAAAAACAGTTCCTAAAGCCATGAAACTGTCAATGCTCATAAGCATGATAATTTATTTGCTTGTTGCTGTTACTGCCGTATTGACCGTTTCATGGAAAGAGCTGGCAAACAGTCAGGCCCCGCTGGTACTGGTGGCAAACAAAAGTTTCGGAGGTAACGGCTGGATAATCATCTCTTTTGGCGGTATCCTTGCATCGCTCGGAGCCCTGAGCAGCACACTTATCTCACAAAGCCGACAATCCTACACCATGGGGAAAGACCGCTTTTTCCCGGATATTATAGGTAAACTCAACGAAAAGACCAAACAACCGCAGTGGGCCATACTTGCAGGAGGCTTGCTAACCAGTTTAGCCTTAGCGACCCTCGATCTTGAGACAATAGCAAAAGTTACTAACTTCAGTCTTTTGATCTCGCTACTCCCTGTTTCCCTGGCACTAAGGAAACTTTACAAAGAGAACCCTACCGTAAAACCTAAATCGAAATTGAAACGTCTTCTGCCCGAGATAAGCCTTGCAATAAACCTCGGACTTCTGTTCACTATGGACTTGTTCTCTCTTGCAATAGGCCAGCAACTGATAGTAGCAGGGATAATCGTTTACTTTTTCTATTCACGAAAACGTGAGAAAACAGGTCGCGAAGGACGTAACATTGTACTTGAAGATGAGAACCGTTTCTCTTTCTTTAAAAAGAACAAGATATTGGTCCCGATATCAAATCCTAAAACCCAGGAAGCACTCCTGATGCTCTCAAACACTTTGATGGCAAAAAAAGGAGGAGAGATCGTTGTTCTGGCAGTTAAGGATGTCCCTGAGAGCATGGACTTCTATGAAGCTCTGGAAGGAGCTGAAGATACGCTTAACATCATTAAAAAAAGTATGGAAGTCGGCAAGCAACACGACATAAAATTCAAGCCGGTGATCAGGGCATCAAGAAATATTGCTTTAGGTATTGTGCACGCCGCCGAAGAAGAAGACTGCAATTTGATAACAATAGGTTTCCCTAAAAAGTATGTAAGCTTTAATGATACCATTTTTGATCAGGTGCTGAGGAATTCTCATACTGATATGATAATACTGAACCTGAGAATAGATCCGGAAAACTTCAACCCGCAAAAAATAGGAGTTTATGTCAAGGATACCCGAAACCTCAGTCTGATATTAATGGTAGCCAGTGCTGTGGCAGAAAAACGCAATGCAAAGATCGTGTTGTTCAGCTATTTGCCAACCGGGTACACAAAACAACAAAAAACAAAGACTGACAAGTTAATGATCGAAAGTCTGCAGGAATTAAAGACAACAGCTCTTTACAATATCCACCTTTATGTAAATGACGACCCTGTGGAAGATATCATTAACAGGTCTGCCGAATATGATATGCTGATATTAGGCAAAGACCTCAGAAACCCCAATAAAACACTTGAAGATCTGCCATCGTTCCAGATTTCACGCAGGGCAAAATGCACTGTTGCCATCATCAAAAAAACAAAAGGATTTGACAAATTATCACACAATATCTGATGACCTATCGAATATCAAACCATAAAAAACAACTCCTGTCTGAGATCAGGCAGGAGTTATTTCAAGTGACCCCGACGGGAATCGAACCCATATCGTAGGAACCGGAATCCTATATTCTATCCATTGAACTACGGGGCCAATTTTGAATGCAAATATAGAATATTTTACAATATCTGGCTTTTATTATCGGTATTATTGTACTTGCTTTTGACTATATTCCGTATGATGTTTCTTCCGGATGTAGTTTTATAGAACTTTTCTTTATTGCGAGCTTCAGTTCTATTCGCGGTTTTCTCTTTGTAAACCATTTTCCATGGCCTGTATGCCTTTGTTGACCTCATTTTACCACGATTGTGTTCCTTTAATCTTTCATCCGGTCTTGAGGTCATTCCGATGTAAATTCGATTATGCCCTGGAGAAAAAAGAGCATATACATACCAATTACCATCATGTTCCATGACAAAAATTAATAGAGAATTACATATCGTAGTAATCGGAATCCTATATTCCCTGCCTGCCGGCAAGGCAGGTATCCATTGAACTACGGGGCCAAAAGTTTGCGCAAAGATAAAATATTTTTACATTCATCACGCATGTAAGATACAGGATGATCTAATCACTTTTCCTCTTTGGCTTTATCCTTTTCTTTAGGTTTATTCAGGTTCTTGTATGAATACAGCACAGCCTCCATCTGCCTTATTTTATCTCTTTTCTTCACTTCAGGAGCATAAATATATCCGAATACAACAATCACACGCTGATTGAATTTATCCAGATGGGCATGCATTATCCACGGACCACCCATCATATCACCAACCACTTTCCATAACCCGCGTATCTCGGCAACTTTCTCCTCTCCAACCTTAACAGCCTTATATATCGGAGGGAACATCATCTCAACAGACATGTAAGACCCGTCTGACGGTCCCGGAATATTATCCTTCAGAACCACATTCAGCTTGTTAAGAAGACTCTCTTTCAGGAATGTACCTTTTCCTGTGTAAGGATAAGAGTAAACGATCAAACCTTCGCTTGACCCGGCATTTCCCTCACTCATCCAGATGAGATCCTTCTTTTCGTTTATTCGTGTATACCCTGTAGGAACGGTTATGAAGATATTGTATTTAGCCCTGATCTTATCCGAAAATTCTTTGTTGATATATTTTCTGTAATATTTTATGGCACGTTCACGTTCGGCCTTGTTAAAGAAATCAATAAGATCAGATGAATGACTTTGTACCAGGTTAATAAATTCCTGTTCTGTTTTTGCATTTATCCTCACCATGGCTTGACTCTTGGCCCAGGCATTCTTGTAGTATAAAATAGTATCTGCCTCAACCTTTGACGATATATTGACCATGATCAGATTACGCATAGTTTTCATGAAATCATTCAGATTGTCGTAAGGAGCCATCTGAACAGTAAAAATTGGTTCTTCCTGCGGCAATCCCAAATACGGCTGCGACATTATCTCCTTTATGGTCTTCCCTGCATCGGAGTTCATATGTTTTGCTTTCATAACAATGAGCAGATCACCTGCCTTGCCTCCGGCATTAGGCTTATAGCCGTCATTACTTTTACAGGAAAACAAAAAGAGAAGACTCAACGGAATAAAAAAGACTACTAACTTTTTCATGGCGGTATATTTTAAAGAATACATTTACTTACGATAACCTGACAAAGTATAGTTCAGGTTCGGATACTTCTTTTCGTCGTTAATATCAACATCTTTGGTTACAAAAAATGTACCATCGGGAACAGGAGCCCAGATTGTCAGTTTCTGACCGGGATAAATATTTCTTGTTTTCAGATCGTTCCAATAAACAATGTCATCTATACGGCATTTGTATTTCATGGCTATTTTATGAAAGAACTCCCCTTTCTTTATCACATGCTGCACTTTGAACCTGTTTGTTGTGTCACCAACCGGAACATAAGCAACCGAAGGATGTTGTGCGGGTTCAAGAGAAGGTTCATTCCTGATGAATCTTATCATCGAAGTATCAGGCAGGAACAGCCTTACAGGAAGATCGCCTGCAGGAATGAAATCTTTGATAAAAACAGGGTTCAGCATCTTCACAACATTTTCAGTCACTCCGGCAGCTTCACTTACCTGTTTAATGGTAAGAGGCTTGTTCACATACACTGTATCAACATCATCAAAACTTATAAAATACGGAACAGGTTCGATATCATAATTTTTGTAATACTTCATGACATAATTCACTGCAATGAAAGCAGGAACATAAGCTCTCACCTCAGCGGGAAGATACGGCTGAAGTTCCCAGAAACTTGTCTTGCCTCCTGAACGTTCAATGGCTTTTTTCACAACCCCGATACCTCCGTTGTATGCTGCAAGTGCAAGTTGCCAATCATTCAGGTTACGGTACAGGTAATCGAGATACTGACAGGCGGCAATAGTGCTTTTTAAAGGATCGCACCGCTCATCGATATACGAATCGACCCTCATATCGAACATCCTTGATGCCTGGTACAGGAACTGCCATAAGCCCATTGCCCCCGACGGAGACTTTGCCCTGGGGTTCAATGCCGATTCAATTATTGCCAGATATTTTAACTCTAAAGGAAGATTGTATTTACTTAAGTATTCCTCGAAAAGCGGAAAGTAATATTCCGAACGACCGATTATCCTGCTCAGATGCTCCCTTCGTTTAACGACATACACATCGATATATGCTTTTACCTGATCGTTATAATCAAGTTTTATGGGAGTCTTGGAATCTAACTCTTTAAAACGGGTTTCGTACAGCCACTCAGGATACTCTGTTATTGTGGATTGTTTCCCGTCAACAGAAGATTGCCCTTTCAAAGAAAATGAAACATATACAAAAACGATGGTCAGAAGAATCTTGTAATTGTAATGTTTCATATCATTTCATAAAATTGCAATATAAAAAGCCGGACGATACATATTGCCGGCCTTAAAATATTTTTCAAAAAAAGAGATAATGACCTTTACGATCACTTATCCTTGATAGCTTCTTTTTTCTCTTTCTCGGTATCTTTGTCTTCAAAGCCTTCATCCTTGGCTTTTTTGAACTCTCTCATTCCCTGTCCCAATCCTCTCATAAGCTCAGGGATCTTTCTTCCGCCAAATAATAAAACAATGGCGAGGATAACGAGTATCCACTCATAACCGCTTGGCATCAATAAGAATACATTTGAACTATACATGATTTAAATATTTTTGTTACACAAATTTAATAATCTTTACTTGCTATTTGCTAAAAAATGCCTTAAAAATGTCATTTCCGTTTGCATATAGCAACAGACCAAGCAACAGGATCATCCCTGCCACCTGAGCATACTCAAGGAATTTATCACTTGGTTTTCGTCCGGTTATCATTTCATACAGAAGGAACAGCACGTGGCCGCCGTCAAGCGCCGGAATAGGCAGGATGTTCATGAATGCCAATATGAGTGATATCAGCGCAGTATTGCTCCAGAAAACATACCAATCCCACGATGCCGGGAACAGATTGCCCATTGTGCCGAAACCACCCAGTTGTTTTACCCCCTCTTTGGTAAAGATGAGCTTAAGCTGTTTGACGTAATCGACCAGTATTTTGAACCCTTTCTTTATTCCTGCGGGTGCAGCTTCCCAAAAACCGTACTTATGCCTTTCAACCTTAATAAAACCGGGCTGTTTATTGCCCACTCCTATTATTCCTTTTTTAGGAACATCAACTGTCAACTCAATTTTTTGACCGTTCCTTACAACATCAAGAGTTATATCTTTCCCCGCATTGGAGATTATCAGGTCCCTGAACTGATGGAAAAATACTGCAGGCTGTCCGTTAACAGACAAAACACTGTCACCTTTCATCAACCCGGCCTCTGCCGCCGCACTTTTAGGCACCACAGTGTCAATAACCGTCGGTATCTGAAAATCAGCAAAAGTCTTTACCCCTGATGCCATTATCTTTTGGCCGAAATCCTCCGGAAGCGTCAGCTTAAAAGTGGAATCTCCCCTTACAATCGTAACTTCTGTGGCATCCTCTAGCAATATGTGCTTTGCAATATCCGATACTGTTACCACCTTGAACGAATCAACGTAAGTGATCCTGTCACCATCATGTATTCCGACTTCATGTGCAACCGGTGTGTAGTAAAAGCCGTATTTGGCGCTATCGGCATCGTAATATGCCTGACCCCAGGTATAAAGCACAAGCCAGAATATAACAAGAGCTGTTATGAAATTCACCAAAACACCCCCAACCATGATCAGCAATCTTTGCCATGCAGGTTTCGCACGGAACTCCCAGGGCTGGGCAGGTTGTTTCAGTGCCTCTTTATCCATCGACTCGTCTATCATGCCCGATATCTTCACATAGCCTCCCAAGGGCAGCCAGCCTATTCCGTATTCAGTCTCACCTTTCTTGAACTTGAACAATGAAAACCAGGGATTAAAGAACAAATAGAACTTTTCTACCCTTGTTTTAAACAGTTTGGCAAAGAAGAAGTGCCCGAACTCATGCAGAATAACAAGGATCGAAAGACTTAAAATTAACTGTATCGTCTTTATAAATATATCCATCAACAAATCTTTTTCTAATTCAGAGCAACAAAGATATCTTTTTCCAAATAATTAGCAATGTGTTTAATGCAATGTTTTACTGTTTAGGAGAATTGAAATATTAAACCAAATTGTTCGTCATGAAGCGAGATGCGAGCTAAACCAAAGGCGCCATGCGGGTTAACCTTCCTGAGATCCTTCAGGAAAGGCTGATTTAGAAGGTTACTGCTTTGGAGTTAGACAAAACAGATGAACGTATTAATTGATAGTCATTCAGACTCTGATCAAAAAGCATATTGATTATTTTGAGTTAAAACCGGCTCATTCAGATAGCAAACCACCTGTTTGCTTCTAGGTATTTAGTAAAGATTACTGATCTGTGGTTTCATACAAATGTGAACACAAAAGGTCAGCTTTTTCTACGAATAACTTCACGGGCAAATTTTCTTGACAATTTATCCAGTTCGTGATAATCGTCAAGAGTAGGATGAGCTATAAATTCAATATTGTTCATCGTTTCCTCTATAATCTCTGACATCTGCAAAAAGCCAATCCCCCCGCTCAAAAAAACCTCAACGGCAACTTCATTCGCTGCATTAAGGACACACGGCAGACTACCACCTTCTTCCATTGCCCGGTAAGCAAGTGTCACGTTCCTGAACACCTCTCTGTCTAATTCCTCAAACGTCAACTGAGGATAATCGAGAAAACTGAATCTTTCAAAATCTGACCTTACACGTCCGGGAAAGGTAAGAGCGTACTGAATGGGAAGTCTCATATCGGGCAGCCCCATTTGCGCTTTCATCGACCCATCCTCGAACTGTACTATGGAGTGAATTATAGATTG
>JAOZOF010000445.1 GCA_029933425.1 Marinilabiliaceae bacterium
TCGGTTACCTATCTCATTGCTTTCCTGATAATGCGAAAGCCTGCAATTTATCAGATAGCAGTATCAATTGCTGTGATCCTGATCAGCGAGATCATTTATCGTACATTCTCTGTCGAAGGTTTTGATCAGCCCTGGGTACATCAGCATAACTTTGGTTACTGGCTGAATGCAAAGATCTCGGGTCAGGAGTACAATAGCAGCTGGGCTATTTTCAATGCTATTCCCACTACGGCACATACTATCTGGGGTGTATTGGCAGGACAATTGCTGATGAGTAAGCGTTCGGACATGCAGAAAGTAAAGATACTTGTGATAGCCGGATTCATTGGCCTTGCCATTGGTTATGGGCTCAGCGGGGTTACTCCTATCATTAAACGCATTGCTACGAGTACATTTGTTTTTGCAAGCGGCGGCTGGGCATTTCTTGCTCTTGCCCTGAGTTACTGGTTGATCGACATAAAAAAACTACAAAAGGGAGTATGGATATTTACCATTGTAGGGTTGAATCCATTGTTCATATATCTTTTTGCCCATGTGGGCGGAGCCGATCTTGTTTCGGAGATAGTGGCACCGTTGACCAATACACTGTTTGGCGGGTATGAGCTGTTATCACATATTGTTCTGAGTTTGATTGTGCTTTATCTGTTGTGGTACATCTGCTACTGGATGTATAAAAACAAAATATTCATCAGGATCTGATATGGAATTCAAAGCCGGAAAATATCAACTCTTTTTTTTCATGATGATTTTAAGTGTCATGATCTTATCTTCATGTCAGTATGGGGATGAAGATCTTTCACATTTAAAGTCATCACTTAAAGCAACCGATGCAAACTGGCTCATGTTCATTGATGATCACTGGATTGAAAAAACAGAGAACATTGAACCGGTGCTTCATCAGCCTGTAAAATACAAAAGAAATCCGTTGATAACGTCCGATGTGCCGTGGGAGGAGAATCCGTACTGTTTTGGGACGATAATTTTCGATGAAGAGGACTCATTGTTTAAGATCTGGTATCAGAGTTACAACTATTCTTTGGATCTGAAAGAGAGGACTCCCGTGCTTTTTTCGGTAAGTAAAGACGGCATAAAGTGGGAGAGGCCTGATCTTGGGATTGTGGAATTCAATGGTTCGAAAAAGAATAATATCGTGATGCAGAATTACGGTTTTCATGATCTTTATTCGCCTTCTGTAATTAAAGATACCCTGGATCCGGACATCAACAAAAGATATAAAATGGTTTTTTGGGATTTCCCGAAAGGGAAAAAAGGTTACAGGGATGACGGTATCTGCATAGCTTTCTCATCTGATGGTATTCATTGGACTAAATATGAGGGGAATCCTGTTTTGCATGCGAATAAAACCGAGAATTCTATCAGTGATGTTCTTTCTGTAATGTATGATACCAACAGTCGAAAGTTTGTAGTTTATTCCAAAGGGTGGGCAGAGCCGTGGCCTTCGTTCAGGCAGGTGGTACGAACGGAAAGCAGTGATTTTATCCATTGGTCGAAGCCGAAGCCTGTGATAACTCATGCTCACGATCTGAAAGATCCCCAGTCGTATGGAATGACCGTAACGCAGTTTGGGAATACATACATCGGTCTGTTGTACTCGTACAAAAAGCCCGGAAATGAAACGATAGATATTCAGCTTACTGTCAGTCACGATAACAGAAAGTGGGATCGTGTTGCAGGGCAAAAAATATTTATTCCCGTAGGGGATCCCGGTACCTGGGATGACGGTATGTTGTTCGGTACACCTATGTTCAATCACGACGGTAAAACATTGATCTATTACAGCGGATGGGATAATTCGCATGACAGCAAGGAGGAGAGGCACAGCGGAATTGGTTTGGCCGAACTGAGACTTAACGGTTTTGTGTCGCTTGATGCAAGAGGCACGGGATTTGTTACAACAAAGCTGTTGAAAAATGCGGAGGGTAAGCTGGTTGTTAATGTTGATGCGAAAAATGGTTCTTTGAGAGCTGAGATTCTGGATAGTAACAACAGGCCTGTTCCGGGATACTCTATGGAAGAGTGTGTACCTGTTGAAGTTGATGATGTTACGGCGGTGGTTAAGTGGAAAGGGAGAGATGATTTGCCGGCATTACCGGAAGG
>JAOZOF010000446.1 GCA_029933425.1 Marinilabiliaceae bacterium
TCAGGGCTTGGTTTGTAATACCCACCCATGTCAACAGGTGATCCCTGAGCTGATATGAGCTCTTCGTTTATCTTATCTTCATTTTCCTTCAGCTGTGCGTAAACTTTAATGAATTTTTCTTTCATTGTTTTATCATCATCCTGGTTTGCCAGTTCTTCAGCCCAGTACATGCTCAGATAGAAATGTCCTCCGCGGTTATCTATCTCGTTTACTTTGCGTGAAGGCGATTTTCCCTGGAACAGAACCTTTTCTACAGCCTTATCGAGTGCTTTTGCAAGTATCAGGGCTTTCGGGTTATTTGTCTTGTTTCCCAGGTCTTCTATCGAAACAGTAAGAGCAAGGTATTCGCCCAAAGAGTCCCAGCGAAGGTGGCCTTCTTCCATGAATTGCTGAACATGTTTAGGAGCTGAACCGCCTGCTCCGGTCTCGTAAAGGCCTCCGCCGGCAAGCAGAGGAACGATTGACAACATCTTAGCCGAAGTTCCCAGTTCAAGAATAGGGAAGAGGTCGGTGAGGTAGTCACGAAGGGCATTACCTGTAACCGAAATGGTGTCAAGTCCGTCCTTTGAACGCTGAAGTGTATATTTCATAGCTTCAACAGGAGGCATGATCTTTATCTCTAATCCGGTTGTGTCGTGATCTTTAAGGTATGTGTTTACTTTTTTGATCAGTTCGCTGTCGTGGGCACGGTTTTCGTCGAGCCAGAATATGGCAGGGCTGCCGGTAGCTTTGGCACGCTTAACAGCTAATCCCACCCAGTCTTTGATTGGCAGGTCTTTAGCCTGACAACCTCTCCAGATATCCCCTTTTTCAACATCATGCTGAATCAAAACATTACCTTCGTCGTCAACTACTCTGATGATACCATTACCCTGAGCAAAGAATGTTTTATCGTGTGAGCCGTACTCTTCAGCTTTTTGAGCCATCAGGCCAACATTGGAAACGTTGCCCATAGTGGTCGGATCGAAAGCTCCATTTGTTTTACAAAAATCGATAGCTTCCTGATACCAGCGGGAATAGCAACGGTCGGGTATCACAGCTTTTGTGTCGTGTAACTTACCATCAGGTCCCCACATTTTACCTGAATCGCGAATCACAACAGGCATCGATGCGTCAATGATTATGTCGTTACTGGCATGCAGATTGGTAATTCCTTTGTCGGAATTTACCATTGCAAGTTTGGGCTGTTTTTCATAAGTAGCCTGAATGTCAGCTTCTATTTCATTCTGCTTCTCTTTGGGAAGAACTTTGATTTTTTTGTAAAGATCACCAAGTCCGAGGTCAGGGTTTACGCCTATCTCCTCGAATGTCTGGGCATGTTTTTCAAAAACATCCTTAAAGTAAACTGAAACGAAATGACCGAAAATCACTGGGTCGGATATTTTCATCATGGTTGCTTTCAAGTGAACTGAAAATAACACATCTTTCTCTTTTGCATCCTCGATCTCTTTTTCAATAAAGCTGCGAAGAGCCTTAGCACTCATGAATGTTCCGTCAAGCACTTCTCCCTCCAAAAGATGCAATTTCTCTTTCAGTACTGTAACAGTGCCATCAGGATCAACAAATTCGATCTTCACATTCTGCTCTTTATCCATAGTAACGGATTTCTCATTGCCATAAAAATCACCATCTTCCATCCATGCAACATGAGATTTGGAATCGGATGACCATTCGCCGAGTTTTTTCGGGAATTTTTTGGCATACTCCTTAACCGATGGAGCAACACGACGATCGGAGTTGCCCTGGCGCAAAACGGGGTTTACTGCAGAACCCAAAACCTTTGCAAATCTTGCATTAAGTTCTTTTTCTTCTTCCGTTTGTGGTTCTTCAGGATAATCGGGTATGTCGTATCCTTTATCCTGCAACTCTTTTATCGCTGCTTTTAGCTGAGGGATTGAAGCACTTATGTTCGGTAATTTAATTACATTGGCTTCAGGTTTCTTTACCAGTTCACCGAGGAATGCCAGTTCATCTGATTGTTTCTGCTCCTCGGTAAGATTATCAGGGAATGTTGCGATTATCCTGCCTGCAAGCGATATGTCGCTGGTCTCAACCTCTAATCCTGCTTCTTTTGTGAAGTTCTTTATAATAGGTAACAACGAATATGTGGCTAATGCT
>JAOZOF010000152.1 GCA_029933425.1 Marinilabiliaceae bacterium
AGAATGGCAGGCACATTCTCTTTCGACCAGTTGATGGCATAAGGAAAGCTGGCAACCATGACAAGTATGGTATTCGGATTTGCTTTCCTTACGATCTTCACAAGGTCCTCCTGTTCAGTTATCAGTGCCTGACGGTCGATTGCTTCACGTCCTTCGCTGTAGATGAGGTTCTTTGCCCAGCCCAGCCCGTGTGAAAGCGGATGGTTGCCGATGCACACTATCGCAATGTCAGCTTTTTCGGCGGCAATGCGTGCTGAATCGATCTTGTCGGTTTCGGCAAAATACACTTCAACATCATCGCCCACGGTATTCTTTATCCCGTCAAGAATGGTAACCTTGTAAGGAGGAAAACCAACATACCAGTCGGAAATGATCCTGTCGGCATAGGAGCCTATGACGGCAACCGACTTTATTTTTTTCTTGTCAACCGGAAGGATATGGTTTTCATTTTTCAAAAGAACAACGGATTTTTGGGTTATCTCCCTTACCAGTTCTTTGTTCTCTTCCCTGTTCCATGGCTCCGATGTGTCGTCGATGCCGATCTTTGAATACGGGTTTTCAGGTGAATCATCAAGAAGTCCCAGTTTAAGCAAAACCCTTACAGGGCCGCGCAAGGTAGAGTCGAGCTGTGATCCTGAGACCACACCTTCTTCGATCACTTTTGTAACCGGTTCTTTGTACTTTTTGTCGAGGAACATTGTTATCCCTGAATCGAAACAAGCCTTGGCGGCAGCTTCGAGATCAGGGTAGTAGTGGTGTGCAGTAACAAGTAGGCTAAATGCACCGCCGTCGGTTGTGATAATACCGTTCACTCCCCACTCTTTCATCGTGATGTCACGGATGAACGGATGGACGGCACAGGGAATGCCGTTATACTTGTTGTAGGCTGTCATGTAACATTCGGCACCGCCTTCGGTAAATGCTTTGAAGAAGGGGTAGGAGTAGTACTCGCGGAACAGTCTCTCGTCGAAGTTGGATGAGGTGAATGTTCTGCCCTCCTCATTGCTGTTAGCGAGAAAATGTTTCAGCAGGGAAGCTGTCCTCCAGTACTTCGGGTCGTCGCCCTGCAGGCCTTTAACCATCTCCACACTCATTTTTGCTCCTAGAAAAGCATCTTCACCAAAACACTCTTCAGTTCTTCCCCAGCGGACATCACGTCCCAGGTCGGCATTGGGTGAGAAAACGATAAGTCCTGCTCTCTCTTCTCTTTTATCGTTCTGAGCAAGGTATCTTGCCTCATACGACATTGTTTCACCGACTTTCTTTACAAGCTCCGGGTCCCATGTGTTGGCAAGGCCGATCGACTGGGGGAAAGTGGTCGTGAAAGCGGCATCCTTACCTTTTACCCGAGCACCTGCAGGTCCGCTGTATGCAAGTCCGTGCAGCCCTTCAATTATTTGTGTCCCGGCGACACCAAGACGGGGAACTCTCAACTTCCACGACAACAAAGAAACTTTTTCTTCGGGAGTAAGAAGTGAGATGAAATTACTTATCCTTTCTTCGTCAGACAGTTTAGTGTTTTGAAAAGGATATTTCTGGGCTTTAAGGGTAATGCCCGAAAATATCAATACTAAGATTAAAAACAGTTTTTTTGTCATGCTTAGAATTTCTCTTTCACTATTTCACTCTCTTTGTATCCTATGCGTTGTGACATCACATACAGATATTTTCCTTTCGGCACTTTTACGGGCTGATAGTAAACCTGCCATCCGGCATTCAGTCCGGGGGTGAAATCCTTATCACTTATCAGGTAAGCAATGGAGGCTCCTTCTGTTCCGCAGGAAAGTGTTACCGTTCTGCCTTTTTTATGCACCACCGGCATTTCGGTTATTGGTTGAATACCGTTGGGCCACATTTTCAGGTACATCTCTTTTTCAGGCACTTTAGCCATGTCTCCTGTTTCGGCAAGCCAGTTATCCATTGCCTTACGCATTTCTTCTATCTTATCCTGGTACTGCGGATCATCTATCAGGTTGATGACATTGTCAGGATCTGTCTTACAGTCGTAAAACTCCTCTTTGGTCTTGTACATACGGAACCAGTAGTTTTGCGCAGTGTTGAGGCGTCCGAGCTTGTGGAGTTCAAGCAGGCGGTTCATCATGTCAATGTTCCTTCGGTAAGCAATGTCCTTGTATGCCGGTATTTCCGGGTGATAATTTCTTACGTACAGATACCTGCTGTCGCGAACGATACGGTTGCGGTCGGTGTGCTCGTCGAAGCGGTCACCTGTGCCGAAAATGTACTTCCTCGGTTCTTTTACCCGCTGTGGTCCCATGAATGCCTTTCCCTGCATGTATTCGGGGATTTCGTATCCTGCGATCGACAAAAGGGTCGGGGCCAGATCAACAAAAGAGATCAGGTTTTCCACACGCCCGTTATTGATCCATGAGGGATCGAGGCCGTACTTGGCCTTGTATTTTTCAGGGATGCGAACGATGAACGGTACTTTAAGCCCTGAATCGTAGTGCAGGCGCTTACCTCGTGGAAGCGGGCCGCCGTGGTCGCTGAAGAAAAAGATAATTGTGTTTTCGTACAATCCGGCATCTTTCAGTCGCTGTATCTTTTCACCTATCTGCTTGTCAAGAACTTCGATGTTCGAGTAATTGCGTGCCACGTCTTTCCTTACAACAGGATCAACGGGGTAGTAAGAGGGGAGAGGAACTGTTTTCGGATCGACTGTCTGTGGCTTGTCTTTCCTTTTCCATATCTGCGATTCATGAGTTACCCCATGATTGAAAACATAAAAGAAAGGTTTGCCTTTCGGGGTATGTGTCCAGTCGCCTTTGGCATTGTTCTCGTCCCAGGCAGTAACAGGAGCCGCGAACTGGTAATCGGTCTTCTGATTGTTGATACAGTAATATCCTGTCTCGCGCATGTACTCGGGGAAGCATTTTACGTATGAAGGGATGACCGCAGAATAATGAGGTACTTTTTCACCGTTGATGTCCACTGCCATACTTTCACCTGAATAATCACGCTTACCCCATGACTGTATGTCAACTGCCGTACGCATGTGCATTGTTCCGATGGAGGTCGGGTACATTCCGGTTATGATGGAAGAGCGGCTTGGTGCACACACTCCAACAACGGCAAATACGTTATCGAAAACTATACCCTCTTTAGCCAGTTGGTCGAGGTTGGGTGTTTTGGCTGTGCTGTCGCCGTACATCGAAAGGGTAGGGCTTATGTCCTCACAGGTAAACCAAACAATGTTGGGTCTGTCGTTTTTTTGTGCAAATGTTATTAAAGACAAAATGAGGACTGCTGCGATCAATATGCTTTTTTTCATTTCTTTAGTTTTTAGTATGTCTTATCTTTTGTTGTTACTTAACTTCTGTCAAACTGAAGTCGTCTACCCATGAGATCCCTTTGTCCGAAGGTTTCCATTTCTGGGCAAATACGGTGGCTTTATGAGCTTTACCTGAGTTAAAGTTGATCGTGATCTTGGTGTATTCGTTTGAAACAGAACCTTTGGACAAAGGCTTATCCATGCCGTCAACTTTTACTTTCACGGTAACATGTTCACCCTCTTCGTTCTTTACCCAAACAGTGAGTGAATAATTTGTGTTTGGCTTCAGCTTGACTTCCTGTTTTATTCCTGATTTTGGTTTCAAAGCCGCTGCAGCTTCACCCGAATGATGATTTCCACTGTAAGCTATTTCGCTGCCTCCCCAGTTTGTCCAGCCGGCAAACTCATTCTCAAAACTTCCGTTCTTTAGTATTCCGCTGTTGAAAGCTGTTGCTGCAACAGCCTTCTCTACTTTGGGGATATCGAATATCAACTTCAAATCGTCGGGGTTCTCAAGTGTCTTTTGAATTGCATAAAAAACAGGTTTTGCTCTCAGTTCTTCGTCGAACAGATAGCGGTGGCCGTCGGAATATTTTGTGCTGCCATCCTGCAGCCCCCAGCCGTTGTATGCAACAACGCCCCGGTCACGTTTGCTCAGAAGTACTTTCAGAACGTTTGTGTATGCTATGGCCTGTTTTTGTGCCGCATAGTCATCGTATGGCTCAGTCATTTTGTAGTCTATCTCGGTAACATGGAATTCCATGCCGTTCTTGTGCGTCCAGTCTATCAGTTCACCGAGACGTTTCAGAGCTTCGGGATCAAGGCCTACGTTATTTTTCTCTTTCAGGTGAGCCTGCCAGCCAATGGCATCAACCCTTAGACCTTTCTTCTTAAGGTACATCACAGTCGATTTCACCCTGTCCCATACCTCCGGTTCCATTGCCAAGTGCTGGTTGAAAACGAGCTTGATGTTGGGATCGGCTTTTGCCGTTGCTATCTCGAACGCCTTGACGATGTATGTGGGAATTCCGTCAGCATTCAATCCTATTTTCAGCCAGGGGTTTTCCCATTGGTCGGTTCCCGGCTTGGGGCCGAACCACTTGCCGCCGTGATCGACAGTCTCATTTACAACATCCATCCATTTTATCACATCGCTCTGGCCTTTGAAATGCTCACATTCACGGGTCATGTACTCGGTCATGTTCTGCATCAGCTCCTCTTTGGTACGATGGTCCTCTTTTGCCCATACCGACGCCTGCGGGCTTACAGGGCCATGGAGCCGTACGACCATGTTGTTCTTCTTTGCGTATTTTATGATCCTGTCGATCTTGCTCCAGTCCCACACATCAGGTTTAGGATGAACAGCCGACTGCTTGACCGCATTTTCGGGTGTTGTGTACGAAAACTGCTGAGCAAGCAGTCTCCCTTTCGGAGTATTTACATTTCTGTGATCTATGGTGCAGCCGATGTAAACAGAACCGGGTTTGAAATTTTTCTCAACGATCTGACGTATCGGAGTGCCTTTGGGCTGTCCGGGTATCTCATTAGCAGTTACGGTAAGGACTCCTGCGGCAGCAGCTCCTCCTGTCATGACCTGTGAGTCAAGGAAATCGTGTAGTATCTTTTTATGTTCTTTCAGAACATCAGCATATTTTTTGTTCTTCACAAGGTTCCTTGTTTCAAGAGGATCAGTTTCGTAATCGTACAACTCCCTTGCAACGACATTTTTTTCGTTGCGTTTCATTGTACTCTTGTACGATTTGTACCACTCGGTATAACGGTATCTTTTTGTGCGTATCGAATAGCCCATTCCGCCTTTGTACCCCCGTGTGGGCCATTGAGATACAGCAAATGTCTGCTCAGGAGTTCCGCCTTTAAGGAACGGGACCAGACTTTGTCCCTGTATTTCTTTAGGAGGCTTGATCCCCGTGAGATCACAAAGAGTAGGATAGATGTCGAGCGCCTCAACCGGAATATTTGTTTCGCCGTGCTTGAAGTCCGGGTCAACAATGATAAACGGCAGAATTGTTGCCTGTTCAAAATTGGTGTGTTTTGTCCAGAGTCCGTGATCGCCGAGGTGGAAGCCGTGGTCGCCCCAAAGAACGATGATGGTATTTTTGTCGAGGCCTGTTTCTTTCAGTTTTTTGATCAGATGGCCGATAAGGGCATCGACGTAAGATGTGGCTGCGTAATAACCGTGTATCAGTTCTCTCTGTTTGTCGATGTCAAGCTCGCCGTACTGGTCAAAAGCCTCCGGGATATCGGTGTATGACTTTAATTCGGGGTTGTTGTGGTACGCTAACGAAGGTCCTCCTTTTGAGTGCTTCTGGTATTTTGCCACAGGGACCTCTTTGCGTTTGTACAGGTTCCAGTATTTTGTGGGGGCAACGAATGGCAGATGAGGCCTCTTGTAACCGACCATGAGCATGAACGGCTTGTTCTCTTTGGCAAATTTATGAAGCTTTTTCAGAGCCTCGGTGGTTATGCGTCCGTCAACATACGCTCCGTCAGGCACATCAGCCATCTCGGTGGAGGGCTTGAAGTTATTAGCAATGAATTTATATCTTGCCGCTCCCGTAAGACCTTTGGCATCTGCAAGGCCTTCATAAAATTTAACCTTAGCAAGGTTCTTGTCAGAAAGGTAATATCCTAAGGCCGGTTTTGGGCCCGGTCCGGGCAGTTTGTCAGGTCCGATGTAAGGAATGGTCCATGAGCGTGAGTCGTGTCCTTTGTCCACACTGCGGGGGTCGAATATTTTTCCTATGGCATAAGTTGTATATCCGTTCTTTTTGAAAGTCTGAGGCAGTGTTACCACATTCGGGTTTTTCGATCTTATCTTGGTTTTAAGGTCCCACACTTTTGTCCTGTCGGGCCGGAGGCCGGTAAGCATACTTGCTCTTGAAGGTGCACAAACAGCCTGCTGTGCGTATGCATTTCTGAAAAGATAACCTTCCTGTGCCAGTTTGTCGATGTTTGGTGTAATGGCATAGTTATCTCCGTAGGCTCCGATCAATGGTTTCAGGTCATCAACAGCAATGAAAAGAATATTTTTCTTTTGAGAAAAAACCTGCATTGCCATCATGCCAAGCAAAACCAAAAATAAAATACGTTTCATATCTACTCAGTTTAATTTTAATATCCTTTATCGGCCTTTATTCCGATACACGTTTTACAAAAACATGCATGCGTTCATAGACCTCGTCGCCTTTTGAAACCTCTGCGGAGAGTGTCAGATCTCCTTTCTTCAGTGCGATACCTTTGAAAGTGAATTCAGTATCCTTCATCACACCTTTTTTCACAATGTCTCCGGCCTTTAAAGTAACATTCCAGCCTGGTTTTGGTTTAAGTATCTTTACAGTTATGTCAAAAACGGCATCATGATCAACGGTAAGAAGCCAGTGACCTTTCGTTCCCCAAACTTTGCCCTCGTCTTTTATCCAGTCCTGACGTGAAAGCTCAGAGTTGATCTCAGCATCATTTCCTACGATAATACGCGGAGTGGCGTAGTTGTTTTCCCTTGTTGAAGAAACATCATTGAACCACTGCATGTATCCTTCTTTCATCTCCTCCAACTTTTCAGGATGTTCCTTCGAAAGATCGTTCTCCTCCCTGGGGTCTTGTGTTATGTCATATAGTTCAAAACGTTTTGCATTTGAGCTCAAAAGAGTCCATTTCTTTCCGGCCATTGCAAAATTCCTGAATTCCTGAGGTTCAAGGCCTCGGTGCCACTGAACAAAAATGGCTCTATCTTTCCAGTCTTTTTCTTTGTTGGTAAGCAACGGCAGGAAGCTGCGTCCGTCAAGTTTGACGCCTTCAGGCGTTTTCACGCCGGCTGCATCAAGCAGTGTAGGCATAACATCGTAATGGGCGGCATAGATGTCACTTTTTTCTCCGCCTTTGAACACGGCAGGCCAGTGCATGTAAAACACGGATCGGATACCACCGTTGGTGACATTACCTTTGTGTCCTCGCATATTCCCGACGTAGCGGTTTCCGTTCGGCCCGTTGTCGCTCATATAGATGACAATGGTGTTTTTATCAATGCCGAGCTTTTTAAGCTCTTCCATCAACCTGCCCACATTCTGGTCGATATTGGTTATCATGGCCCCGATAGCTGCAAGCTTATCAATGTTAGGTTTTTTATCGAATGATATCGAGGCTAACTCTTTCTCTTTTTTCAGGTAGTACTCTTTCAGGTCTTCAGGCACATCATGAAATGGACCGTGCGGGGCATTGGTGGCGATGTATGCAAAGAACGGCTTGTCCTCCTTCAGACTTTGTTTCATGAAGTTGATGGCATAGTTGTAATACACATTGGTACAGAACCCTTTTGTATGGACCTTTTCTCCGTTATGGAACAGTATTGGATCTGTATATCTTCTGTTGTTCTCGAACGGATCGGAAGGCTGTGCCAGTCCGCCGCCTTTCAGGTAGAGAGCCTCTTCAAAACCCTGATCCATCGGGCGCATTGGATAGTTATCGCCAAGGTGCCATTTTCCGAACATGCCTGTTGCATAGCCTGCATCTTTCAGTACTTCGGCTATGGTTACCTCTTCGGTGAACATCATTGCACCGCCTATGTAAGTGTCGGTCACGCCCGTACGGTAGTTGTACCTTCCGGTCATTAAGCTTGCACGTGTAGGGGCACAAACAGGACTGACATAAAAGTTTTCCATGGTCGCACTCTCTTTGGCAAAAGCATCGATGTTAGGAGTTTCGAAAACCGGGTTGCCGGTAATGCCAAGATCACCGTACCCTTGATCATCGGCAAGAAGTATGATAATATTTGGGCGCTGATTTCCTTTATCATTACCTGAGCAGGAAAAAAGAAAGCCGGAAAAAACTGTCAATATCAGAAAAATATTCTTTTTAATGGGATAGTACATTTCGAAAGGTTTTATTTAGGTTCCAGATATGTATCTGTTTAAACCTCTGCCCCTCCTTTTATTCAAAAGAAAGGGACAGAGGTTAGGAAATGAATTATGTA
>JAOZOF010000153.1 GCA_029933425.1 Marinilabiliaceae bacterium
AAATAGATTAAACCCTGTTACGGCTTTTGCACCTCTGTCACGCCCTGTTTTTCAGCTTCAGGGGTTATCCACCCACCTCCCAAAGCTTTATAAAGCAGAATATAAGAGTTAAGTAAATTCAACCGGGTTGTAAGCACATCAAGTTGAGCAGTAAACGAAGAACGTTGTTGCTCAAGAACTTCAAGGTATGTTGTGTTCCCTTCGTTATAACGGATATATGACAATTTCTCCGATTCAACAGATGTATTCGCTCTCGACTCCTGTGCTTTAAGCTCTTTTCTGAAAGATGAAATGTTCACCAATGCATCCTCAACATCTTTAAATGCCTGCTGCACCGTTTTCTCATAATTAAGAAGTGCAGCCCGCGCATCAGCTGCAGCCATTTCAACCCTGCGTTTATTTTTACCAAACTGAAAAAGCGGACTAAAGATACTTGCCCCTGCCGACCAGGTCAATCCTATTGCATTAAGGGATGCAAGGTCAGTGCTTGCCGCACCAAGCATTCCCGTCAGGCTCAAAGACGGCCACCTCAAAGCTTCTGCAACGCCTATCTGAGCATTAGCAGCCCTGTATATCTGCTCCGACATCCGGACATCGGGTCGTCGCTGTAATAATTCGGAAGGAAGTCCCACAGGAATATCCAGCTCATATTTGTGTTTGTGGAACGGTTCTCCCACAACTATCTTCTGAGGCAAACGACCGAGCAAAATACTCAGACTGTTCTCGGTCAGACCTATCATCCTTTCGTACGTGGGTACCATTACCGCAGCAACGTCCCGCTGTATCTGTGCCTGATTAAGGTCCATCTCCGATATCATTCCGCCTTCGTACTTGACACGCATTATTACCAGACCGCTGTCACGGGAGGCAAGTGTATGTTTTGATATCTCGAGCAGATCATAATAAGCCAGCAAAGAATAGTATGTTGACGCAACTGCCGAGACCAGGCTTAATTGAACCATCTGTTTCGAATATTCGGAAGCAAGATAATTTGCCCTTGCCGCTTCATTCATCCTACGGAATTTCCCCCAAAAACCTATTTCCCACGAAAACTCCGGGTAAAACTGAAATCCTGACTTAGTGTTACCTGAAATACCTGAGCCGGACACCCCTCCCGCGACGTTAAACGAAGGCCAGCGTCCTGCGTTGGTATAGCCGATATTTGCCTTTGCTGCTTCTATCCGTTCTGCAGCAATAAGAACATCTTTGTTTTCCCTCAGCGAGATCATTATCAGAGTATCGAGGACCGGGTCATCCATAAGTTCCCACCATCGAAGGTTAACTGAAGAATCAACTTTCGTTGTATCAAACCTGAACTTTTCAGGTCCCCGGTACTGATATTTTTGAAAATTCGGCCCAAGCATACAACTGCTCACGACCAATGAGATCAAAAATGATAAATAAAATGTCCTTTTTCTCATATCCAAGTGTTTTTACTGCCGGTCATGAATTTGTTATCTTTTTATTTTTCATTGCTTCAAGTACCGAGTAAGCAACAATAACATATAAAACAGCTGTCATAATGAGCAAAACCCTCTCGGTTACCGACGAACCCGCATTGCCGGTCCCAAGCACCGATTCCCCGATTATCATTACCAATGCCGAAAATCCTGTTTTCAGGAACGCACCTATCGGTTTGCCTGAAAACACATAGTTGCCGAACGAAAGGGCTGTCCCCAGAAATAAAAGGAGGAAAAACAACAGATTAGGAACGATCACTATCAATTGATAAAAAATAATAGTTACAATGCCTCCTGTCAGGTTCCCGATGATCTTTACCGCTCCCGCTTTGTGAACAACTCCCGGCATCATTGAAAAAACAACAATATAGATCAGTACCAGCAGGCCTGATTCAATTTTGAATGTCACAAACAGGATCACAACCGGGAATGTCACGATAAAAGTTTCCAATGCTGCGGTCAATCGTGTCTTCGGATCAGGTTTTGGTTTTTTAGCCGGAGTTAACTCATCAGGCAGTTCAATGTCAGGGAACAAAGCATACACAATCCATACCACAAGTATTGTAATTATGGAGCCATATACCATGACAGTGCCTATTGCATAAGCCCATTGAACTGTCGTCATCGTATCAAGGCTTACCGGCATGGCAAGCAAAGCAATAAGAATAAACAGTTTAGTAACAAAGCTGAACTTATCGGTATAAAATATCAGAAAAAGGAATACCGCCAGCATCGGGATATAAACCATAAGATCTTCATAGAAATATTTCACAAAAAGGAAACCCGCGTACATGCTTCCGGTTACCATAAGTATAAAGCCGATACTTCCCTTCAGAGTCGGTCGTTTTGTTCCCGGTGCAAAAAAATTAAGCGAAAGGAATGGTATCAGATAAGCAAGCTGACCACCCCACAGTATCGAAAGTGCCATAATAATTGTCACCCCGAAAGCATAGCGCAGCACAGGCCTGTTGAATCGGTCCTTTAAAAGAACCTCTGATATTTCTCTTTTTTTAGCGAACATACGACAGCTTGGAATTAAGCCATATTCTGAATTTTGCTATAGCGTTCAGGAACGAGTGGTTACCCGTAAAAACAACAACATCAGCCTGACCTCCCGCCCTGCACAAACGTTTTACCTCTTCATTTTCAAATTCGACAATAACGGGAAATCGCTGCGGGTCCTGTAACCAGGAGCTAGTACTTTTGATCTGCGGCAGTCCTCCCCTGTTAACGGAATTTCCTACATCTACTCCGTACCCTATACTGCGCACTTTCCCATGGAATATTTCTCCCGGTTTAACATCCAGAATGAAATCGACTTTATCTCCGGGCTTCATATTCGACAGGTTGTTCTCTTTGAAATCGGCCTGTATCCACAGATCATCTTTCGAAACCAATGTAACAAGCGGAGAACCTGCCTGACAGAAATATCCCACATCAATATTAAAACTTTCGATATATCCTTCTGCGGATGCATATACCTTTGTCCACGACAGGTTAAGCTGAGCATTGTTTAGATCGGAGATGGCCATACGCAGTTGCGGATTTTTTGCTCCGGTAACACCAAGTTGTTCCTTTGCCTTTTGCAGATTAGCCTCGGCATTTGCAAGTTTTTCAATGGCCTGGTTCAGGTTTGTCTCAACCCTGTCAATGTCGGCCTGCGACAATGCTCCCGGATTTTTTTTGATTATTCGTTGTGTACGGTTATAATTTCTTTGTGCACGGTCAAGATTGGCTTTCGATACTCCAACACTGCTGGCAGCAGCCTTTACTGCCGCCCCCTGAGCGCCAAGCTGTTGTGCAACATTTTCAAGGTTGGCCTGGGCTTTCTGAAGTGCTACCACATAGGGCACGGTATCTATCCGGAACAATAACTGCCCGTCTTCAACATGGGAATGCAGTTTTATGTAAACTCCTGTAAGATATCCTGACACACGCGGTGAAACAGGAAGGATCAGTTCTGTAACCCTGGCTTGTGTTGTGTATGGAGTATTCCTGTCGGAAAAAATGTACCATATAAATATTAAGAATGCCAGAAACAGGACAACTCTTGTGGTCCATATCACAGGATTAATTCCTGCCCTTTTTTTATCCGGACCGGAATTCTCTTTACTTTCATCTTTAGAAGGTTCACTCCCTGATGTTCTGGTATTTAAATCTTTTTCATCAGGTTTATTTTCTTTATCGTCCATAAGATATTATTTTTCCTTTTATCTCTTTTTTTAACAAATCCCAATAATTAAAAGTTCAGATCTTCATTCTTTAAAAGTAAGAAACTGAACGGAAACATTTACCTATTCATTTAAAATATGTAACATAAACACAATGTTTTCACATCTTTTATTATGGCTTTTAACTAAAAAAAAGTATAATATTGTAAAATATAAAAATCGTTTCCTTATGAAAAAACATGATTTTGTAAACTGGACCATAGAATCTGTATTAAAGATCGGTCTGATAGCCCTGATCATTCTTATCAGTTTTTTAATCTTTAAGCCTTTTATCGTATTAATTGCATGGGGAGCAATTCTCGGCATTGCTTTTTATCCGTTACAAAAAATACTGAAAAAACTGTTTAACGGGAAAAATGCTCTTTCGGCAACATTACTTACTGTCGTACTTCTTTCAATTCTGATGATTCCCACTATAATGTTCGTAAATAAACTGGTTACCAATGCAACGGATATTGCTATAGGCTTAAAAGAAGGCACTATCTCAGTTCCGCCACCTAACGAAAAAGTGAAAGAGTGGCCTGTCATAGGAAAACCGGTTTATAAAACCTGGGAAATGTCATCAGAAAATCTGAAACAGACATTTACCCATTTTCACGATGAAATAACTAAAGGAATAAAATGGATACTGGAATCAGTTCAGGGATTACTAATGAGCGTTGTGATATTTTTCCTTTCACTTATAATTGCCGGTGCATTTATGGCGAAAGCAGATGCCATATACAAATTTGCAGTAGCCTTTGCTGAAAAATTCGTCGGCAAAGACGGCAAGCAACTTATCGACAACTCTGTGGGCACTGTACAAAGTGTTGCCAAAGGGGTTATCGGAGTTGCATTCATACAGGCTCTTCTTGTAGGAATAGGTTTTTGGTTCATTGGCCTTCCGGGTTCTTCCATACTTACACTCATCGTTTTCATTCTGGCTCTGATACAGCTTCCTCCCATGATAGTTGTTCTGCCTGTTATAATCTATGTTTTCAGTGCGGAAAGTACCACTGCGGCAATTATTTTCACCATTTATGAACTTATTGCAGGTGCCAGTGATAATATTCTTAAACCTATGCTTCTGGGACGCGGACTCGATATCCCTATGCTTGTGATACTGATAGGTGCCATCGGGGGAATGATACTGATGGGTATGATAGGATTATTCGTCGGCTCAGTGGTACTTGCCCTGGCTTACCAGATATTTGTTTACTGGATGAACGAAGAAGGCATAGAAGTTGACGAAGAAGATAAAAAGGTACTGAAAGAATAAAATATCATGGCATAAATTATCTTTTCTTAATTTCTGTGTTGTGAACACACGGAACAGAGAGGCGTCAATTTTTAAAAATTTCATTAAATAAACTCTTGCCTTTTTTAAATACTTTAACTCAGTATTAAAAATGACGATATTTTTCGCCATTTGATTTTCTCTTTCATAACATTTACTAAATTTGATTTTTTAACCAAAAAATATCTAACCATGAACAATTTTTTCAAAGTATTTCTTCTGACACTAACTGTGCTAACATCCGGAAGTATTTCGGCCCAGAAAACCGACCTGAAACTTAACCTTAAAAAAGGCGAGACCTTCAATATGAAAATGGATATGAATAATGTTATCGACCAGGAAATGATGGGTAACAAAGTTCACGTTGAACAAAATATCTCTACTGAAACCGAACTGAAAGTTGAGGATGTTCTGGCAAACGGTAATTATCTGATTGGCCAAACATACAAGCGTGTTGTAATGAATGTTTCATCAAACGGACAAAGCATGTCGTTCGATACCGACATTGAAGATGCTGCGTCTCCGCTTGCATCTTTGAATGATCTGAAAGGTGTCACCATAAAATACGAACTATCACCCAAAGGAGATATTTCAAATGTTACCGGGATCGATGAAATACTGAAAGATGTAGGAACACTTCAGGCTAAAACCATTTCAGGCATAATCGACAAGGACAAGTTAGCAGGTGCCTTCAGCTACATTCCGAAAAACAAGATCAAAGAGGGTGACAGTTACACAAAGACCATTAAACTGAAAGAAGCAATGGGAGTAAATGTAACAACAAAATATACCGTTGAAAACCTGACCAGTGAAAAAGCATCGATAAAACTATCTTCCGACCTTCAATTCAACTCTGACGAGCCTATTGTTCAAAACGGAATAACGATGAAAATGAGCGGGCACGGAACCCAGAGCGGAATGTATCAGGTTAACATGAAGACCGGCATGCCTAAAAGTGCCGATACAGATCAGGATATTAACATGACCGTAATGATGATAAACCCTCAGACAGATAAAGATATGGCTATCCCGATGAAGATCAAATCATCGGTAAAACTTACCGTTACGAAATTATAATTTCCGGCTTTTTACCGAAGGCTTCGTTTGAAACGAAACTTTCGGTTACGCATGATCAGGTTAAAAGATCATAATTATAACTTTTCGGAACAATATTCGTTTATGAAATATGTTTAAGTTCAAAACGATTTTGTGATGAAAAGACTTGCAGGGATCTTAATTCTTTCCTTTTTACTGTTTTCCTGTTCCGAAAAAGATGTTTACGTTAAACCTCCCGGGTTTGACGAAGGACTTTATGACGGTGTCAATTACGGTCTGGCAGCCAATTACCCGAATGATGAGGGCATAGAGAATGATCCTGATGTTCTTGCCGTTGAAGATTTTGAGGCAGGTGTGATAACCATTCCAACTGAATACGACCGTTATAAGGAGAATGTTGATGTGGTAAGTGACCACTACACCGGTTCGTTCGGAGGCCGCCATAAGTGGCCCGAAGGGCTGAACGGACCTACCTGCCGATATCCCATTCCTGAAAAAGCGCACCGGGGACAGAATCCGTCTTACTTTGTAAGGATGTACCTTAAATACGATAAGTCGTTTCATCCCGGTGAAGATATGGAACCTGTGGGAGTAAAAGGGTTCGGCATTTACAATGAAAAACAGACCGGCGAGCCTTGTGACGGAACGAACTGGTACTGTGCTTCATGTCAGTTCGTGGGGTGGGGGCCGTCACAAAAGCCCGATGCCAACGACGGCTATCTGTGGTTTGGTCACATGTATAGCTACAATCCTGCACCCGAAGAAGCATACGCCGAGACAGGTAAGATCAAGATATCAAACCCTGCTGAAGGAGACGAACCGTACCGTTTTTCCATCTACAGCGATCCATACAAATACATTAAGTTCGATAAGTGGTATTGTTACGAAGTGGGTCTTTACCTGAATACTCCCGGCAAGAACGACGGAGAGGCCAGATTCTGGATAAACGGCGTATTACAATCGCGGGCAACCCACATGCGTTTCCGTGACCTTGAAGACCTGAAACCGGAATATGTTCAGCTGAACCTTCACCGCACAACCGAGAATTTTCCGCAGACGATGATCCGTTACGTTGATAACATAGTTATTGCAACCAGGTATATCGGGCCGGTGAAGAAGTAACCGGTATTCTGTGGTCAGTCTTCAGTCGGCAGTAAGCAGTGGACAGTCTTCAGTAATGAAGAAATTCATTGTTTAGCCTTCCCTGAACTAAAGCAGTATCTCCGGTTTTCCGTTCAACACTACTGCATCAAGTTTCATGTTTCTCGCTGATGTAACGGCATCATCACAGGTGTGAACTATCGGCTCGCCCCGGACGTTGAATGATGTATTGATCAGAGCTTTCACTCCGTACTTTTCATCAAGCAGGGTAAGAAGATCGTACAGGTAAATATTTTCAGAACGATCGAATATCGTCTGTATTCTTGCTGTTCCGTCAACATGAACTGCACCTTCAAGCTCTTTGACCTTATCTTTCAATACCGTAAAATCAAGAAGCATGTAACGGCTCAGGTGAGGAATTCCGGTACGACCGGTAAAATATTCCGCATTCTTCAAAAGCATAACAGGGGCTACAGGACGGTACCACTCACGTTTTTTGTGCTCCATGCTCACCTTCTTTGCCAGAGTTTTCGAATTGGCAAGAGCAAGGATGCTACGATTTCCCAAAGCACGGGGACCGATCTCTGCATTTCCGTTGCAAATACCTATCACCTTTTTCTGCATTAACAGTTCAGCTGCTTTTTCAATGTCAGCCGGATTATAATTTGTTTCCAATCCTTCAATTCCCCAATTCAAAAGGTAAGACGAATGCACCTGAACATTGCCATGTTTCTGCCACTCCATGAAAGCAGCAGCGCCGAGTGCCAGGCCGCTGTCCTCGCATGCCGGCGGAATGAATATCTCTTTGAACAAGCCACTGTCGTACAATGCCGTATTGGTGACAATGTTAAGTGCAGAGCCGCCTGAATAGTAAAGATACTCTGCCTTTACCTTATCCTGAAGCTTCGCAAAGTATGCAGTCACATCCCTGACAAATATGTGGTGCATTGTTGCAATGATGTCCTGCAGGAATGGGTCGGAAGTGTTAAGATGTGTCTTACTCCATCCGAAAGAGCTCCGGGCTTTTTCAAAGAAAACGGCTTTTCGGTTCCAGATATCTGTAAAGAAGTTATTTTCGGCAAGCCATTTTTCCAACTCCGGCCTG
>JAOZOF010000447.1 GCA_029933425.1 Marinilabiliaceae bacterium
TCCCTTCAAAGACTGATGTCAGGTATGTTCATCCCGAAGAGGAGAAGTTCAGCGGATTTGTTTTCAAGATACATGCCAACATGGATCCTAATCACCGTAACAGGATAGCTTTTGTAAGGGTCTGTTCAGGCAAGTTCGAACGTAACAAGAACTTCCTGCATGTCAGGCTTGGCAAGAATCTGAAGTTCTCAAGCCCGACAGCATTTATGGCTCAGAAAAAATCGATAGTTGATGATGCATGGCCGGGGGACATCATAGGTATTCCCGATTCCGGAAACTTTAAGATCGGAGACTCCCTTACCGAAGGTGAAAAACTGAATTTCAAAGGCTTGCCAAGTTTCTCACCTGAGTTGTTCCGTTACATCGAGAATGCCGATCCCATGAAATCGAAACAGCTTGCCAAAGGTGTTGATCAGCTCATGGATGAAGGTGTGGCACAGCTTTTCATCAGTCAGTACAACGGACGCAAAATAATCGGCACAGTTGGGGCACTCCAGTTTGAGGTTATCCAATACCGCCTTGAGCATGAATACAACGCTAAATGCCGTTACGAGCCCATTAACCTGTACAAAGCCTGCTGGATGAGAACTGATGACACAGAACAGCTTGACGATTTCAAGCGCCGGAAAGCCCAATACATCGCAAAAGACAAATATGGACGCGATGTATTCCTTGCTGATTCAGCCTATATGTTACAAATGGCTCAGGAGAATTTTCCGAAAATAGAATTTCATTTCACTTCGGAATTTGATTAATTTTATAAAAATAATTAAACAATAGTTGATCTTGCTTGTTAAAATATCAAACAAATAATAATTTAAACCAAATTACTAACAAAAAACTCAATTTTATGAAACGAATTAGTATTGTATTAGCAATGTTCTTATTTACGGGAATGCTTTTTGCTCAAGGTGAAGCTCCACTTGCACAAGGTGAATCTCAGGTCAGTTTTGGTATAGGTTATGATTCCTGGTTAGGAGTACCTCTGTACGGAACCTATGAATATGCCGTTCATCCTGATGTAACCGTAGGTGGTCGACTGGCTTTCGACTTAAGCGGATTTGACGGAATGTACATTGTAGGTAAAGCAGACTATCACTGGAACAGACTAATGGGAATTCCAAGCAACTGGGATTTTTATACCGGAGCAAACCTCGGAGGAGACATAGCTTTTCAGGGTAACAGCGGTTTCCATTTTCATGTCGACCTTGGAGGAAGATATTATTTTAATGACAGTTGGGCTATTAACTTCGAAATGGGTGGAGCTACGTCATTTACCGCCTTGTTCGGTGTTAGCGTGAAGCTTTAAAAATATTGACACTGAAATTATAAAAGCTGCCTTCGGGTAGCTTTTTTTATGCTTTAATATGTAATTATTTTCTCAGGTTTGTTATTTTTAAGGTATCTGGAAATTATTCTCCGCACATCGCTGTTGTCCTCCAGAAACCCGATATACTCCTTGAACTCATCAGGTGAACTTACAGGGTTATCCTTCTCCATCCAGCCATAACCGAGATATCGTCCATTCTCTATCATTACCAACGAAACATCATCCTTGTTTTTACCCTTGTCGATTATCACTGCATTATCAAACTGACAGGAAAGACTCTTGAGTAACTCCTCAACCCTTTCATTGTATTCCTCAGCCGGCTCCTCTCCCACACATGCACCTTTACACTGTTTCAACCCGTATCTGAAACAACCGTTGCTACTTTCATACAAACCACACAACTGCTGACAAAGTTCAAATTCATCAACCCACCTGAACAGTGCATCTGTAGCTTCTTTCATTGTTTCAAACGATGCCGCAGGAACTTCAATACCCGAATTCTTCTTTATCATCAGCCGCTGATATCCTTTCCGGTCGTAATAGCTGTACAACCCGAAACTTACCCTTCGTTTGCGTTGTGCACGATTATACAACGGCTTATGCTTCTTTATCTCTTCCGATTCCATCAGCAATGCAACAAGCTCACTCCCTGTAATGAAGTAGCTGATATCCGCTGTTTTCTGTTTAAGCTCAACGGCACGTTTGACCTTGGGATTGCCAAGATGTGTCAATACCCTTCGACGAATATTTTTACTTTTACCGATATA
>JAOZOF010000154.1 GCA_029933425.1 Marinilabiliaceae bacterium
TGCTTGCGGGAATTCTGCTTTCCGGTGCTGTATCAGCAATGATGAGTACAGCATCGTCCCAGCTTATGGTCGCATCAACTGCTATAAGTGAGGATTTTATTGAGAGCTATGGTAAGAGGAAAATGACACAGAGCCGGAAGCTACTGATAAATAAGATACTGATACTTGTTGTCGGTGCCATCGCTTTTATGATAGGAATATCGCTTGAAGAGACCGTTTACAGCCTGGTATCGTATGCCTGGTCGGGGATAGGGGCAGCATTCGGCCCTGCAGTGATCCTGCTTCTTTTCTGGAAACGTTTCTCACTGGCTGGTTTGTTCAGCTCCCTGGCAGGAGGAACTATTTCAACAATAATCTGGAAAACCTGGTTTGCTGTTTCCACAGGAATATCCGAACGTCTGGTAAGTTACCTTACCGCATTTGCTCTGGCTGTGCTGCTGTCATTGCTCTTTCCGGACAGGAAAGAAAAATGACCGTTTAATCTTGTTTGTACACCAAAAGTGCTGAATAGGTATTAACACCTTCGCTTGAATGACCGGAATATTTAATGGTTACAAGGTCTTCAGCCTGTATGTCCTGTTTCTCCAGGAAGCTGTTTATCTGTTCATCGATAGATGTGTCATAATCATCTGTGCCTGTGTACTGAAAATGTTTAGTTAGCAATTTCTTCATAACTGATGTTGTTATTTATGCGTTTGAATTTTTTGTCCATCTCGTGCCAGAAATCTGCACCTTCTTCAGTCTTATGAAACTCGAAAAAGCCTTTTAATGTAGGGCTGTCCGAATAGTACTTGAAGTATTCCATCGCTTTGTCCTCATTCTCGAAACCATAAGATTTCCTGTTGTACTGCAACGCTTTTTTATAGACGTTGTGTTTCTTTAAAAATCTAATAATATCCATAATGTTTGGTTTAAAGATTATAAAATATTAAATGTTTAAGGAGTTAAACTCTATAATTTTATACGTTGTTCAAATAAAAATGTTTTGATAATATCTGAAAATATGATGAAAGAGATTTTTGTTTGGATGAAGAGTTATTTTCGGGGCTTTAATTTTTTTAGAAAGTGGTATTGTTTTACCGTTGTAAATTGAATAATTCCAACATCAGTAAAAATGGCAGATATTCTTTTCCGATGATTTTTAGCAGGCGGTAGTTAATAATTAAAAAGATGTTGTAAGGTTTGTACGGAAAAACTATCTTTGCAAAAATATTTTCGGGCGGACTCCGTTCTTAAATGTGAATTAATTCAGGATTATTGCATTAGTTGCAGTTATAAATATTTCATTTTTATGAAGTTTCGTTTAATAGGTGTTGTTTTGTTCGTTGTCCTTCTTGCAGGTTGCAGTGAATATCAGAAGGTCCTGAAGTCGCAGGACTATGAACTTTGGTATAAAACTGCTAAGGAGTTATACAATCAGAAAGAGTATAACAAAGCATCAACTTTGCTGGGTGAGCTTAATAATATTTACAAAGGTACTGATAAAGCTGAGGAGATAACTTATCTTTATGCAAACTGTCTGTTCAACATGCATGATTACATGATGTCAGGTCATTATTATCGTGAATTCGTAAAGACCTTTCCTTCAAGTCAGCTTGTGGAAGAGTGTCAGTTTCAGAGTGCATATTGCTATTACAAACTTTCACCAAGTCCGAGACTAGATCAGACAGATACAGAGAATGCCATTAATGAGTTCCAGCTTTTCATCAACATGTTCCCAAGCAGCCCCAAGGTTGATGAGGCAACAAAGCTGATGGATGAACTGAGGAACAAGCTTGTTTACAAGTCATACCTGAGTGCAAAGCTGTATTTCGATCTTGGGAATTATATGGGAAATAATTACAGGGCTGCCGTTATTACAGCTCAGAACACGTTAAGGGAATTTCCCGATACAGAGTACCGTGAGGAACTGTCGTTCCTTATTCTGGAATCTAAGTTCATTCAGGCTGTTAACAGTGTGCCCGAAAAGAAAGAACAACGTGTAAGAGATACTATTGATGAATATTATTCGTTCATGAATGAGTTTCCAGAAAGTAAATTTAAGAAGAAGGCTGACCGGATTTTTCAGCAGTCGCAGAGTATGTTATAAAAGTGTTTGAAAACTAAATAGAGAAAGAAATGCCGATTGATTACAAAAAAACAAATGCCCCTGCAACGACCATCACATGGGACAAGAATGAATTATCGAAGGATACGGGTAACCTGTATGAAGCAATTGTGATAATTTCAAAAAGAGCAAATCAGATAAGTTCTGAGATGAAAGAGGAGTTGAACAAGAAGTTACAGGAATTTGCTTCCTATACTGATAACCTTGAGGAGGTTTTTGAGAATCGTGAGCAGATTGAGATATCACGTTTCTACGAAAGATTGCCTAAACCTACGGCTATTGCCGCACAGGAATTTATCGAAGGAAAGATCTATCACCGCAAACCTGAAGAAACTGCGGCTGAATAGGTATTGATCCAAATAAAAATTGCATAGAAAAAGATAAAAGAGATTTAAAATTTCTTTTATCTTTTTTTTTGTGATATTTTTGAGATATGCTTGAAGGTAAAAAAATCATTCTTGGTATCACAGGTAGTATAGCTGCCTATAAATCTGCCTATCTTTTAAGGCTTCTGGTCAAGGAAAAAGCAGAAGTGCAGGTGCTGATGACAAAGGCAGCAAAGGAATTCATTACGCCTGTTACAATGTCGGCCTTGTCGGGGAAACCCGTCCTTGGTGAATTTTTTGAAAGCAATGATGGAACATGGCACAGTCATGTCGATCTTGGCCTTTGGGCCGATCTGATGTTAATTGCTCCCGCATCGGCCAATACCATGGGAAAAATGGCTTCCGGAATATGTGATAATCTGCTGCTTACAACTTATCTATCTGCCAAATGTCCTTTGTTTATTGCTCCTGCAATGGACCTTGACATGTTCAGACATCCGGCAAATCAAGCCAGCATGAAAAAGCTTCAGGAGTACGGTGCAACCATCATTGAGCCGGCTACCGGTGAACTGGCAAGCGGGTTATCAGGGAAAGGCAGGATGGAAGAGCCTGAACAGATAGTGGAAAAAATAAGGGAGTTCTTAGAGTCAAAAGAAGAAAAACCCCTGAAAGGTAAAAAGGTGCTGGTCACAGCAGGGCCTACTTATGAGAAACTTGATCCGGTGCGTTTTATCGGTAACTACTCATCAGGAAAGATGGGATTTGCCATAGCTGAAGAAGCAGCACGGAAAGGTGCTGAGGTGATACTTGTGGCAGGTCCGGTAAAAGAGAATACGGAACACAGACAGATAGAGAGGATAGATGTGGAGAGCGCTGCAGAGATGAAAGATGCCTGCGAAAAGATATTTCCTGATGTTGATATAGCGGTTATGGCTGCTGCCGTGGCAGATTACACTCCCGAAAAAACTACGGAAAATAAGATGAAAAGGACGGGAGACTCTCTTGTGTTGGAATTGGTGCCTACAACCGATATCGCAGCTATGCTCGGGAATATGAAACGTGACGACCAGTTACTGATCGGGTTTGCCCTGGAAACATCGGATGCCCGGAAAAATGCTGCTTACAAGCTCAAACGAAAAAATCTTGATTTTATAATTTTGAACTCCCTGGAAGACGAGGGAGCAGGATTTATGGTGGATACCAACAAAATAACCATCATCGACAGAGAGAATAAAATCGAAGAATTTCCGTTAAAATCAAAACAGGAGGTCGCTGCTGACATAGTTGACCGGTTGATCAAGTATTTGAAGTAAGAAATAAAGTATGTTGTTGAGATTAAAGATCGTATTAATATTACTACTGGGTTTTAGGATGAGTTCTTTTGCCCAGGAGTTACGTTGTTCGGTTCAGGTTGTTTCGCGAAGTATTCAGGGTACCAACAAAAGTGTTTTTGAGAACATGCAGAGGACCATCACCGAGTTTCTGAACAACACAAGTTGGACCAATGAGATCTACGCCCAGGGAGAACGTATTGAGTGTAATATCCTGATAAATCTTAAAGAGGCGATCTCTGCCTATGAATTCAAAGGGACGATCCAGGTTCAGGCAAGGCGTCCCGTTTACAACTCTTCATACAATACGGTAACCTTCAACCGTATGGATCAGGATTTTCAGATCCAGTATGTTGAAGACCAGCCTTTGGTGTACAATCCCAACAATTTTAAATCGAACCTTGTTGCTGTTCTGGCCTACTATGCTTATATGATAATAGCCATCGACCACGATACGTTCAAGCAGTTCGGCGGAACGCAATATTATCAGAAAGCACAGAATATTGTTACACGTGCCCAGAATGCAAAAGAGCAGGGATGGAAGTCGTTCGGGAATAAAAAGAACCGTTACTGGTTATTGCAGAGAATGCTTGATGAGTATCACCGTCCGTTACGTAAATGTTTGTATGAATATCATATCAAAGGATTGGATATAATGAGCGATAAGGCAGCTGAAGGAAGAGCCAATATCCTCGCAGCACTTGAGGGATTGCGGAAGGTGCAGCAACAGGAGCCCGGTTCTGCAGCCATGCAGTTGTTCTTTGACGCAAAATCGGACGAGTTGGTAAACATCTTTTCAGGAGCATTCCCCATCGAAAAAGGGAAAGCAGCAAATCTTCTGAAGGAGATCGATCCGTCGAACATTAAAAAGTATGAAAAACTAACCTCTTCCCAATAATGCTGAAAACATTAAGTATATCGAACTATGTTCTGATTGAAAAGATCGAATTACCGCTGCATGATGGTTTTACCGTAATAACAGGCGAAACCGGTGCAGGAAAATCTATTATGCTTGGTGCATTGTCACTGATACTTGGAAACAGAAGCGATGTTTCCGCCCTGCTCGATAAATCGAAGAAATGTATAGTTGAAGCTGAGTTTGTGGTCAGTGGCTATGGACTGGAGAAGATATTTGAGGATAACGATGTTGACTATGAGGAGAATACCATAATCCGCAGAGAGGTTCTTCCAACGGGTAAGTCTAGGGCATTCATCAATGACACGCCTGTAAACCTTTCTTTTCTGAAAGAAGTCACTTCCCGGTTGATAGATATACATTCGCAGCATCAGAACCTTTTGCTTGGCGATAAGAATTTTCAGCTGATGGTTGTTGACACGGTTTTCGGTAATCCTAAACAACTTGTGGATTACAAGAAGATGTTTGCCGAATACTCGGAGCTCAACAGGCAGATTGATGCCTTGATAGAAGAGAATGATAAACAAAAAGCAGATTACGATTACATACAGTTTCAGTTTGAGCAGTTGAATGAGGCAGACCTGCGTGAAGGGGAGGAGAAAGAGCTTGAGAATGAACTGCAGCAGATGACCCATGCCGAAGAGATAAAACTGAGCCTGGCAGGTGTGCATGAGCTGCTTAACGGCGAGCATCAACCGGCATTGGAGGCTATTAAAGAAGCTAAAGCCGTTCTTGATAAGGTCAGGGATTTTCTGCCCGGTGCCGAAGAGCTTGCCGGAAGACTTGAATCCGCATACATCGATCTTCAGGACCTTGCCGAAGATGTTATCAAAAGATCAGAAGGGGTGGAGTACGACCCGCAGCTGATTGCTGTCAAACAGGAACGTTTAGACTTGTTGAACACGTTGATGCATAAACATCGCACAACTGATACGGCAGGTCTGATATCTCTGAAAAATGAATATGAGGAAAAGCTGAACAAATTTGATTCATTCGATGAGGAACTTGATGTCTTAAGGGAGAAAAGGGAGAAGGTCGAGAAAAAACTGTTGAAACAGGCTGACCTGTTGACACGTTCACGTCGCTCGGTTTTTGATGTGATCACTCAGACTATTCTGAAACAGTTGGCCGAACTCGGCATGGAACATGCAAGGTTCGAGATACGTCATAAGCTTCGGGAAAGTCCTTCGCCAAACGGCCAGGATGAAATATTGTTCATGTTTTCGGCAAACAAGAACGGTGATCTTGCTCTCATCGACAAGGTGGCTTCCGGAGGTGAAATGTCACGTCTGATGTTATCGATAAAAGCACTACTGAGCACATCGAAAGGACTTCCTACCATCATCTTTGATGAGATAGATTCCGGTGTGTCCGGTGAAGTTGCCGATCGTATGGGGCGTATCCTGGGAGAAATGTCAATAGCATTACAGGTAATTGCCATAACTCACCTGCCTCAGATCGCGGTTAAAGGCAATCATCATCTTAAGGTCTTTAAAACCGACAGTAAAGAGAAAACTGTTTCCGGTATCATTGAACTCACCGGTGACGACAGAGTGGTTGAGATCGCAAAAATGCTTAGCGGTGCTGACCTTTCCGATGCTGCTCTGAACAATGCACGCGCATTACTTGAAAACTGACAGATCAAGCATTTGAACATTAATGGAATAAGTGTGTTGTAGTTTTGAAAGCAGGCTGCAATATTTGCTTTGTATGCCTTACTTGACGTATATTTGTAAACATAATTTTAATGATTAAGATATGGGATATAATTTATTGAAAGGTAAAAAAGGGATCATTTTCGGAGCTCTCAATGACAAATCCATAGCCTGGAAAGTTGCTGAAAAGGCTTTTGAAGAGGGGGCAGAGTTCACATTGAGCAATACTCCTGTAGCCTGTCGTATGGGTGAAGTGATCGAACTAAGCAAAAAATGCAATGCCGAGTTGATACCGGCTGATGCCACAAAAATTGATGACCTGGAAGAAGTATATAAAAGATCGATGGAAGTACTTGGAGGTAAGATCGACTTTGTTCTTCACTCGATAGGAATGTCTTTGAATGTCAGAAAAAAACGTGTTTATCACGATCTCGATTATAATTATCTGCAGAAAACCCTGGATATTTCCGCTATCTCTTTCCATAAGGTGATGCAGGTGGGGTTCAAGCTTGATGCTATTAATGAAGGCGGCTCTGTTCTTGCTTTGTCGTATGTTGCAGCACAAAGAACGCTTTACGGGTATAACGATATGGCAGATGCGAAAGCGTTGCTGGAATCTATTGCCAGAAGTTTCGGTTATATCTTCGGCAGGGAAAGGAAAGTGCGTGTGAATACCATTTCACAATCTCCCACACCTACAACTGCAGGAAGTGGCGTTAAGGGAATCGACGGCTTGATGGATTTCTCAGACCGGATGTCACCGCTTGGAAATGCTTCGGCTGAGGAGTGCGCAAACTACTGTGTTGTGATGTTCTCCGATTTTACAAGTAAAGTTACAATGCAGAACCTTTATCACGACGGAGGTTTCTCAAGTATGGGTATGAGTATGAGGGCCATGACTCAGTATAATAAGAGCTTTGAAAATGAAGATGTTAGTACTAAGTACTGATAAGTGAAATTAAATTTTAAAAATCTTTATTAAATCACTAATTTTGCCCCGCGTTAAGCGGGGTTTATTTTTTAATTGATTAAACAAAAAGCTGAGAGTTGAGAGCTGCAGCTGATAAAGACTATATAATGGATAAAGTACAGATCAATCACCTGAGGGAACTTGAAGCAGAATCGATCTTTGTTATCAGAGAGGTTGCTGCCCAGTTTGAGAATCCGGTGATGTTGTTTTCGGGCGGGAAAGATTCGATTGTGATGTTCCACCTTGCAAAGAAAGCATTCTGGCCTGCCAGAATTCCTTTTCCTATGATGCACATTGATACGGGGCATAACTTTCAGGAGACATTGGATTACAGGGATAAACTGATGCAGGAGTCAGGTACAAAACTTATTGTTGCATCGGTTCAGGAGAGTATTGATAAAGGACGTGTGGTGGAAGAGAAAGGAGTGAATGCAAGCCGTAACAAACTGCAGACAACCACTTTGCTTGATGCCATTGAGGAATATAAATTCGATGCAGCCATGGGCGGCGGCAGAAGGGATGAAGAGAAGGCCCGTGCCAAAGAGCGCTTTTTCTCTCATCGTGACGAGTTTGGCCAGTGGGACCCGAAAAACCAGCGTCCTGAGTTGTGGAACCTGTTTAACGGAAGAAAGCATATGGGTGAGCATTTTCGCGTTTTTCCCATAAGTAACTGGACCGAGATGGATGTTTGGCAGTATATCTACATGGAAAAAATTGAACTCCCGAGCCTGTACTTCACCCATCGCAGGAAGGTATTTCAGCGTGACGGTGTGTGGCTTGCTGCTGCCCCTTTTATGCAACTTAAACCCGGGGAGAAGATCGTGGAGATGGAGGTACGTTGCCGTACTATTGGCGATATTACATGTACAGGTCTGACACTCTCGAATGCAAA
>JAOZOF010000155.1 GCA_029933425.1 Marinilabiliaceae bacterium
AAAAATCCATGCAGGTTTCCGGGATATTAAATCTTGTCGGGTTTTTCGTATAAATTAACTAAACTGAGAACTTATGTGTCTGACATTTGAATAAGTGTTTTTATTCAACTATTTTATGACTGTAATAATCTTAAAACAGCGGTGTTATGTACCTGAAAAAAACTTCCTTTATTTTTTCTGCAGTTCAAATCCTTTTGATAGTTATACCTTTCACTGTTTTTTCACAAAACAATCCGGTAATACATTTCAGTTCCGATGAATTTATTAAAGAGTGGCTGATACTCGGACCTTTTCCGGCAAAGGACAACAAAGCGCTTTATATCGACTTTTTAAGCGAAGCAGGAGGTGAGGTAAATGTGGTCCCTGAAATCGGCAGTTCTGTAAAATCAGTAGCCGTTAAGTCAGGCAAAGTTTTCTGGCAGGTTGTTACTGCTGGTAATGACGGTAAACTTGATCTTCGCAGATACCTTAAGCCCAATCAAAGCAATGTGGCATATGCGGCTGCAATAATTAAATGCGATAAACGGACACCGGCAGTGTTGATGTTGGGCAGTAATGATATGATAGCCGTATGGCTGAACGGGAAACGGGTTTTTGTACATCCTGATCCCCGGGCTTCCGGTCCCGATGTCGATAAAATTGCTGTTACGCTCGAAAAGGGAGAGAACATATTACTCGCAAAAGTTCAGAATGTTGGTGGTGGCTGGTGGGTTTATGCCCGTTTTAACGAACTTTTCAGTTTAGACGGTAATGTTTACCTAACGGCTCCGATGGTCAGTCCTACACCCAAGAGAACCAAAAAGAACCAAATTGCAGATATCATTTCGGTTATGCTGTACAATGCATCCGATAACATTGCAGGGCCGGTAACCATGTATTCAGGTAAAGAGAAAACGGCATTGGCATCAACCGGAAAGATCAAACCGGGAGAAATGGTATGGCTTTCGGAGGCAGTGTCCGGAGGAGAGGTTAGCAGCAGGAAAAAAACAGAGCTGGATGTTACGCTTTCGGCTACGGATGTTTCAAAAACCTTCAGGCTGAAGATCGATCATAACAAACTACCAGACGGAATTATCTGGTTCGTTCAGGGATTTCATGTCGATCCGGTGTGGCGCGACAGTCAATCGGGGTATCAGGACCTGACATTCTCAAATTTTTCGCAGTTTGTGTGGTCGGCTCAGGGAGATACAGGTTTTTCATTTGTTGCAAGTGAATTACCGTATCTGAAGCCGTATTACGATATCCATCCTGAAAAGAGAGATGTACTTAGGAGATTTGTTAAAAACGGAAGACTGGAAACATGCGGTTCGTACAATCAGCCCAATGAAACGACTGTATCGGGAGAGGCCATTGTACGTAATATTCTTTACGGACGGTTGTTCCATGAGAATGTTCTACACGATTATCCGCTGGCATACCAGCCGTGGGATGTATTCGGGCATATCATTCAGCTTCCGCAGATACTAGCCAAATCGGAATTTATTGGTACAGTTTGGGAACGGGGAAATTACAGAACGGCAAACGTGCGTGTTCCCGGAATACCCGATCTTTATTTTGCCCAGTCGCCTGATGGTACCATTCTGCCCACAAGAAAACTGCCGTATGGTTTTCCTATGCCTGAGAGCAACACAAAAGAAGCAGAGCTGGCAACAAGGAGGGTTGTATCGGAGGATATGACAAAACAACAGGAGCAGATATCGGGTATCACGTATGATTTCAGGCTGAATGCTATTGATGAGAAGGCTCCTACATCCTGGATGGTCGGTCGTTCTGATGTGTTCAGTACTTTCATCCCTTTCGTGAAAATTGATGCAAACGGCGCTCAGCAATATTTTGAGCATGTGAACAAACAGTTTAAGGAAAAGAGTCTCGATATTCCTGTGCTGTCACGTGATGTATCGCAATACAACGAAGGTTGTGAATTGTCGCGTTTCGATCTGAAAATGGGAAACAGGCTTGGAGAAAATACGCTGATAGCTGCCGAGAAGTTTGCAACTTTTGCTAATATTCTTGGGATGGAGTATCCCGGTAAGGCACTCGACAAAGCCTGGCGTCAGCTCCTTTACGGGCAGCATCACGACGGTATTACGGGATGCGGGTCTGATGAACCATACCTTGATCTTGTTATCGGATACCATGAGGCACTTGAACTTGCGACCAAAGGTCTGGATGCAGCATTGAAATTTATCGGAAATAAAACAGATACCCGCACTAAAAACAAACAGGCTGTTCCTTTGGTGGTTTTCAACTCGTTGAACTGGAAAAGGGGTGATGTTGTGAATGCATCAGTAAAATTTGATAAGCCTGTAAAGGGTTTCAGACTGATCGACAGAGAAGGGAATGATGTGCCGGTGATGGTAAATTCGCTGAACCAAGAGAACGGCTTGGTAACACAGGCGGATATCAGTTTCATTGCAGGAGATGTTCCGTCGATGGGGTATGCCGTATGGTGGATAGTACCCGATAAAAAATTGCCATTTAAAGAAAAGACTGTTGCAGGTACAAATACTATCGAAAATGAGTTTTACAAACTGACTGTTGATGAGAATATGGGAGGAGGAATTGTAAGCCTTATCGGTAAAACTGATGGTAAGGAGTATGTCGATATGGGTAATGGTCATCCGGGGAACGAGATCGTTCAGCTGAAAGAGGGTCCGGGATTTGAACCTGCATGGAGACTACTGACAACAGGTGAAAAGGCCTTTTCGAAAGATCAGCCGGCAACTGTGAAAGTGTTCAGATCGCCTCTTTACGAAAAGATCGTTGTAACAGGTGATATGCCCGGAATGAAAAAACGTGTTCAGGAGATAGTTCTTTACAAAGGTATTGAGCGCATAGATCTTCGTACTTATCTTGTCGATTACGAAGGGATGAAAGGTAAAAATATCATCGAAAATGAAAAGTCGGAGCTGAGGAACGAAAGAGACCTGTATGTTGTGAGATTTCCTGCAAACCTGAAAGGTGGTGTTCCCGTGTTAGAGGACAGGTTTGCCACAAAGACATATTTCAGGGGTAAGGAGGAGTTTGCATACAGCAGTACATCAACCGAATGGACTACAAAGCACTCCATGAACAGTTGCTACCAGTGGTTCGATAACAGTTGGTCGGTGAAGGTCAGTTTTGGCGATAAGTACAGCATAGCTCCGGGACCGTCAGAGATCGTTACGCCTCGTGATCCCGAGCTGCGAAAGACAGGGTTCAGCCTTCAGACAGCCCTTGCAGGGTGCGGTGTCACATCAACTCCTGCTTATCCCGGTGTTGAACGTGATTACGATTTTCTGTACCGCAGATTCAGCTTTTCTATCGGCTCGCCGGAGGATAATTCGTACAACAAAAAATTCATCGACAGGCTCTCTTCCGATCAGAGGAAGATCATCATAAAACAGTTGGACGATAAGGGATATGCTTATGCCTTTGTGTATGACAAAAAGATGAAAGGTGCCTGGTTCGATTATCCTGTTCTGATGATCTTAGGTAAAGATAAAACTATGACAATAAAGGCTGTTGATGAGTTGACAAGACAATTAGGTACAAACGGAAATATTGATCTGCCTGGAGATGTTTGGTTTGCAACGAAGGATACATGGGTAGAGGATCATGGCATGGCTTTGGTGAACAGGGGGAATATCCTTGTGGGCACCGAACCCGACGGTTCGATGGTAATGGCGCTCATGCATACTATTCCCTGGCAATCGCCGATTCTTACCTGGACACATGATTTTCCGGAAAGGAAAACACATGTTTTTGATTATTCGTTGATACCTCACAAAGGTAACTGGCAGGATGCAGATATGGTTTACGCCGGATATGAATTCAACAATCCTCTGATCGCCGTACAGGAAATGCAGCATGAAGGTGGATTGCCGAATGAACACTCTTTCATTACCACCGCAGGTGATAAGTGTGTTGTCTCTGCCGTTAAACCTGTTTCAGCAGGTGTTGAGGCATTCTCGGGAACGAAGAAGACAGGTGCGGCAAATGGAGTGATCGTACGTCTGTATGAGCCTGAAGGCAGAAAAGGTAATGTTAAGATCAGTACAGATTTTGCACTTAAAAAGGTAAGCAGTGTAAATCTGATGGAAAGAGAGGATAAACCTGTGTCGTTTGAAGGAAATTCATTTACGGTACCTCTTAAGCCGTATTCGATAGAAACGTTCAAACTGCAAACCGGAGTAAAACCTTCTGAAGCAGGAAGCGGTTTTGAGCCGGTAGTAAAACATCCGGTATACGTGAGATTCTGGGAACATAACGAGGGAGCTGCACCTCTCGGATATATTCCCGTGAATGTTCGTATTGAAGCGCCTCAGAATATTGATGCCGAAGAATCGCGTAAAAATATACGGGAGATAACTGTTTACGTTAGTAACGATCTTACCGATATGCCTGTCAGTGGAGAAGTTACTATCGAAACACCTCCCGGAGTAAGAGCTGTGCCCAGTACGTTTAAGTACAATGTTTTTGCTAACAGTGAGTCCGCTTATCCGGTAACTATAATTCTTGAGGGGCAGGTAACACCCGGTTTTATCAGGGCAACTATCGATCACGATGGGATGAAACTGTTTGATGTGCTTGAATTCAGGCTTCCGCATAAAAAATTCGGACATGCCGATAAAGCAAAAGAGGGTACTCGTATTAAATGGAGTGTGAAATACAGTGACGGCTATGTGACTGTTGATCTTACAAACCCATTTGCGCAAACTATTGATGGAAATGTGACGTTCGCAGGTCCGGTGGAAACATGGGGCGGTCTTGAAACAAATCCGATACGTATGGTTTCGGTTGAACCCTGGAGGCAGCCTTTCAGCCTTGATGCAGGAGAAACAAAGACATTACGTTTCAAAGTGGATCATTTTCCGGGAAAAGAGGATAATTCGTTCTGGCTGGTTGCTAAACTTAGTTATTTTGGGTATCTTGAGTACAAACCCGCAGTGGGGGATATTGGGATAAAAGAATAGTAGCCTCACCCCCTAAAACGAAGCACCTGTTAAGACAGGTATATGCGTTCATTCCCCCTCTCCACTTGGAGAGAGCCTGTCCCGTAGAATTACAGGAGGGATAAAGGGGGTGAGGAAGAAGTTGCTAAATTAGCATTTTGTTTTTGTTAGTATCAATTAACAAACTTTAAGTTAGCAGCTTTTTCTGAAAAAATTAGTCGCGTCAACTTAATTTTCAGGTGAATAACGATTTTTAATTTTATATCCGTGTTTATTGTAAATGATTGATTGATTAACAATTCAAAATTTTTGCATAGATTTAAGGAAATTTTTTGCACTCAAAATAATTTAACTATGAAGAAACTAAAACTTAACTATTTACTGGTTTTTGCTGTCGTGGTTACCATGTTTGGTATAACCGGATGTCAGCAGGACAAGCAGGAAGAGCAATACCGCACCGATGTTTTGCGCAGCAATTGGAAATTGCAGAAAGATGCGGAACTTAATGGTGTTACCGGTGATGTTATTTCAAAAAAGGACTATAAAGCCGACGGCTGGCTTAATGCAGTTGTTCCTGGCACCGTAATGGGAAGTCTTGTTGCCGATGGAGTGATCAAAGATCCTTATTTCGGTATTAATCTGAAAAAGGTTGACAAAAAACAGTTTGAAAAACCATGGTGGTATCGTACTACTTTCAAACTTTCGTCAGATGATATCAAACGAACTATCACATTACGTTTTAAAGGTATCAACTACAGGGCAGATCTGTGGATAAACGGAAAGCAGGTTGCCGACAAGGATAAGCTGGCCGGAACTTTCAATATGTTTACTTTCAAAATAAACGACTATGTGGGCAAAGGTGAGAATGTTATTGCATTGAAACTTTGGGCACCTGTTGACGGTGAGTATTCTATAGGTTTTGTTGACTGGAACCCTTTCCCACCTGACAGAAATATGGGTATCTTCCGTGATGTGATCCTTGAAGTTACAGGCGGAGTTAAGATACGCAGTCCTTTTGTGGAGTCAAAGGTTGATCTTAAAAGTCTGAATGCAGCCGATCTTACTGTTCGGGCTGAGCTTGAGAACAATTCGGATAAACCGGTTTCAGGTACTGTAAAGGTTAACTACGAACTGGGTCAGGTTGAGAAACAGGTTACTGTTAAAGCAGGCGAAACCGTGTCGTGTGAATTTACTCCTGATGAGTTCCCGCAGCTGAAAGTTAAGAATGTGAAACTGTGGTGGCCTAACGGAATGGGTGATCCGAACCTTTACAATGTCAGTGTTGAGTTTGTAGCTGATAATAAAGTTGTGGATAAGGTCAATGACAAATACGGTATCAGGGAAGTTGAGAGTTATCTTGATAAAGACGGAAACCGTGCATTTAAGGTCAATGGCGAGTTTGTGCTGATAACAGGCGGTGGCTGGGTTGATGATCTGCTTTTGCAGGATACACCGGAGAGTGTTTCGGCACAATTGAAATATGTTAAGCAGATGAACCTTAACAGCATTCGTCTAGAAGGATTCTGGGGCAAGGATGATGTACTTTATGATCTTTGTGATGAGTACGGGATTCTTATCATGGTTGGATGGAGTTGTCATTGGGAGTGGGAAGAGTATCTTGGTAAGCCTGTGCATGGAAAGTATATGGCGTACAACAATCCTGAAGATATCGCCCTTCTGACTGAATACTGGAAAAGCCAGCTTTTGTGGCTGCGTAACCATCCGAGCATTTATGTGTGGATGACAGGAAGTGATAAGCTACCCGACCCTCAACTTGAGAAAAATTACATAAAACTTTTTGATAAATATGATGATTCTAGGCCATATGTTACAAGTGCCGGTGGTGTAGGAAGTGACCAGGGAATTATTGGTGATGAAGTTCTGTACAGCGAAATAAGCGGACCAACAGGGATGAAGATGCTGGGGCCCTATGCTTATACTCCTCCCGTTTACTGGTTTACCGATACAAAACTTGGCGGTGCTTATGGTTTCAATACAGAAACATGCCCTGGGCCAAATATCTCACCTGTTTCTTCTTTACGTAAGATGATACCTGAGGATCACTTGTGGCCTATCGACAAAGTTTACTGGGAGTTTCACTGCGGTCGTAATCAGTTTCAGACATTAGATCGTTACCGTAAAGCCATGAATGCAAGGTATGGTAAGTCGAACAACGTTGAAGAATTCGCTTTCAAATCTCAGCTGATGAACTATGAGTTGATGCGTCCTATGTTTGAGGCTTTTGTTGCACATAAACCTAAAAGTACCGGACTTATTCAGTGGATGCTTAATTCAGCATGGCCTGAGATGTACTGGCAGCTGTACGACAGTTACCTTGAGCCAAACGGGGCTTTTTATGCTACGCGTAAAGCCAATAACATGGTTCATGCTATTTACCGTTACGGCTTTGATGATATCTATCTTGCAAACAGCAACCTGAAAGGTACTTCCGATCTTAAGGTATCGATCAAGGCTTATGATATCAATTCCCAAGAGGTGTTTTCTCATGAGTGGGAAGGCAATATTGACGGAAACAGTTCAAAACCTATATTTGAACTTCCGAAAAATCTGAAGAAATCACCGGTGTGGTTCCTTGACCTGAGAGTGTATAATTCCGATAACATTGAGATCGACAATAATTTTTACTGGTTATCTGTTAAGGCGGATAAACTCGATTATGAAGCAGCTGCAAAACTGGAGTGGGCATTCTATACGCCACCCAAAGCTTATGCCGACTTCTCGGCTTTGAACAATCTGCCACAGGTTAAACCTGATTATCTGTATGAGTACTCAAAAGACGGAGATTACGGAAAAGTTAAACTTACTATTAAAAATAACAGTAATAGCATTGCATTCTTTATCTTCATGGATATTGTTGATCCTGCAACAGGAGAGCCTATTCTTCCGATATTCTGGGATGACAACTATGTAAGCCTGCTGCCGGGTGAGGAGAGGGTTTACAATGCTGAATTCCTGTTGAAGGATTTCAACAAGAAACCTCAGATAATAGTCAAGGGATACAATGTTGTCCCGCAATCAATAGATTAGTAATTGTCACAGATTTATACGGAAAAGCTCAGCCTCCGGGTTGGGCTTTTTTTATTGGCGAACAGGGGACAGAGATAACGGTTTTGCAATTATAGTAACTGACGCCAAATCCGGATACAAACTATTTGAATGGAGCCTGTACAGAGCTTTGGGTTAACTGACTTACCGTTATCTGAACCCGAATAATTAGTGGGAAATTAAA
>JAOZOF010000156.1:0-2345 GCA_029933425.1 Marinilabiliaceae bacterium
TCGAGGTCACCGTCCATTACAGCCTGCACGTTGGAAGTTTCATAGTTCGTTCGCAGGTCTTTCACCAGTTTGTATGGCTGCATGACATAGGAACGTATCTGCGAACCCCATTCTATCTTTTTCTTCTGGGCTTCAAGCTGATTCTGTTTTTCCATTTTCTTTCGAAGTTCAAGTTCATAAAGTTGCGATTTCAACAACCTCATAGCATTTTCCTTGTTTCCGAGCTGAGAACGAGACTCCGTATTTTCAATGATTATACCTGAGGGTGCATGACGCAGACGTACACCTGTTTCCACCTTATTCACATTCTGACCTCCCGCCCCACCGGAACGAAATGTCTCCCATGTTATGTCAGAAGGATTGATCTCTATCTCAATTGTATCATCAATCAAAGGAGCAACAAACACAGATGCAAAGGAGGTCATACGTTTGTTCGCTGAATTGAACGGAGAAAGACGGACAAGCCGGTGAACCCCGTTTTCGCTTTTCAGATATCCGTATGCGAAATCACCCTCGAACTGAAGTGTGACGGTCTTTATTCCTGCCTCGTCCCCGGGTTGATAGTTCACCTCCTTCACCTTGTAGCCATGGGCCTCACCCCATCGAATATACATCCGCATCAGCATTTCTGCCCAATCCTGACTCTCGGTCCCTCCTGCTCCTGCATTGATCTTCAGTATTGCACCAAGCTTATCCTCCTCACGGCGCAGCATATTTTTCAGCTCCAGTTTCTCAAGCAGATCAAGGGTAAGATCGTACTGCTCCATCACGTCACTCTCTTCAGCATCGCCCGTCTTGAAAAAATCATACAACACTTTTAGGTCCTCCACCGCAGTGTGAACCTCGTCGTAATCCTTTACCCAGCTTTTCAGTTCACGCAGTTTCTTCATCGCTGCCTCTGCCTTTTTCGGATCATCCCAAAAATCAGGGGCCTGACTGCGCATCTCTTCTTCCTCTATCTCTATTTTCTTCTTATCGATGTCAAAGATACCTCCTTAACGCAAGCTCGCGTCCGGTAAGATCTTTTATCTGTTCCTGTGTTATCATTTTGCAATTTTAAAGTTGCCGTAAAGTTATAAAAAAAGAAGCTATGCAAATGTTTTATTTTAATGAGCGAAAAAGTATGACAGTTTAACAAAATCATTATTTTTGCATATCGAATAAGCGGGACATTAGCTCAGTTGGTTTAGAGCATTACCTTGACAGGGTAGGGGTCACTGGTTCGAATCCAGTATGTCCCACTTTTTTCCTTCACAGTTTTTAGGGACAACTCAAAAAAATCATTCTGCTATGAAAAGATATGTTGCTCTCGGTTTTCTATACTTTTTTATCTCTGTAATTTCATTTTCTCAAAGATCTTTTTCCATTCTGCAACTTAATATCTGGCAGGAAGGAACTATGGTCGACAGCGGCTTGAACAAGATCGCGGAAGTGATAACCACATTGAAACCGGATATCGTTACCTTTTCGGAGGTGAGAAACTATGAAGGAAAAGACTGGACAGAAAAGCTTATTGCGAAGCTGAATCAGTCCGGTAATAATTATTCAGGCAAATACATTACCGGCGATGTCTCGCTGATAAGCAAATTTCCCATAACCGACACAAAGGTTATCTTCGACGACACTCAGTTCGACAGCGGTTCAATAACCGCCTATTTGCTTGATATCAATGGCAAAAAAGTCTGGATCTGTCCCGGCCATCTCGACTATAAGTATTATGCTGTTTACATGCCGAGAGGTTATACCGGGGGTGTTCCCGACTGGAAGATGATAGATGACGGGAACGGGAATCCGCATCCGGTAACCAATATTGAAACGATACTGGCTTACAACAAACTTTCGAAAAAAGATGAGGCGATAAAAGCGTTCATCGGATTTGCAAAACTGGAGGGTGACACTCCGGTAATGCTTGGGATGGATATGAACGGTGCTTCCCACCTCGACTGGACAGAAAAGACAAAAGACTCATTCGATCATAACGGGCTGGTCATTCCGTGGAATAACACTTTGGCTCTTGAAAAGGCCGGCTTTATCGATGCATATCGCAAGGTATATCCCGATGAAGTAAACTATCCCGGCATAACCTGGCCTGCATATCCTACGGGATACAAAAAGAAAGTCAGCTGGACTCCCAAAGCCGATGAACGCGACCGAATTGATTTTATCTTTTACAAAGGAAATGACCTGAACGCAAAAGATGCATACCTCGTAGGTTCAAAAGAATCCTATGCAAAAGGACAGAAAATAAAGATGGATAAGTTCAAGGATAAATGGCTGTATGACGATAAGCCATGGCCGTCTGATCATTTCGGTGTGCTAATAAATTTTGAGATCAAAAATTAATT
>JAOZOF010000156.1:2445-8181 GCA_029933425.1 Marinilabiliaceae bacterium
TACAACAGCGGGCTGAACAGCCTGGCAAAGGATTCTTTGAATTTCATTAGTCTTGATCTGCCTATCCAGATATCGTAAAATATCTGTCTGCTGTCGTTAAGATCGTCAAGATAGATGTTCCGCAGTTCGGTTGCTTTCTCTTCATCATAGATGAAAGCATTTACCTCAAAGTTGTATTCAAAACTCCGGAAATCCATGTTAGTAGTACCTATAGAGCATAACAGATCGTCAACCACGATCATCTTACTGTGCAAGAATCCTTTCTGATAAAAATAAACCTTCACGCCGGATATCAGCAACTCTTTTATGTACGACCTGCTGCACAAATGGACAAACCGGGCATCCGATTTTTCAGGCATAAGAATGCGTATGTCGATACCTCCAAGCGCTGCAGCCTTGATAGCCATCAGCACTGGTTCGGTAGGCATAAAATAGGGCGTGGCAATGTACACATATTTCATTGCTGATGCTATCCCCTGGAGAAATCCCATCATTATGGCAGGCCAATCGGAGTCCGGGCCGCTCGGAACGATCTGAACCAGCTTATCCCCCACCGGATCTATGGCAGGAAAATATTTTCTGTCGGTCAGTTCTTCCTGTTTTACAAAATACCAGTCTGTTAAAAATATCTCCTGCAAAGCAAGAACGGCATCCCCTTCTATCCTGAGATGCATGTCGCGCCAGATTCCCAAGGCCTCAGTCCCGTTTATGTAACGATCGGCAACGTTGATGCCCCCGACAAACCCAACTTTCCCGTCAACAATTACTATTTTTCTGTGATTCCGGTAATTGACCTTACTGGTAAACATCGGGAAACGAACTTTCAGGAATCGTGCTACCTGTATTCCGGAATTACTGAGCCGGTCAAAAAAAGAATCACTGTGATGCCAGCCTCCCACATCATCAATTATCAATCTTACTTCAACCCCTTCCTCTGCTTTCTCCTTCAATACCTCTATCAGGGTATTGCCGATGTTGTCCTCATCAAAAATATAATACTGAAGGTGAATGAAGTTCTTTGCCTTCTTCAGTTCTGCAATTATCGCAGCAAAAGTCTGATCGCCGTTGTTAAGAATACGAACATTATTCCCATGCGTAACTATGGCATTGGAATTATTGAGCAAAAGACGGATGATATTCCTTTTGGTGAAAACACCGGAGTTTATCAGCAGATTACTGTCTGACAACTCCTTTACCTGCGACCGGGATATCGATGCAAAAAGATCATGGTTCTTCAATCCTTTTCGTGCGATTATCTTCTCCTTACGCCAATTTTGTCCGAAGAAAATATAAAAAACAACTCCCACAACCGGCAGCGACAATAGCACAATGATCCATGAAAGAGTTTTCAAAGGACTGCGGTTTTCAAGCATAATGACAACAACAACCACCAGTATCGTAATGAAATATGCCGATACTAATACCGTTTTTACCAAGGGGGTGAAAATCTCTGCTAACTCCATTTCAGGGTCTTTTGCTTTTCAAATTACGACATATTACGGTAAACGTAAAGTTTACTCTCTTCAAAATTATATTTTTCCACAGGGCTGCTTCTTAATTCGGGAGCTTTTACCCCTTTTTCAAACCATTTTTCTCCAGCATAAACAAAAGCTTCGTCCCATAATCCTTTTTCGATAAAACTCTTCAATGTATATCTGCCCCCTTCTATAACAACAGATTGTATCTCTTGTTCATACAAGACTGTCAATATATTCGCTGCACTGTTCCCGGAAAAGTCTGTCTTTATGTAAGTAACATTTTTATCCTTTTCATTTTTTATTTCATTCAACACAAAGGTCTCCTCCTGCCCTGAAAATATTTTCATGGTTAGAGGCAGTTCAAGCCGTCTGTCTATGACAACACGTTTAGGAGAGGTCCCTTTCCAGTTCCTCAGAGTAAGTGACGGATCATCTTTCAGAACAGTGTTCTTTCCCACAAGCACAGCCTGCTCTGTACTCCGCTGACGATGCACAGCTCTACGTGCCCACTCATTGGTTATCCATGTAGGTTGAACCTCTGCCTCATCCTTTCGTTCAATATCAATAAATCCGTCAATCGTCTGCGCCCACTTAAGTATTACGTAAGGGCGCTTTTTCTCATGAAAAGTAAAAAACCTGCGATTAACAAATCTGCTTTCTGTTTCAAGGATGCCTGTTGTCACTTCAACTCCCGCTTTCCGCATCATCTCTATTCCTTTACCGGCAACCTTTGAAAACGAATCGATACATCCTATGACCACCCTGGGTATTTTGTTGTTGATTATCGCAAGGGAGCAGGGTGGGGTCCGTCCGAAATGTGCACAGGGTTCAAGGTTCACATACAACGTTGAGTTTTTCAAAAGGCTCTTGTCCTTTACCGAATTAATGGCATGTATCTCGGCATGCGGTTCTCCGGCTTTCCAGTGAAAACCCTCCCCTATTATCTTACCTTCATGAACAATGACTGATCCCACCAACGGATTCGGATAAGTACTGCCCTCACCATTCAATGCAAGCTGAAGGCATCGTGCCATATATTTTTCGTGTGTCACCGTTTGAAGTTTAATTTCTTAAATTTGCCGTTCAAGATAATAAAAATGAGCGGTAAAAGTGTTTCCCGGATGATCCAATTTATGCAGAAAGAGTTAAATGATCTCTATCCTGCAACCGAGATCAGGCAATTTGCCCTGCTGATCTTTGAACACCTGTTGAGTTTTAGTTCAACAGATCTGATAACAAAAGGAGACGAATCCCTTGATGAAAAAGATATATCATTCATAGAAAATTGCACGAAGAGGTTAAAAAAGCATGAACCGATCCAATACATTCTCGGCCATACTGAATTTCTTGGTCTTAAGCTCATTGTCAATCCTTCAACACTAATACCACGGCCTGAAACTGAAGAGCTTGTGATGAGGGCATCAGAGCATATCACTCCACAACACAAAACAGCCCTCGATATCGGAACAGGCAGCGGATGCATAGCTTTGGGACTGAAAGCCAAATTCCCGGGATTAAACGTGGAAGCATGGGACATCAGCAAAGAAGCTTTAGAAACAGCGGAACAAAATGCCATAAAGAACGATCTGGATATTCATTTTTCACAGGTTGATGTTCTTACTTTTGAACCGGAGGATAGGTATCTTCAAAAATATGACATCATAATCAGCAATCCTCCTTACGTGACGGACTCCGAGAAAAAGCTGATGGAGAAAAATGTACTTGAACACGAACCTCATACAGCACTTTTTGTTGAAGATGACGCCCCGCTCCTGTTCTATGAAAAGATCGCCAAACTATCTCGTTCTATGCTTAAAACAGGAGGATTACTATTCTTTGAGATCAATGAAGCAATGGGTGAAAAAATAAGAACGCTTCTGACTGATCTCGGTTTCAGCGATGTGGAAATTAAAAAAGACCTCAGCGGGAAAAACAGAATGGCAATGGCGGTGAATTTGTAGTTAGTGGTGAGTGATCAATGGTGAGTTAAATCGAAACTGTAAAAACTTTCTTCTTGTCCTTAATTTTTGGCTTTCATTCTCCCTCTTTCATTAAGAGAGAGATGAATTTATAGGATTTTAAACTTTTGAAAAAGCTGCCGTTCAGGTCACTGCCTCAATATCTTTTCCGACATCTCCTTTACCTCAGGAAAAAAACCTTTAAAATCATTATTCAGCCTGTCGTAATTTTCCTTGAGCACTTTTATTGCAAGATCGGTTTTTGCCGGCAAAGAAGAATATTCTGACATTATCCTGAGTGCTCTTTCTATACCTTTTATGTTACGGTAATTCTCCAGTCCGCGGTTTTTTATCAGAAAAGGTAAAAAGCGTTTCACCCTTCCGGGCATCTTAAAATAGTTCAGGATCAGCATCCGGTGAACTCCACTCACAAACCGCGACAGTTCAACATTGGAATAAATATTCCAGTTCACTGCCAGATAGTGATCATAGAACATGTCAACAATAATTCCCGAATATCTGCCGTAATGTTCCTGAAGTAATGAGGCACTCTGTTTTACTATTGGATGTTTGTCGGTAAACTCATCTATCCTGCGATGAAGAAGTATTCCTTTCTGGATTTCCGGCGAATATTTACTGTAACTGCTGCCCTTTACGTAGTCCCCGATGAAATTCCCTATCCTTACTTCAGAAGATTCACCGGAGAGATATAGATGTGCCAGAAAGTTCATTGATCAACTTTATTTTTAAACCCTGATTTTTGCTATTTATTTTCTCAAATATATGACTTAAATTTAATAACGAACATCTTAATAAAATATTAACCAAAATTATTTTAACATGAAAAATGCAATAATAATCGGTGCTGCAGGAAGGGATTTCCACAATTTCAACACATTCTTCAGGAATAATACTGATTACAATGTAATTGCTTTTACAGCAGCACAGATCCCCGATATTGAAGGCAGAAAATATCCTGCCGAACTTGCAGGAGACCTTTATCCGGACGGGATACCGATCTTCGCGGAGCAGGACTTGCCGAAACTTATTAAAGAGAGGCATATTGATGTATGTGTATTCTCTTACAGCGATGTAACATACGATAAAGTAATGCACACATCGGCCATTGTAAATGCTGCAGGGGCCTCGTTCATGTTACTCGGTCCCAACGATACAATGATAAAAAGTACAAAACCGGTAGTCTCTGTTTGTGCTATCCGTACAGGTTGTGGTAAGAGTCAGACATCAAGACGTGTGATCGAGATATTGATGGAACATGGACTTAAGGTAGTTGCCATCAGGCACCCAATGCCCTACGGAAATATTTTGAAACAAAAGGTTCAGCGGTTTGCCAAGATCGAAGACCTGGCCTACCACAATTGCACAATTGAGGAGATGGAAGAGTACGAGCCCCACATAGTGCGCGGAAACGTCATTTATTCGGGAGTCGATTATGAAGCGATCGTTCGTGCCGCCGAAAATGACCCTGACGGCTGTGATGTAATTGTCTGGGATGGCGGGAATAATGATTTTTCATTTTACAAACCCGATCTTCAGATAACCTTGGTCGATCCTCACCGCATAGGACACGAACTGAGATATTACCCCGGTGAGATGAACCTCAGATTTGCCGATGTTGTAATTATCAATAAGATCGATACTGCTTCGAATGAAAACATCACTCAGTGAAGGGAAAATATTGAGAAGGTCAACCCGAATGCCATTGTGATAGATGCCGCGTCACCGATTAAAGTTGACAAGCCGGAGCTGATAAGAGGAAAAAGGATACTTGCCGTTGAAGACGGGCCTACTCTGACCCACGGGGAAATGAAAATAGGTGCAGCCATTGTTGCAGCCAGAAAATACGGAGCATCGGAAATAGTTGATCCGAGGGAATATACCGTCGGAAAACTCACCCAGACTTTCGAGATATATCCGAATATCGGGCATTTGCTTCCTGCAATGGGATACAGTGATGAGCAGATCAAGGACCTTGAAAAGACCATCGACAACACTCCTTGTGACACCGTGATCATAGGAACTCCTATCGATCTTGCCCGGATATTGAAGATCAATAAACCGTTTGCCCGTGTCACATACGATCTGCAGGAGATAGGCTTTCCGACCCTGAACGAAGTGCTGACCGATTTTGTAGCAAAGAATGTAAAATAAGAAAGCCCCGCGAAAATTTCACGAGACTCACCACGCACGTTGTGACCTGTTCTTGTGGAATTTTTCTTTTACGAAAGCTGTAACTGATGAACATCTCATCGGTTACAGCTTTTATTTAGTGGTTCTAA
>JAOZOF010000157.1:0-4255 GCA_029933425.1 Marinilabiliaceae bacterium
TCGATTTGAATATTCTTGAAAAGTGATACCGGTCGGCAAATCCTGTTACTGATGCAATTTCATCAATGGTCATGTCAGCATGGTGCAGCAACATACAAGCTCTGTCGATCCTTCTTTTTTTTACGAAACGTTGAGGTGATATTCCTGTCTCCTCGCGGAATAAACGTGTGAATGCATTTGTGGCAAGGTTCGACCTTTCGGCTAAAGAGCTGTTTGAAAGATTTCCGTCAAGATTAAGCTCTATATGATGCATAACATTCAGTATCCTGGTATCGGCCGAAACTATACTCCATTGCTTTTCAGGTATCATTGTTAAAAGGTCACTTATCAGAGAGTGGACTATCAGGCTGTAATAAAAGTTAAAACGGGCAACCTCTTTTTGTAGATATTCTGTTATCTCTTTCAGTTTTTGTTGCAGATGAGGTTTTACATCGAACACGAATATGTTCGGTTCAATGTAATCGTAGGGCATCCCGATATTGAAATGTGTAAAGAGATGCAAAACATACCCTTTTGATATCAGTTCTTTTTCGGACTTAAAATTTCCCACACGTCCTCCTTCAAGGCGGTATTCTGTCTTTTCCTTTGATTGTCTGTGAATGAAGGTGGAAAAAGGTGTATTGGGTGATATCACGAATATCTTGTCGGGTGTAAGTTCATAAACTTTTTCCCTGAACGATATGAAACCTCCCTTTGTTGCGTTCCAGTATATCCTCCAGTAAGGAAAAGACATGTTGGTGCTTTCCCAGTGTTTCAGCCACCAGAACCTGCAACATAATAATTGTACGTTATATCCGGAAAATATCTGCTGTATCGATGAAGGATCACCTTTCTCAGGAACATGTATGTATTTTGTCATTTCTTTTCGATGTTTGAAACAGATACAAAAATAGAAAAATTAAACATTTGACTTTGATCTTTTTGTCCTTTATTTTGTGAATATTCAATATAATTTGAATTTTAAGGGAATAAGTCATGAAAGTTTATCATGCAGAAAGGATGATTTTATTCCTGACACTGCGATTATGTTTTCCGAATAGTTGTAAAAAAGTTTTAACTTGGGATATATTTTAACTTGAATGTAATTTTCGAAACTTTGATCAAAATGAATACAAAGGATATAATAATTGTTTTCGATTGCGGGGCTACGAATGTACGTACTGTTGCTATTGATGTTAACGGAAAAATACTTGCTTCGGAATCGAGGCCGAATAATACAAAACCTGATCCGGAAATGGAGGGAGGATTGATCTGGGATGTGTTCGAGATATGGTCGAAACTTTCGGAAACATGCAGGATAGTTCTTTCCAGGGTTGACAAAGAAAGAATAGCCGGTGTGTCGGTAACAACATTTGGTGTTGACGGTACTTTTCTTGATGAAAGCGGTAAACTGGTCTATCCTGTAATTTCGTGGCAGTGCAGGCGTTCGAATGCGATCATGGAGAATATCGATAAATATTTTCCTGTGGAGGAACTGTATGAGGAATCGGGGGTGTATCCGCATGCTTTCAATACCATAAACAAGCTTATCTGGATAAAAGAGAACAGACCCGATGTGCTTGATAAAGCAACAAACTTCCTTTTTATTCCTTCATTGTTCGTTTTTATGTTGACGGGAGAGAGGGTTAATGATGTTACCATGATGGGAACTTCAATGCTGACGGATCAGAGGAACAGAAAATGGTCGGAAAGAATATTTGAAAAGATTGGTGTTCCTGTTTCGTTGTTCGATCCTGTTGCAGAGTCGGGCGATATGGCGGGTAAAGTCAATGCAAAGGGAAGTGAAGATACAGGAATTCCTATGGGTGTTCCCGTATTCCTTGGCGGTCATGATACCCAGTTTGCTATTTTCGGATCGGGTGCCGAGCTGCATCAGCCTGTACTTAGTTCAGGCACATGGGAGATACTGATGGTACGAAGCAGGCAGTTCACGTCGTCGGTGTCACAGCTGAAAGCAGGCCTTACCAACGAACTGGATTCACAGAAGGGCATCTTCAATATTGGTCAGAATTGGCTGAGTTCAGGTGTGCTTGAATGGTTCTCGCGTAATTTCTATCCCGGACTGAAAGGTGATAAGTTATACGAAACAATGATTGCCGATGCAAAGAAAGTTCTTCCGGGAAGTAACGGAATAAAAGTAGATCCTTCTTTTTACAAAGATAACATGCATACTGACGGCGGTTCGATAACAGGGATAACCCTTAACACTACCAGAGGTGAGATCTATCGGGCCATGCTTGAAAGTCTTTCTTTTAAGCTGAAAGAGGTTATGATAACTCTTGAAGAAGCCGGCGGATTTACAACTGATAAAATAATTGTTGTGGGTGGAGGGTCCAAAAATCAATTCTGGAATCAGCTTCGGGCAGATATTTGCGGTAAGCCGGTTCAGACGATCGATCAGAAAGAAACCACTGTTTTGGGGGCTGCTCTTTTTGCAATGGCAGGAGCAGGGTTGTTCGAGATACCTGAGGAAGCACGCAGCAATATCAATTACAATCCTCAGTTGATCGAACCTTCGGATGATATGAAAAAATACCAATAAATACCGGCCCTAGATCAATGAAGGAGATGTTTACAGCATCTGATCAACAAAAAAGCCATCCGGAAAGGATGGCTTTTTAAGCATCAAAAATTATATTATTTTTTATTGTTCTCGATATCGAGTAGTTCGATCTCGAAAATAAGCACTTCGTTAGGACCAATATCTTTTCCTGCACCACGTTCCCCGTATGCAAGATCAGAAGGAATGTAAAGCTTCCATTTTGAGCCTACAGGCATCATTTGCAGTGCTTCAGTCCATCCTTTGATCACACGGTCAACACCAAAAGTGGCAGGCTCTCCGCGATCGTAAGAACTGTCGAATACGGTACCATCGATAAGTGTACCTTTGTAGTTACATTTTACTTTGTCTTTAAGTCCCGGGACTTTACCGGTACCTTTTTTCAGTACCTCGTACTGCAGACCTGAGTCGGTTACTTTTACGCCCGGCTTTTTCTTGTTCTCTTCAAGGAACTTCTGGCCTTTTTTCAGATTCTCTACAGCCGCTTCTTTGGTTTTGCCCTCTTTTTTGTCTTTAATTTCCTTATAGACTTTGCGAAGAAAAGCATCAGCAGTCATCTCGTTGAAATAAGATTTGCCGTAAGCGAATTCGTTCATAAAACCGACTCTGTATGCTTTTTCATCAAGAGTGTCGAATTGTTGCTTCATCATATCAACGAACTTCTCATTCATTGGTAAGTCGGCAAACGCTTTGGCAATATCCTTGTAGTCGGCTGAGTCAACTTTAAAAGGTGACTGGTCGAAACTCTTTTTCAGCTGCTTGGCGCCAAAGAAGCCCAAAGCATACGATACGCTATCTGTCTGGTTTTTCATTTCGTAACTGCCTGTGTTAGGTATCTGATTACAGGATACCACCATCAAGGCAATAGCTAATGCAACAGTTAAATTCTTAAATGTTTTCATGATTAAATTTTATAATAAATGTTAGAGTTATTAAACAATTTCAAGTAGTTCGACATCGAATATCAAAGTGCTGTGAGGGGCAATCGCTTGTCCGGCACCTTTCTCTCCATAGCCTAGTTCCGAAGGAATGTAAAGCTTCCACTTCGATCCTACAGGCATCATCTGAAGTGCTTCTATCCAGCCCTGAATAACACCGTTAACCGGGAATACGGCAGGTTCGCCACGATCGTACGAACTATCGAAAACTGTTCCGTCGATCAATGTTCCGTGGTAATGACATTTCACCTGGTCGGTAGCTTGAGGTTTAGGACCGTTCCCTTCAACCAATATCTCGTACTGAAGTCCGCTTGCTAATTCTGTTACGGTCTCTTTCTTAGCATTTTCAGTAAGAAAAGCTTTTCCTTCTTCTATTTTTGCTCCGTTTTGTTTGTTCTGTAAAACAGTAAAATACTCTTGTAATAAATGATTTGCTTCCTGTGTGGTCATTTCTGTTTTTCCACCTTCAAAAACAGCTTTCAGACCGTCGTTAAAGTCTTCGAAGTTCAATGAATCAACTCCGGATGCTTTCAGGTTTGATGCTATGTTCATACCTAATGCATAACTAATTTCTTCCATTATCTCATATTAAAATTAAAATTGAGGCGAAAATACACTAATTCTTTGATAATGAAAAATGTTATGACGTTAAAGAAAGGTTAAAGTCGCGGGTGATTTAACAATGAAAGCACAAATAACTATTTTTACATTTTGTTTGATCTGAAATTAGAATATCATGTATACTTACAAATATCCC
>JAOZOF010000157.1:4355-5437 GCA_029933425.1 Marinilabiliaceae bacterium
ACTGAAACTGCCTCCGGTCCTTTGTTGAAGATCAGATCAAGGATGCTGAGGTTTGGCACGAAATCCATTGTTTCGGAAAACACCTGACGATATCTGACTGGCTTAAACGACGGGTCATATATTTCAGGATCTTTTTTTGGCATGATCACTTCTCTCAGGTCTTCTGCTGTTGGGCCTGCAGGATCCAGATATTCTTTACTGAATTCGATCTCGGCTTCTAATTCCAGCATTTCAGCAGTTCGTTGAAGAGTTTCAATATTCAGGTCGATGAGAAAATCCCATTTCTTCTCATAAATATGTATAATGTCATCGCGGTAATATTCGAAGAACGGAGAGCTGTTGTATGCTGAAACGATGGATCTCCAGTGGTTCTTTTGCCAGTTTGTATCGTAGCTGATGCGGATATCCTTTGTTTTGGTTTTTTCTTTTGGTTTAACCACAGGGACTATCAGATTCATAGGTCCGTTTGCAACCAGGATAGTCGTTCTGTTCCTGTAAGTGCGTCGTGAATAGTTGTCGTGTTGTTCAACGAATATCTTTTCAGATCTCAGCATGTGGCAAAAAGCCTGTACCGGTCCGAAATAGTAGCTCGAAAGAATTATTGCCATTTTTACTTGATGATCCGCCTGTGTTTAATTGCTGCTGTACAAAATTAATTGTCTACCTCCTCTACATCTTCAATGTCTGTTGTTTTAGCAGATTCGGTGATCTTTATTTCGTTTTCCTTTTTAACAACAGGTTTTCTGCTGAAGAAACCGTAAAGAGCTCCGGTTATCAAACCAAAAAGAAAAACAGCAATAATGAGCACTGCTTTGGAGATCTGAACTGTCCAGATAAGAAAACTGATCTCAGTGGGAGCAGAGTTCTGAACTGAGAATGTTACAAGCAGAATGGCAACTAATATGAAGAACCAGAATGATGTTTTCATGATCAAAAATTTAATTTGTCCTAAATTTCAATAAATCAAATTTATCAATAAAAATCAATAAATTATTTAATGCTGTAAAGTTTTTTATCCACAATGCCGATAATGTGATTGTCGGGAACAAAGCCCCAGTAACGACTGTCGAAGGAATGAGGCC
>JAOZOF010000157.1:5537-6714 GCA_029933425.1 Marinilabiliaceae bacterium
GGAAGAGTATCTCCGTTTACTATTCCTGTTCCGCCTCTGAAAAGTACGGTATCGCCGGGTAGGCCGATGATGCGCTTTATGTACTTTATGCGTTTTGATACAGGTTTAAAAATGGCATTTTTGAACTCCTCCTTTTTCAGGAACTGATTTTCTCTGTATTGTCGTTTCAGAAAATAGTAGTTGTCCTGTTGATGATTCTTCAGGACTGTATCTCCTTCAGGGAAGTGGAAAACTATTACATCGTATCTGCTGAATTTTCCGAAACCTTTCAGCCTGTGGAACTTTTCAGGATTTTCTATTCTGATGGCCGCACCGGCTCTTAGTTTGTCCACTATTACCACTTCACCTGTCCGGTAATCCGGTTTCATCGAAATTGAACGTACCTTGAATAGACTGACAAAATAGGTGTTTAGAATAATTATCAGCAAGGTGCCGAGTGCTAAAGCAATAATCCATTCAATTATGTTGCGGGTTTTATCCGGCTGTTTTTGTAAGAAATTTTTTAACGGATCATAAGTTTCAGGGAAATAGAAAATACTCAGTACTGCTGCAGTAATCAGTAATGCAATAAAATTGTAACTCCAGATGCAGAAGGCTGCAGAAAGGAGAAAAATGACAATTACGATATATTGTCTGAATGTGGATGGCATGAAGAAACTTTTCAAACCTGACAGGTCTTTTAAGATCTGTCAGGTTTATAAAATATATGAAATTAATTTCTGTCAACAATCGTGAAGAATCTGTTCCATCTGATATTCATGGGGAAACTCTTATCCTTGTCGAGCGATAACCAGACAATCAAAGGTTTACCTACAACATGATCTTCGGGAACAAAACCCCAGTAACGCGAGTCAGCTGATTTATGGCGATTGTCACCCATCATGAAGTAATAATTCATCCTGAAAGTATAGGAATCGGCTTTTTTGCCGTTAATGTAAATGTCGTTGCCTTTCACTTCAAGCTTGTTTCCTTCATAGGCCCTGATAATGCGGTCGTACAGAACAAGATTCTTGATGTTAAGTTCAACTGTTTCACCTTTCTTCGGCATCTTTAACGGGCCGAAATTGTCGCGACTCCAGGGATAATCAGCACTGTAAGGGAATACCGATTGTCCGGTAGAATCGGCCGGCATATCCTGAATAATGATCTCTTTAATGAAACTGTAACTTTTGATCTT
>JAOZOF010000157.1:6814-8140 GCA_029933425.1 Marinilabiliaceae bacterium
ATGGAAAGCTTTATCCATGTTGCTTTGGATACTTCGTTTAAACTTTGTGATGCTTTCATTATGTGTTTTGTTTTTTTAGTTCAAAATTATCTTTTCTCTTGTTCTTTCAGGAATTATGAAAGAATTAAAATTTAAGCAGGTCTTTCATTCCAAGAAATCCCTTGTTGTTTTGCGTGAATTCGGCAGCAAGTACAGCTCCCAATGCAAAACCTTTACGTGATTTGGCGCTGTGGTGGATAACTATCTCATCGACTTCAGAGTCGTATTTTACGGTGTGTATTCCCGGTACCATACCTTCTCTTTTTGAAATTATGGAGAGCTCTTCTTCGTTTTTTGCAGGTTCGTTCACCCATTTTGTTTTACGGTCGATTGCCCCGATGATATCTTCAGCAAGTGTTATTGCCGTACCGCTGGGGGCATCAAGTTTTTGTGTGTGGTGTATTTCCTCCATTGTCACATCGTAGTCTTCCATCTTGCTCATTATGCGTGCAAGCTGACGATTTATCTCAAAAAATATATTTACTCCCACACTGAAGTTTGATGCGTAAAAGAATGTCTGTCCTTCAGAGTCACATCTCTTTTTAATGTCGTTTAGTTTGTCCAACCAGCCTGTTGTCCCTGAAACAACCGGAATGTTGTTCTCAAAACATTTCATGTAATTGTTGTATGCCGATGCGGGAGTTGTAAATTCAATCGCGACTTCAGCACTTTTAAAGGCTTCATCGTTAAAACTGTCGCTGCTGTTTATGTCGATTTTACTAACTATTTTATGTCCGCGTTCAAGGGCAACTTTTTCGATCTCTTTGCCCATCTTACCGTATCCTATTAATGCTATCTTCATTTTGAAATGGTTATCGAAGAAATATGATGATTTTAGATTGATTGGCAAAGATAAAAAAAGGCATGTAGAATTAATGAAATTCGATTAATAAATGAAGATTGGCTTAGTCGGTTAAATATTTTTCAACTTCTGATAGTAGTAATGGCAGATGGTTTATAATAATTCCCCAAATTTGAGAATTCTCAATTTCATCATAGCTGTGGATTATCTTATTTCTTGCATCTACAATTCTTCTTGAATTCGTTATTTTGATATCAGGATTTATTCTTATCAGATTGTTAACAGCCTCTCCAATTATTTCAATATTTCTTTCTACAGCATCCTGTAACATTGGATTGCTATTATATTTATCGAAACTCTTCTGCTTGCCGATGTAAGTATCAATGTTTGTTATCGCTGTTTTAATATCAAACAATAATTTATTTGATCTATTATCCATAAATCAGTTTTTTAGTTTCATCTAATTCTTTTATGAAAAAGGGGTT
>JAOZOF010000158.1 GCA_029933425.1 Marinilabiliaceae bacterium
GAGATAGCCTTCATTGTAAAATGGATCGTGTATTTTTCTTTGAAAGTATTAACAACAACATAATTTTCAAGAGCCTCTATCCAGAGAATATCATCATATTTAACACGAACCAGTGTACTGTTGTTCTTGATGAATATTTCGCTTCCTTCGCCAGCAACCTTTTCCTGTTTTTCGAAACGTTCTTTAGCTCGTGTAATAGCCTTGATAAACCTTCCATACTGAACAGGTTTCAACAGGTAATCGGTCACATCAAACTCATACGACTCAACTGCATATTTTTCCTTTGAAGAATAAATTATCACCTGAGGAAGTTCACTCAGAGATTTCAGAAAATCGATTCCTGACATTTCCGGCATCTCGATGTCGAGAAAAATCAGATGAACTTTTGGAGCATCTTCCTTCGACATTCCGTTAATAGCGTCAACGGCACTGGAGTATGCACCTACTAATTCCAAACCTTCAGTCTTCCCGACAAAATCCTCAATGATCCTGAGGGATAACTTATCATCATCAATAATTATACAATTCATAGGAACATGTTTGTTCAAAAATAAGAAAAATTCGTATTAAAAATAATCGATATCAAATAAAACTTTTAAAGTGCCATCAAAAAAAACTCTTTAAAAAGCTCACATTGCTGAAAACTGATATTAAAAATACATATTTTATTGTTAAATCATAACAATCTCACACATTTTCATTATACCTATTTTCAATTATATCACTTTTTTTAATCGTTTTACGCAGCCAGTTAAGCATTATCTCCTCTGTTTCTGCCTCTGACAGATGCCATGCAATTGAAGAATCTTTCATTTTATACACCAGGTAATGCAGGGTTATTGCAGCCGATACAGAGATATTAAAACTCTCGGTAAAACCGTACATCGGTATCTTCATGAACTCATCCGCATTCTCCAGAACAATTTCGGATACACCTGTTAGTTCAGTACCGAAAACAAGGGCTGACTTTCCTTTGCTAAGATCAAAATCCTCAAGGTTAACATCATTTGTATGGGGTGTTGTTGCCACTATCCTGTATCCGGCTTTTTTCAGTTTGTTTAATGCCTCAAGAGTATTATTCTCTTTTTCTTTGTAGTAATTTAATGATAGCCATTTGGAAGCACCAAGGGCCACATCAGGATTAATTTTGTATTCGTTCCTGTTCTCAATTATGTGAACATCCTGAACCCCGAAACAATCGCATGTACGCAAAACAGCACTTGCATTCTGCGACTGATAAATATCTTCAAGCACTACTGTGAGGTAACGCGTGCGGTGTTCCAGGACACGCTTTAGCTGATTAAGCCTGTTCTCCGTTACAAAACCCGATAGATATTCAATTAATCCTTTATCCATTACAACATAAACATATAAAAACAAAAAGAGAGTACAATTACATGTACTCTCTAATATTTTTCAAAACCGAAAAAAACTAGTTAATAGAATCAGTCAGTTCGCTACCGGCTTTAAATTTAACAACTTTCTTGGCAGGTATTTGAATTTCCTGACCTGTTTGAGGATTTCTACCTGTGCGGGCACTTCTTTCAGAAACTCCAAAAGAACCAAATCCTACTAAAGCAACACGATCACCACCTTTGAGAGCACTACCTGTTACTTTTATGAAAGCATCCAATGCTTTTTTAGCATCAGCTTTTGTTAAACCAGATTCACCAGCAATTGCATCGATTAATTGAGCTTTGTTCATAATAATTATAAATTTTAGGGTTAAAAACTAAATACCTTTAACTTTCTTTTACAAATATAGATTTTTTATAGTGTTTGCCAAATTCAACCGGAAAAAATTACATAAAAAAGTGAAAAAATTATAAAAAACAGCAGTTTTGTCACTGTTCATGCACCTTTTCAGTGAATTTCAAGTAAACTTAAAGCATAAATTCAATCTTTCAAAATCTTTTGCATATTTTTGTTTATTCTAAATGTTAAACATACACATTTTTCATGTAAACATTGACTTTGGCGCCATTTTTTTTATGTTGTCACAGCCTGAATATGCATCATAAAATCATTCAGCATATTTGCATACTCAGGTGAGCCAATAATCGATATGTACTTTTTGTCAACAGCTTCCACAAATTCAACATCTTTAAGAAGTACTTTCAATGCATTATCCACACTCGTAAATTTCATGTGTACGAATGGGCGTTTACGTTGATAGAAGCCTCTTCCCGCCTTGGTCTTCCCTGCTTTCACCCTGAGATAAACGGCAATATCAGTCCCCTCGACCGACAATTGATAAATGCGATCAGGTTGTTTGCCCGTCCATGCCTTCATCTTCTCATCACCCAGTTTATTGAGTTTACTAAGAGCAGTACTCACCATGTACAAAGCCAGTTTTACCTTCAGATACTTTTCATGATCTTTCTTAGGCCTCACATTCGGCATCATCAGTTTAAGCCTCAAAAGTGTTGATATAACTTTTATCAAAAGACCAGGCTTTGTAAAACCTTTGATCGCAGGAAGTGCAGTACCACCTTTCAGGAAGGTGTTCATTTTCTTTATCGACCCGAACTTAAACACAATATCAGCATCATCTGCCGGCTCAGGCTTTACTTCCAGATCGTTATCCTTGAATATTAGAGTAGCACCTATGTAACCATCTTCCTCTTTTGCTTTGAAAACGACCGATGCATCAACCCCCTTAAATTTCTTTGCCGTTGCAGGGTCGTCCTGAAGAAGCACTTTGATCACCGGAAAAACCGCAGTTATATATAGGTGTGCCGTTAATAAATCATTTTTATCTGTCATAATGCATAAATCAATTTAAAACTTTTTTAATCCCCTGATACCTTTAACAACCCCAAATCCCCAGACCCAATCCTGGAAATCTGAAAAATCAAAATGATCAGGTAATCAAGGTCAAACTTCGTCTTCCCAATCATCATCCTCTTCAAAATCCTTACCCATTATCTCACGCACTTTTTCAATGATACCATCGGCATCTAACTTGTAGTATGCATAAAGGTCTTCAGGGTAACCTATCTCGGCAAACTCATCGTTAAGACCTACTTTAGTAAAAGCACAACCCTTACCACTTTCTGCTATCACATCAGCCACCGCAGTACCAAGGCCTCCAATCACGTTATGCTCCTCAACTGTCAGTATACGTCGTGTTTCGGTCACAGCCTTCATGATCGCTTCTCTATCGATAGGCTTGATGGTGTGCATATTTATCACTCTCACACTTAAACCGTCATTCTTTGCCAGGAAATCGGCAGCCTCGGCAGCCTGCAGAACAGTGATCCCCATAGCTATGATCGTAATATCGGTGCCATCACGAACCTCTACAGCTTTACCTATCTCGAAACCATAATCCTCATTTTCGTAATAGGTTGGTTCAAAACCGCGACCTATACGAATGTATACAGGACCATCGTGTTTTAAAGAGGCTCTAACCGCATTGGCGGTCTCGATACCGTCGGCAGGCACTATTACCGTCATGTTGGCAAAAGAACGCATGATAGCAACATCCTCGGTTGCATGATGCGTTGTTCCCGCCGAAGCGAACGATACACCTCCGTGTGTTGCAATGATCTTCACATTAAGGTTCTGATAGCAGATGTCGGTACGTACCTGCTCTGCCGCACGCATAGAGGCAAAAGCCGCCATTGTGGATACCACAGGTAGCAAACCTGTCTTTGCCATGCCGGCCGCAATACCAAAAAGGTTCTGCTCTGCAATACCAGTATTAATGAACCTTTCAGGGTATTTCTCTTCGAACAGACCGATCTTGGTCGATTTGGCCAGATCGGCGGTAAGACCTACAAGATTCGGATATTCTTCGCCAAGGTCACACAGAACCCTGCCGTATATTTCTGCCTGTGTCAGTTTATTGGCATCATAAACATTCCAGGTTGTTCCTGTTACTTCTTTACTCATCTTCTATTCAGTTAATCCTAATTCCACATACATTTTATCTATTGAGGCATGAGCCTGCTCACCGAGGGCAGAGTCAATGGCTCCGTAATGCCATTTGGTCTCATCCTCCATGAAATCCACACTTTTACCTTTGATAGTGTGGGCAATAACAACCACAGGCTGATCTTTTATCTCTTTTGCCATCTCAATGGCTTCCGATATCTGATACATATCATGACCGTCGATCTCCAGAACTTTCCACCCGAAAGCTTTCCACTTGTCGGCCAGAGGTTCAATTCCCATAATATCCTCGACCGGACCGTCGATCATGTGCTTGTTCCTGTCGATGAATAAAAGAAGGTTATCCACTTTATAGTGAGCGGCTGTCATAGCTGCTTCCCAGTTCGACCCCTCATTCAACTCACCGTCGCCTACGATACAATAGGTGTAAAAACTCTTTTTCTGAATGCGGGCTCCTAAAGCCATTCCCACTGCCATGGGCAACCCATGCCCCAAAGAACCCGTTGAAGCATCACAACCCGGTATCTTATTTGCATCGGGGTGCATACCAAACGGAGACTTGAACTTATTGAAATCATCAAGCAGTTTTTTATCGAAAAAACCTTTCTCGGCAAGAAGCGGAATATACCCGATAGCAGCATGTCCCTTGCTCAGAACAAATCTGTCACGATCAGGGTCATCAGGATTATTTACATCAATTTTCATATACTTAAAATAGAGCATCACCACGATGTCGAGCATGCTCATTCCTCCGCCCACATGGGCACCTCCCGCCTTCAACGTAGTATCGATCACGGAATGACGTATTGTGCGTGCCGTTTTAAGTAACTCTTTGTATTCCTCGTTTGATAACATATTTTTATTTTTGATTTGTTTAACTGTTTATTTGTTTATTTGGCTGAAGCCGTCAGGAGCTCACTGTCGTTCGCGTCATTTGCCTTTGGCGTCAGGAACTTCGCTATCGCTCAGTGTCAGGTACTCACTGCGTTCGCGTCATTTAGCTGCGCCGTCAGGAACTCGCTTCGCTCGTGTCAAGAGCTCACTTCGTTCGCGTCAGGCAGCTTCGCTGTCATTTGCTCGCTCTCGCTCGCGTCACGAATTAGCATTGCTCAGTGTCACTTAGCATGTCCGTGCAGCGCATTGCGCTTTCCGCGAGCTACGCGAGCACATGACGTTTGCAAAAGCAAACAAATGACATTCGCGACCAGCGAATAAATGACGTTCCCGTTAGGGAACACCTGACTTTATTTCTCCTTCAGTGCCTTAAATGCCTCATCGGCTATTTCAAGCGTTTTCTTCACATCCTCTTCTGTATGGGCTGCCGAAACGAACCAATTGTGATGAGACGTAAAATAAGCTCCTCTTTTAGTGGCCTCACCACACCATTTCTGATGAAGCATTAGTGTGGGGTCATCGGTAAGACGATAATACGACATCGAAGGATGACCTGTTATCTTCAGATTGTAACCATGATCCTTGGCCAGTTGCTCAAGTCCTTCATTCAGCATGGTGCCAATCTTTAACATCTTATCTACAGAGTTGGTACGTTTCATCTCACGCAAAGTGGCAATTGCAGCAGCCATAGGCTCAGCCGAGAACCAGTAACTACCAGTATGGAAAACACCTGCAGCGGCATTCATCATTTCATTTGTACCTACAAGTGCCGAGATGGGATAACCGTTACCCAAAGCTTTACAAAAAGCAATGAGATCCGGCTTGAAACCAAAATACTCGTTCGACCCTCCCATGTGCAGACGAAATCCTGTACGCACATCGTCAACTATCAGAACTATTCCCTCATTCTTACAAAGGTTTTCAACCTTCTGCCAATATCCATCGGCAGGCATCTCGTTATCCTCGAATGTGGGATGATGGTACGGCGTGGAAATTATTCCCGCAACCTCACCTTTATGTTCCATCACATACTTCTCAAGAGCCTCGTAATTATTCCATTCTCCCATGACCACATCCTTCACATCGCTGAACGTTATTCCGTGATGATCGGGTGACTGAGCCCACGGAGCAGTACCATGATATCCTCCTTTCAGACGAATGATCTTCTCACGGCCTGTCTTTGCACGGGCTACCATTATTGAATAAAGTGTCATGTCGGCACCGTTCTTTCCGAAAAAAGCCCAGTCGGCAATAGCAACAGTGTCAACCAACTCCTGTGCCAGTTCTACCATAACCTCTCCCGGTGCTGTACCACAGTTCACTTTTTTACGCTGCTCATCAGCTGCGGCATCAATGACAGGATTGTTGTACCCGAGGACCATAGGACCGTATGCACACATGTAATCGATGAACTCATTGCCGTCAACATCCCAGAAATGCGACCCCTCAGCCCTTTCGATGTAAAAAGGATAGTCGGAAACAGGGATAAGAGGTGCCGGGCTCATGTGACCGTAAATCCCGGCAGGAATAATATCTGCTGCCTTTTCAAACAGATCGTGTGACTTTTTATATTCGTATGTTTTCATTCTTTTCTTTTTTATTGAAATTGCACAAACCCCCTATTCTGCGTACTCCTGAACCTTATCAAGTATCAGGCTCAGGTTATCAAGCATCGGGATTATACCTTTGATCATAACTTCACCGCTTGCAATGGCTTTGAACGGATTAGAGCGACCGTTAAGAAAATCATTTGCAGAAACAAAATCTTTCATGGCCATTACGGCATCAGGTCTTTCAGCCTTTCCTTTAAATGCCTCAAGCTTTCCGTCTTTCACAACAAGATGTACTGCAGGACCGTCCGGCAACACCTCAAGCTGAATGGTACCGTCAGGAATATGACTTGCCGTGATCTTTGCCTCTGCATCGTACATAGCAATTTCAGGTAAAGCAAAGGCTGCAACTGTCAAAGTCAGGCGGGTATTCATTTCAACGTATGCTTCATCAGGATCACTAACCTCATCAGGTTTAAGATAATATTCAAGTTTTTCAGTTATTTTGGTGAACTCATTCTGAAGAAATCCCAGTTTGGTGAAACCCTTTAAAGGTATCGGGTTTGCATTTCCGTCGAACATCTTGTTCAGATGCGAAGGAGAAGAAAACCACAGTATTACCGACGGACTTTTGATCTTTCCTTTCACAACCCTGCAACTGCCGTTCTCAAAAATAACTCCTGCCTTGGGCCCTCCTTTAACCGTAAACTGTATGGAAATCTTCTTTCCCTTTATCAGCCCTCTGACCTCACTGTCATACTCAACAAGGTCTTCCAGATTTTTAAGTATGGCATACAGATTAATACCTGCCTTGATCTGTTCTACAGACATATTAAATCATTTTAATTTTCAATCAGTTCAAAATAAAACCGGTCTAAAATAATTGCTCTGTTGTTAACAATGACCTTTTTTCATCATTTTGGTATGATCGGGCAAATATTGGGATTAACAAAGCGTGGTTACGCGGCACATTCCTAATCCTTCAGGAAACATCCGTAAAACCGGATTTCCCTTTGTTCAAGTTGTTTACCCTTTAATTTCATAATATATTGACATCAGAATTAGATATTTTGCAATGAATGTTTAATTTTGAGGACAGAACATCACAGAACCTAATTTAAGGCTACATATATGTTACGAAAATACCAACTCATATTATTAGCATTTTTGATACAGGGAATAATTTTCGCTCAGGAGCAAAAGCCCACTCCCCCTGTACCGATAACGCCAAAACTTGCATTGGAAACATTCAGGCAGGGAGATTATGAGCAGGCATACGAAATGTACAACACACTGATCTCAAAATACCCGAAAAATGCAAGATACAATTTTTACCTTGGCATATGTGAACTGAAAACCAACAAGAATATTTCAGGCTCCGTAAAACACCTGAAATACGCTGCTTTAAAAGGTATTAGCAGGGATGTCCATTATTACCTGGGCAGAGCATATCAGTTAAATTACAACTTTAAGGAAGCCATAACAAGTTTTGATAAATTCCTGAAATACGCAAAGCCGGACGATAAGCGAAGGGAAAAAGCCGAACGTTACAAAAAAGAATCGGAAGCCGGCGAGGATATGTCGACCAAGATCTATTACCTTCAGGTTATTGGCAAAGACACCGTATTGAAAGAAAACCTCCTGAGCATGTACCATCCGGTAAAAGAAGTAGGTTATATTTTCAACAACAGCGATTTCTTTGAATCGGGCCTTGACCCGAACGGTATCCTTTACCTGACCGAACGAAAGGACGAAGTGTATTTTTCGATGCCGGTAGACAGTTC
>JAOZOF010000159.1 GCA_029933425.1 Marinilabiliaceae bacterium
GTTGCCTGTGTTGTTCTTGTAACAAAAGCCGCAATCAATAAAGTAAAACTAATTATTAAATATGTTTTCATTCTTAAGTTCTTATTTTTTTAATTACAGCTGATGATGTGAATATGGTGCATGCCAAATTCATATCGGCCGAAGCTTCAGAACAGATCGGTTAAAATGATCTTATTTCAAACTATAACTTATCGTCTCTTTCTGAAGTTCAGATAAATTCTAAAAATACAAATTTATTCTTATGAAGTCACAGAGCAGGTATCATAAATATTTCCAGAGAGTGAATTTTCCCTGTATGTAAGAGTAATGTTTAAAATGTTAAAAGATCGATATTAGTATTTCGAGATCCGGGGAGTAGTGTGGGAGGTTCCCCGATCCCGAGATTCGGGATCGGCTGCCTGCTCGATCAGTTGCAGGTATTAAATATCCAGAATTTTGTTTTTCCTTTTCTGAAAGTCTTCTTCAGTAATAATTCCTTTTTCCTTAAGGTCATGTAATTTGATGAGTTCTTCAGCAATGTCAATTTTAGAAGAATGATTCTCCGTACCTACGGCATTGGCTAATTTTTTTGCCTGTTCCAGTATTTGTTGCTCTTTGTATAATTTCTGGGCTTCTGTTATGGCATCTTTTAAAACGTTGGGACTTTCAACCATTCTGTGTATGGTAGAACCTGATTCAGCAGCCGACTGGATCCGGACATCGCCATAACTAAATATTCTTCCTAAAAATGATTGATGGAAAGAGACATTGTTGATCTTATCCAATGGAGTTTCCTTTGAATTATTCGTGAATACACCATATTCATCTATTACCCTTAAATTAGTTACAGCCCATAAATTGGCTTTTCGTTCATAAACTTTATAAGTAAACCAAACAGCTACCAATAAAGCACCAATGATAAAAATGTAACTGTATTCAAAATTATCTCCTGTATAGTAGTACGCAACTATAGCCGCCGTTAAAAATAACAAAGCCCACACTATCGGTTTTACGAGGACAAACCAATGTTTTCTGATTATTAAAGCTACTTTCTCATCTTTCTTTAACTGTGTTTTCATGATAACTATTTTCTTCTTTCAGTATTCTTATTGCTTTTCATTCTCGTTTTGACCATAATTCATTGAACCCGGAAGTTATTCTTTATTTTTCCGTTCTCATTGATGGTAGAGAATTTGTTTTTACTATTTCTATTCATTGCTCAGTCCTTTTTAAGGTAAAATTTTCTTTGACTTTCACTAATTCCCAATTATTCTTCACTTCAAGTATCCAACCATCGCCCTCAATTACTTTATCCCTCGTTTTTGTTGGTGCAGAAACTATTACTTTTCCCCAATTTTTGTCAATTAATGCTCCTTTTCCTACTGTTAAAATTCCTCAATTATCAGTAATTCTTAAATTAGGATAAACAGTTCCCAAATTTCTATATGGAATTAAATTGCTCGGATTGTAACTTATATTCATATTTTGAAATGGAATTACCAAAATGGGATTTTCTTGAAATATTTCATCAAGTTTTGCTAATAACTCTTTTTGTTTCCTATCTCTTTCGGTTTCGAAATCATTAATTTGTTCATAATTATATCGATCAAGTATATGAAAAGTAGCCTGGTTCAAGGACAGTTATCATTCATTTCACGACGACCCTTTTGGGTGAGTCGTAACTTTGAGACTTTAACTGTCTAGGATATTTTTCATATGCACAGTTATGTTTAGTTTTCTTTTTAATTCATCCAATTGATCTACAGTATAACGTAGTTCAGGATTTGAAACCTAATATACAAAAATCATTTTAAGAACTTTTTAACGTGCTATATAAGCCACTGACTTATATGTACTAAAAATAGTAAAATATACGGAGATATACCCCGCACATGTGTAACTTTCATTACACATATGCGGGTATTGAAAGATCAGATTATTTTCCTGATCGTACCATTTTCTCAACCTCATCAGGATAGATAGGTATACGTTCTCCGAGTATCTGGCATCCGTTTTCAGTAACCAGTATGTCGTCTTCGAGGCGGATGCCGCCGAAGTCCTTGTATTCTTCAACTTTATCGTAGTTGATGAACTGTTCATGTTTCTTTTCGCTGCGCCACTGGTCGATAAGGGCAGGGATGAAGTAGATACCGGGCTCATTGGTAATTACAAATCCCGGCTGCAAACGCCGTCCGAGGCGCAGGTATGCCAGTCCGAACTGATCGCTTGGTCTTATCTCATCATCGTAACCAACGTAAACCTGGTCATAATCTTCCATATCGTGAACATCAAGGCCGAGCATGTGGCCAAGTCCGTGCGGGAAGAACAGAGCATGAGCACCTGCTGCCACAGCCTCATCAACATCACCTTTCATCAGGCCGAGCTCTTTAAGTCCTGCGGCTATGGTTTTACATGCAACCATGTGAGCATCACGGTAGGGAACTCCCGGCAGTGTTGCTTCACGGCTTCTGTCATTGGCATCAACAACTATCTGATAAATTTCTTTTTGTTTTTGTGTGAACTCTCCTCCCACAGGAGAAGTACGGGTATGGTCGGTTGCATAGTGGCGCGGCGATTCGCTTCCTGCATCTACAAGCAGAAGGTCACTCTCTTTCAGGGTATTTCCGTGATAATGGTTGTGAAGGGTTTCACCATGAACGGAACAGATAATAGGAAAGGATACCATTCCTCCGCCCGACATTGATATTCCTTCAAGTATGCCCGTAACCTGTTGCTCGGTATTGCCCGGCTGTGCCATTTTCATGGCAGTGGTATGCATCTCGTACCCTACTTTCATGTGACGCTCAAGCTCCTCTATCTCTCCTGCGTCCTTAACAGACCGCAGATCAACGCAGGCTTTTATGAGTTCTACCGAGCTTTTGCTTTTCACTTTGTTGTGGTGATACCCGGTAAGGTCACTTAACAGCATAATATTATCGCCACGATAAGGAGGAGTAAAGTGTATTTTACGGCCTGTGTTGGCGGCTTCCTCAATGAAAGGACTGAGCTTTCCGAAAGGCTGCGTTTCCGTAATGCCAACTTCTGCAGCCCTGTCAGCCATGCTTCGTTGCGGGCCCATCCAGATGATATTCTCTATCGATACATCATCACCGAAGATCATCTCTTTTCCCGAATCCACATCTATCACTCCCGCAAGTCCGGGATAGTCGATCCCGAAAAAATAAAGGAATGTACTGTCCTGACGGAAATGGTATGTATTGTCAGGATAGTTCATGGGTGATTCATTGTTCCCGAGAATAAGGATAACTCCTCGTTCAACTTTCTCTTTCAAACGTGCGCGTCTTTGGATATAAACTTCTTTTTCAAACATGATATTCAATTTTTAATTTGAGTTCAAGATAAAGTTTTTTGAGCTAATTGAATAAGATAAATGTCAGAGTATTATTTTTCTGTTAATTTTATTGCGGGAAAACGTTCCGGGATAATCAACGCGTAAAACTACAGAGTTCACGAAAGACATAAACTTTATATTCTTTGTAGAGTGGATCATGAAATGAAAATACCGTATTTTCTTCACAGCGGCGTCCAGGGGGCGTGGACAGTTGGTATTCAATACCGTTAAAGAAATACCTTTTAATGACCGATAATGATTACACCTGAGGATTTCTTTCATCCCTGTTGAAAATGCGGATAAAGAGAAGCTGATAAAACTGAGTAAAACGGTAAGGTAATAAAAAACTCCCGTGAAGTTCGCGGGAGTTTTTTATGATTTTAGCAGCGATCAGCTAAAAACACCGGTGTCGGTAAGTTCGTATTTCCGGGTTTCCTGGTTGATACGGTATGTGTCGTAAGTCACTTTATCTCCGTTCACATTTATCCTGATGAACGTACTGCGGGCGCCTTTATCGCCGTCACCGCGGGCATGGCCTGCATCGATATGCCAAAGGTCGTTTATCTTAACAATACTGTAGTTGTGAGTATGTCCTACGATGTATGCCCTTACATCATACTTCTCAAGTAATTTCACAAACCTGTCCCTGTTTTCCGGATATTGGTTCAGACAATCGTGCACATGTCTGAATCTTTGATTTTCGATGTCGGGCATGGGGTAAGCCGGTTCGTGACCGAAGACGAAAATGTTTTTCTTTTTGTTCTTTTCAAGATCTTTTTTCAGCCAGTCGTAGATCATGTCGTTGATATCCCCGCTTGTGCAGTTGTCGCATGAATCGGCAGCATACTCGTTAAGTATCACGAAATGAGAATTGCCGTAATCGAAAGAGAACATTGTTTCCTTAGTTGAGGCAGGCCCTTCGTTGACAATGTTTGGCAGGGTATTTCCGTTCTTGTTGTACTCTCTCAGCCATGCCATGTCTTCAGGAGTTTCTTTTTCATGATTACCGACAACAGGATACCATATTACATCTTCATTCAGATATTTTTTCAGTGTGTAAAGCACTCGCGCAGGCGGGTCGATGTCGCCGGGGGAAACAACGAAAGCTTCGTTACCGGTGGCTTTGATCGCTTCACAAACTCCTCTGAACATGTTGATGTCATCCCCTGTGTGGGCTCTCGTGTCGGCTGCAAGAACGAATGAAAAAGAGTCTGTAGTCCTTTTATCCTTAATGCTGCAACCTGAAACTATGATGCTGAAAAGCAAAAGTAAGCTTAAATAATTCTTCATGGTTTTATTTTTTTGAGTGTTAATATTTCAATTAGTTCTGAAAGGTCATCAGTTTGCTGATGTATTTTCCCAGAATATCAAATTCCAGATTAACCACCGATCCCTCTTTTATCTGATGGAAGTTGGTAAATTCGTAAGTGTAAGGAATGATGGCAACAGAGAACATGTCGTCGCGGCTGTTAACCACTGTAAGGCTGACACCGTTCACGGTAACAGAGCCTTTTTCCACAGTCATGTAGCCCTGCTTTGCTTTTTCTTTGTCGAAGGCATACTGAAAAGTGTAGTACCAGCTGCCGTCAGCCTCTTTCACTTCAATGCACTTAGCTGTCTGATCAACATGTCCCTGAACGATATGTCCGTCGAGGCGTCCGTTCATTTTCATGCTGCGCTCAAGGTTGACCTTGTCACCTATCTTCAAAAGGCCAAGATTTGACTTCTCAAGTGTTTCCTTTATCGCAGTTACGGTGTACGACCTTCCTTCTTTTTTTACAACTGTCAGGCATACTCCGTTATGCGAGATACTTTGGTCAACCTTCAGTTCGTTGGTAAATGAACACTCCAAAGTGATATGCAGATTTCCTTTATCTTGTTCCAATCCTGTTACGGTGGCTGCTTCTTCAACAATTCCTGAAAACATTTCTTTCTGTTTTTATGTTAATGAATAATATTTAGCATCAACAAAAATACTTTAAAAAAGAGAGATTGGAAATGGAGTGATATGTTTTTAAACTTGTATTAAGAATATTTTGTATTTTGCAACGCTGCCGGATCATCGGGATCTGATCGAAGCAGAATAAGAAAAAATGAAAATAATGGTTTTAGTTACCGGGGGAACAGGACTTGTAGGAGCACACATCATTGCCGGGTTGGTTGGCAAAGGTGTTCCTGTCAGGGCACTTAAAAGGGAAAACAGCAAGACACAGATCGTGGATGACCTGATCGATTTTTACGGGATAGAAAAACGCTCGGAAGTGGAGTGGGTTCCCGGAGATGTGATGGACTACTACTCACTTAAAGATGCTCTGAAAGGAGCGAAGCATGTGTATCATACTGCTGCAATGGTCACATTTAATCCTAATCTTGAGAAGACATTGAGGGATGTGAATGAAAAGGGAACGATCAATATGCTGAATGCTTCAATTGAAGCAGGTGTGGAGAAGTTCGCTTTCGTAAGTTCAATCGCTACTTTAGGAAACTCTGTGAACGGTTATCCTATTGACGAGACCTGCATCTGGCAGGCCGATGAAAAGCACAATGTATATGCCGAATCAAAGTTCCGCGCTGAAATGGAGGTCAAGAGAGCTTCGATGGAAGGATTGAAAACTATAATTGTTAATCCCTCTTTCATCATCGGGCCGGGTGATTCCACAAGAAGCTCAGGGCAGGTTTTTATGAGAGTGAAGAACGGATTGGCTTTTTATACTTCGGGTTCCACGGGATATGTTCATGCCCGCGATGTGGCTGATGCCATGATAATGCTAATGGAGAGCGATATCGAGAATGAACGGTTCATTCTGAACAGTGACAACATGCCGTTGAAAGATTTTTTCGATGCAGTTGCTAAAAAGATGCATTCAAAAACACCTTACATCAAAGCAGGAAAATTCATTCTTGATTTTGCCTGGCGTTTTGAATACCTCAAATTCAAACTTACCGGAACAGAACCTGTGATCTCCAGAGAATCGGCAAAGATAGCACGGACAGATTACAGCTATACCAGTAAAAAGCTCGTTGAGGCAACAGGGTTTAAGTTCAGGCCCGTAGATGAGGCTATCTCAGATGCTGTTGCATTTATGGAAAAATACGGGCACTGATTCTTGTAGGAACACACGGCCGTGTGTTCCTACAAGAATTCTTTACAAACTCCAGTAGGTGAGGTCTTTTATTTTGTCTTTGTAAATTCCTTTTACATCAACAAAAATACCTTCCGGAACAAGGATGCTCTTAAAATATTCTTCGTCAAGGTCAACATATTCACGATGATTGACGGCTACGATAACAGCATTGTATTTTCCTTCTATTTTATCGATCAGTCCGTAACCGTACTCTTCCATCAGTTCTTCAGATGAAGCATGAGGGTCATGAACATCGACATTAACGCTGAATGAACGCAGTTCACGGTACACATCGGCAACTTTGGAGTTCCGTATGTCACTTACATTCTCCTTGAATGTAGCTCCCATGATGAGGACTTTGGCTCCGTTGACCTTATTCCCTTTGGCAATCATTTTCTTAACAGTGGTCTTCGCTACATAACCTCCCATTGAGTCGTTAATGAAGCGACCTCCGGTGATTATCTTTGAATGATATCCCAGTTCATTGGCCTTGTAAGTAAGGTAGTAAGGGTCGACACCGATACAGTGACCGCCCACAAGTCCGGGGAAAAATCGGAGAAAGTTCCATTTGGTGCCTGCTGCCTGGAGCACTTCAAAAGTATTAATACCAAGACGGTTGAAAATAAGAGATAACTCGTTCATCAGAGCAATGTTAACATCGCGCTGCGTGTTTTCTATGATCTTGGCAGCTTCTGCAACTTTTATCGAACTTGCCTTATGAATACCGGCTTTAATTATCGATTCGTAAACTCCGGTCACAGTTTCAAGAGCTTCTTCATCACTTCCTGAAACGATCTTTAGTATCTTTGTAAGAGTATGCTCTTTGTCCCCCGGATTGATACGCTCGGGTGAGTACCCCACTTTAAAATCTTTGTTGAACTTCAATCCCGATTCTTTTTCCAGAACCGGAACGCAGTCTTCTTCTGTACACCCGGGATAAACAGTTGATTCAAACACAACATAATCCCCCTTTTTCAATGCTTTCCCTACTGTTGCCGTTGCCGACAGCAGGGGTGTGAGATCAGGCAGATTGTGTTTGTTGATAGGTGTGGGTACTGCTACAACATGAAATGTTGCCTCTTTCAGGTCTTCAGGGTTACTTGTGAAACTGATATCACACCCTTCAAAATCTTCCTTTTCAAGTTCATTGCTCGGGTCAATGCCTTTTTTCATCAGATCCACACGATCGGGTTTGATATCGAATCCTATTACAGGCATTTTACGGGCAAACTCCAATGCTATGGGTAATCCCACGTATCCTAATCCTATTACGGAAAGCTTGGTCTCTTTTGACAGAAGTTTATCGATCATTTTCGGTTATTTTAAATTGTTCAGTTTGTTTTACTTAATTGATCCCGCATTTTTGCAGGGCCTTAAATTAATACTAAATACGTTTGAGATAGGTGAAAGTTTGATAAGAGTCGCTGTTTTTTACTTGAATAAGGCAAAAAGCTTTGTTGGGCGCAACAATGCTAAACGTCTGATTTCCTTACTAGGTCGTTTTCAAGGATATATTTATCTCCGCTTTCAGGACAAAATGCGGTCCCGTTTTCGTCAAATTTAAGTTTATGGCCGTATTCGCTCATCCAACCTACCTGTCTTGAGGGGTTGCCTACAACAAGGGCATA
>JAOZOF010000160.1 GCA_029933425.1 Marinilabiliaceae bacterium
CTCCAATGATACAAACATTCTCAAGAACGGGAACCTCATCTCCCTCCTCGTAAAATATCTCAAGAAGAACTCCATCGAATTTAGACTCCTCCTCGAAAGATGCTTTATCGGTCTCGTAGGCAAACAGAACATCGCCCACAGAAACCTTGTCACCTTTCTTTTTATGCCATTCGGTTATTATGCAACTTTCAACCGACTGCCCTTGTTTGGGCATTATCACTAATTCAGCCATATATTTTTGTTTGATAAGATTAGTTTGAACCTGTATCCTCACCCCCTTTTCTTAACACCCGTTACCTCAAGAATTTTAGCCCTTCCCCCTCTCCTCAAGGAGAGGGGGACAAGAGGAGGTGAGGCATACTAAAACTGCCATCCTTTAATGACACCACAAATATAAAAACGACAACTTGTATATACAAGTTTTATTTGTTAAAAAAAGTAATATTTTTACAAACGCCTGATATTTAACCTTTAATAATATTTTTAATTATTATTTGTATTAACAAGTGAACATTTTTATATTTACAAATATTATATTTGCATGTTTTAAATATTCTCGAATTATGGACAGTGCACTTCCGCAATACAAAAAAGTTTATGAGATCTTAAGAAAACACATTCTTGAGGGTGTCTATAACGAGGGGGACCTGCTTCCTTCGGAAAACGAACTATGTGCCATACATAAAGTAACACGGCCAACCATTCGCAAAGCACTGGACAGACTGGTAAATGAGGGATACATAAAAAAACAGCAGGGGAAAGGAAGCATCGTTGCCGGCAAACCAAAAGGTGTAGGAATACTTTCACTTACAGGCACAACATCGGCAGTAGGACAGGAAAACCTGATAACAAAGATCATAATTAAGCCTGAATTGCGTCAATGGGACCATGCATTCTCCTTCACATTGTCGGAAAGAGAAATAGAAGCCGGATGTATCTATCTTGAACGTCTGAGATTTGTTGACGGCAAACCGGTATTTTTTGACACCACAATGATACCAAACCTTAATCTTCCAAGGTTTACATCCATAAAATTCGAGAACAAGTCACTTTTTGATATTTTAAGAACCAAATATCAGGTAGAGGTTATCGGCGGTGAGCAGAAGATACTTGCGACCACCGGAGGAGAGAAACTTCAAAAGCTTTTCAATGTAGATGCTGCACACCCTGTACTACAACTTGACAGAAAAATAGAGACAAGCCGTATCGGGCTTACCATTTACAGCCAGGTATTTTGCAACACTGCCAAATATGCGTTATACGGAACGTTTTAGGATATCTAATGTATGATGTTTAAAGCATCAGGCAGGTATGGTAAACCAGAAGGTTGTGCCTTTTCCCACTTTTGATTCAACCCTTATTTTACCATTCAGAGCTTCAACAAGATTTTTTGTTATGGTGAGTCCGAGACCATTGCCCGGATAGAAATTGGCCTGTCCGTTCTGCATCTTATAAAAGCGCTTAAATATATTCTTCAACCCTTGTTCATCAATACCTATGCCCGTATCTTTAATAAAGAACTCCACCTCTTTTTCTTTAAGAGCATAACCAAACTCAACAGAGCCATTGTTCGTAAATTTAATAGCATTTCCAACAAGGTTGTTCATTATTTGCAACAGACGGTGATAGTCGGTATTAACTACAACTTTTTTGTCAGCATCGTCAATCCTGAATTTTAATTCTACGGCCCCCTTCTTCTCTGCCAATAACAAAGAAGTGCCAAATGTATTGTACACAGTGCTTACAAGGTTGTATAATTTTACATCCATAAAATTAAGCTTCAACTGCCCCGACTCGATCATTGAAATATCGATAATATCGTTCAGCAGAGTAAGCAATGCTTCTCCGTTCGACTTAACCATGTTGGCAAACGATTTTCGTTCTTCTTCACTAAAACCCTGAGTTACAAGCAACTCAGAGAAACCCATTATGGCATTCATCGGTGTACGGATCTCATGCGACATATTAGATAAAAATGCTGATTTCAACATGTCGGATTCTTCTGCTTTCTGCTTTGCGGCTTCAAGTTCCGAAGTACGCTCCTTTACCTTTTGCTCAAGGGTGGCGGCAAGTTTTTCGAGACGGTCTTTCTGAACCTCAATTTCCTGGGTCCTCTCGTTCACTATTTGCTCCAGCTTCCGCTTATCTCTGTTTAATTTATAGGTTCGATATTTAAACAATAAATAAACAGCTAACAAGGCCAGTAATACTTCAAATCCAATCACCCATTTTTGCTTCCAGAAAGGGGGAAGCATAACTATCTTTATCGATCTTTGGTTATCACAAAGAATGTCGTCTGAATTTGTAGATCTTATTTGTAAAGTATATTCACCGGGGTTTAGGTTTACAAAAGTGACAAAATTCCTTTTCCTTAAAGAGATCCATTCCCTGGACTCAGGCAACAGTCTGTAAAAATAATTCACTTCTTCCGGATTGTTATAATCCAGTGCAGCAAACCTGAAGGAGAACATCTTTTCATCAGGAGTAAAAGTAACTTGTGAGGCCTCAATTATATCTTTAATATAAACTATCTCGCCTGACTTTACCGTATCATTAATATAGCTCTCCCTACCATGAAGGGATAATCCGGTAAAATATAAGGGCGGGGAATAATCGGAGGTTTTGATCTGATCGGGATAAAAACCGGTAACACCTTTTACCCCTCCAAATAAAAAATATCCGTCGCTCAGTTTCGTTGCCGCTGTATTAAATTCATTGCTTTGCAGTCCATCATGTTCATGATAAGTCGCCTTTACTTCATATGTATTAATATCAATAACAACCAATCCTTTATTTGTAGACACCCACATTTCATTGCCTGCACGTAACATACGGTAAGTATATCCGCTTTCCAATCCGTCATTGACACCTATATTCCTTATTATTTTTCCCTTATTAAAATCAAAGATCCGTATGCCTTTGCTTGTTGCCAGCCAAAATATATCTTTTTTTACTTCAAGCATCTCAGAGATATCATTCGAAAATAATCCATTCTCACCCTCATCAAATCTGAACACTTTAAAATTATCTTCAATATCATTATAAAGATTCAAGCCATCAACAGTGCAAAACCACAATCTGTTACTGCTATCCAGATATATCCTCCATACAAGTGAATTACTAATACTATTAGGAGACTTATCATCAATATAGTTATGAAAACTATTTGTCCTTTCATCAAATCTACTGAGGCCGTAGCGCGTTGCAATCCATATATAGGACCCTTTTCTTAAGATGCAATTAACATGATTATTAATAAGACTGTGGGGGTCATCATTTTTCTTAAAATAACGTGTTTGTTTTCGGGTTTTTAAATTATACTTTACAACGCCAGTAGAAGTTGCCAGCCACAAATCATCATTTTTATCATGAAATATGTTCCATATATTCACATTACCATTGGTTTGTCCTAAAAGCTTTATCTCCTTAAACGTATCATTACGTCTATCCCAAACAGACAGACCGTTTTCTGTTCCTATCCAAACTTTATTATCATCTACCTCAGCTAAGGAAAAAACCGAATTTGTAGTTATACTTGGCTTTTCAGGAACCCAATAGATATGAAGAAAGGGCTTACGGTTCTCATTGATAAATACTGCTCCTTCATTATATGTTCCTATCCAAACGTTGCCCAAATCATCACAATAACCATTCACAGTCATATTATCAGGAAAAGAATAAGGATCGTAATAATAATGTGAATATTGTTTTATTATTCCATCTTTTGTTAAACAATATACCCCATTATATATTGAGGTTATCCAGAAATTCCCTTTTTTATCGGGGATTAATCCAAACAGGTTCTCACCCTTAAGTAAAGTGTCAGTGTATACACCGGTACGGGGATTAAAAATATAAAGGCCGTCCAAAGTAGCCAAAAGCATAAGACTATCTTTATATTGATCAATATCCCTGATGTAATCCCCTTCTATTTTTGAACTCAAATTATTACGATATGCTGCATAGCTGCCATTTTTCACATTAAGCTTCAGCAGTCCTGCACCATACGTACCAACCCACACATCCTTATTCTCCGATATAAAAACAGTATGACCTCGTACATTTGACAGAAATTTAAATTTATCGGTTATAAATGGATAATTAATAAAAGTTTCTTTCCGAGGATTAAAACGCGAAGCACCACTTTCACAAATAACCCATACTGTACTATCGTTTACATAGGCAACATCGAGAACATTATTATCATTGATGGAGTTCGGGTCTTTTGTCTTTTTATAATGTTTGATCTTTCCATCGCCATACGTCAGCACATTCAGCCCACCTCCAAGTGTAGCAATGAACAATCTGCTTTTACGGTCACCGTCCAGTCCCCAGATATTACCATTTGATAAAGTATGATTTCCTTCAACACCATACGTCATATATTGATACACCGATCTGCCGTCATACCTGTTAAGACCGTCAAATGTGCCGAACCACATAAAGCCCCGGTAATCCTGATAAATAGAGTATACCGATGTTTGAGACAATCCATCTTCCAGGGTGATCTGCCTGAAACTGAAATCAGAGACCTGAGCAACAGACGAAAAGCCTGCATAAACAAATAAACAGGCCAATAATACATTTCGTATGTTAAAATCTAAACTCATAAAAACAATCTTCTTATACAGAAAATGATTATACGGGCAACAATGCAATATGTTTTAAAAACATTGACCTTTTTAATCATATATTTTGCCGGGTAATTATAGCGGGGATCATTAAGATTATATACAGGAACGATCAGTATGTCATCAGATCTTATTTCGGAATTGTAAACCAAAAAGTTGTTCCTTTACCAACTTCCGATTCAACCCATATTTCTCCTTCAAGAGCATCGATTATATTTCTTACTATGGTTAATCCCAGGCCGTTTCCCCCGTATATAATATTTTTAATCTTACCAACCTTGTAAAACCGGTCAAATATTCTTCCTAACAATTCTTCGTCAATACCAATACCTGTATCTTTCACATAGAACTTAATGTAATTTCCTTCCTCTTCACAACCTAATTGTATTACCCCTTCATGAGTGAATTTTAAAGCATTGTTCAACAAATTGGTTATCACCTGCCTTAACCGGTCTCTATCGGTATTAATAACTGCCGAATCTTTCATCTTTGAAACAATCTCCAGTTTAACATTCTCCTTCTCTTTATATAACGGAGAATTATTGAAAGTGAAAAAGATATCATTAACCAGTGAACAAACTTTGACATCCGAAAAATGGAACTTAAGCTGACCGGATTCAATCATTGAAATATCAATAATATCATTCAGCAATTTCAGAAGGGCATCTCCATTAGATTTTACCATTCGGGCAAAAGTTTCTCGCTCGTTATCGTTAGACTCTGATATAAGCAACAATTCAGAGAATCCTATTATGGCATTCATGGGAGTCCGTATCTCATGCGACATATTTGAAAGAAAAGCAGATTTCAACCTGTCAGACTCCTCAGCTTTAATTTTAGCCTCTTCAAGTTCACGAGTTCTCTTCCTTACCTTATCCTCCAGCTCAGCAGCAAAGTCCTGTAACTTTTCCTTTTGTCTTGCTATTTCATCCCTCTGTTTGTTTGCTATATTTCTTTGTTCCTGAATCTCTTTTGTTCTTAAAAAAACTATCTCCTCAAGCTTATTCTTCTCTTTTCGGAGATGAAGTACCCTGTGCCTGATTATAAGAAACAGTATCAACACAAATATCAATATAACCAATGATATCACCCACCACTCCATCCAGGGAGGAGGCGATATCTCTAAACCTAATTTTCTGACATTATCACACATCACACCGTCACCGTTTGTCGACTTAACTTCAAGTGTGTACTTACCGGGATTAAGATTTATGAACGAAACGAAATTGCGATTTCCCAGTGATATCCATTTATCGGAAACCGGCAATATTCTGTACATATACGAAATCTTCCGGGGATGAGTGTAATCAAGTGCCGAAAATTTCAGAGTTATCATCTTTTCATCATAGGTAAGAAGGATATCATTTGCCGATATTGTACTTTTTATAAAAACAGCCCTTTGAAATACTTCCGGATTATCAGGACTTACCTCTTCTCCATAAAGTGATACTCCAGTAAGATATACCGGCGGGCAAAAATCACTCTTATGTATCTTACGGGGAAAGAAACCTGTCACTCCTGTAATTCCCCCAAACAGCAAAAACCCGTCATGCAGCCTGGCTGCAGCCCCTGCGTTGAATTCCTCATTGTAAAAACCATCATCAGACGAGTATCTTTCCTTAATTGTATGATCCTTTTTATCTATCATAACCAATCCCTTGTTGGTTGATGCCCAGAAAGTATCTTCTGTCTCCAGCAGATCATAGACCAATCCTTTGGATAAATTACTGTAAACCTTGAGATATCCCATTACATTACCTTTATCGGGATCATAGATGAGAACCCCGCCATGAGTTGCTATCCACAATTCCCCATCCTCCGATTCTTTTACGGCCAGAAGGCTGTTTGCCAGAATATTTTCGTCATTAGACTGTGCATTACTGAACTTTATAGTTTTAAAATCCTTCGATTTAAAATTATATTGATTCAGTCCGTTCTCAGTACAAAACCATAAACGTCCCTTACTGTCTGAAAGAATATCCCAAACCCTGTTATGACTGATGGTATTTTCAACGGAATCTACCGGATAATGGTTGGTAAATCTGTTTGTGTTTTTATCCAGTCTTCCTACTCCGCTCGGAGTGGCAACCCAAACATCTCCGTTCTTATCTTTCTCAATGCTAACAACATCGTTGCTTATCAAACTCAAAGGATCATGCGACTTCCGGTAGTAATGATAATAAGTTCTCCTTTTCCTATCATACTTTACCAGCCCCTTATTTGTCCCTATCCATACAACATTATTTTTATCGAAATAAAACGACCATGCAGAAAAATCATTTGCCTTCCTGCCAAACAATCTTAAGCTTACCCTTCTGAAACTATTTTTTTTCCTGTTCCAGATAGTAAGTCCCTTGACAGTCCCTATCCATACTTCGCCATTAGTATCTTCCCCGATGGCAAATGTTGAGTTATCCGGAATACCGGGCCTGTTAGGTACATGATAAATATTCGTGAACGGTTTGCGGTCAAGAACTATCTGTACAATTCCTTTTGTACGTGTCCCCACCCATAAACTTTGCATATTATCTTTATAGACACTGACCACCTGATAATCGGGGAAGGATCTTGGATCGTACGGATTATTTATGAAATGTTGAACCTTTTCATTCTTATCTATATGATATAATCCATCAAACCGGGAACCGATCCAGTATTCACCGTTATCATCTTTGGCTATTTTATTTAATTCAACATTACGTATGAGAAATTCAAAGAATAATCCGGTTTGAGGATCGAACAGATAAAGTCCCGATGGAGTTGTTACAAGCAACAGACCGTCTTTATATCCGGCTATTCCGTTTATGAAGTTTTTCTCCTGATCGTCTCCTTTCCCGGCTTTATTTATGAACGGAATGAATCTTTCTTCCTCAGCTATATATTTAAATATACCGTGTCCCCTTGTACCTATCCACAACTGTCCCCTTTCATCACGAAAAATACTATTGGCCCCCTCATTTGCAGATACGGATACCGAATTAGAATAAATAATAAGATTTTTGAATTTACCTGTTTTCGAATTAAATCTTGAGATACCGATGTTAGTTGCCAGCCAGATACAAGTATCGTTAACGAACAATACCTCATTCAGATAATTACTCGATAAGGAACTTTTATCATTGGGATCATGGGAATAACTTTTCAGCTTATCGGTATTCAGGTCATACACCTTAAGCCCTGCTCCATAGTTTGCCACATAAAGTTTCCCGTCATTTCCTTCATCAATCCCCGTGATCTTACCCCTTACTTCCTGAACTTTTCCATTCATGACAGCTTTCAGCACCTGTAAAGAATTCCCGTCGTACCTGTTAAGACCATCATCAGTGCCGAACCATAAAAAACCTTTACTATCCTGAAAAACACTGTTTACCGTCGATTGAGACAACCCCTCATTCAGGGAAATAGTTCTGAACCAATATTCTGATATCTGAGAATAACTCTCAATACCGG
>JAOZOF010000161.1:0-1684 GCA_029933425.1 Marinilabiliaceae bacterium
TTAGCCTGATAATAAACCCCGGCACCTGTAAGAAAGTTATCCGCCATTTCAATGATATCGGAATACTCGTAAATATCTATGGGGTTCAGATCGAACTCTATACCTCCCCAATCGGCGCACATCTTACCCACCGATAACTGCCATTTATCCGACAAGTCGAATCGGACATAAGCCATATCAACTCCTTTGATAATCTTATCCAGAGTCTGAGGCTCAAATGTACTTGTGTAACGATGCCTGAACCTGAAAAATATCTTTTCGTGAATATATCCTTTTAGTTCAAACCTGAATTGTTCAATTTTGAACTTTGAGCCAAGATAGTCGCCGTCACTAAAATCATTACGAAACGCCATCTGAGTGTTTGCAATCATATCCACATTTTTCAGGAGCGATTGCTTTGATTCTGGAATGAGGCTCCTGTATGATGTGCTTTTTTCGGTTTGCATGTCCTGCGCTGAAACAAACACCGCAGGTATAAGAACGAACAATGCCAATAAAATATTCCTATTCATAACGTTTGAGTTTTAGTCTCCCCGATCTTAAAAACAGAAAGACCGGGGATTGATTTTTAAAGGGTCAATAGGTCAGGAAAAGGTCCTGAAGCTCTTCTCGGGTTCTGTCTTTCAGCATGGCAAGCATTAACAAGACCCTTGCTTTTTGCGGATTAAGGTCCATTGATGAAACAGTACCATAGTCAGCATCAATAACTTCTCCGTGTAGCAGAACCGTACCTATAGGAACACGTGATGCTCTTACGATCTTAATACCTTTTGCTGTGGCTTTTTTAGCTGCTTTCAGAGTGGCTTCTGTCATATTTCCGTCGCCTACCCCGGCAATAACGATTCCTTTTGCTCCGGCTTTTACCATTATAGGGATCAGGTCGGGTGACATATCGGCACAGGCATAAACAATATCCACACGCGGGAGTTTTTTAACTCCGTCAACGGAGAACTCACTTTCGGTAGTATGCAATCCGAAAGGATAGTGAAAGTATGTTACCTGTCCGAATATCACAGTGCCTAACAGGCCGTGTTGAGGTGACATAAATGTTTGTACAGGTGTTGTTATCATTTTTTTCACTGCATGGGCTGATTGGATCTCATCATTCATCACTACCATCACTCCACGTCCTTTTGAATGAGGATCTGCAGCAACGGCTACCGCATTGTACATGTTCAGCGGACCGTCGGCACTTAGAGCTGTTGATGGGCGCATAGAACCTGTCAGCACGACCGGCTTGTCACTTTTAACAACAAGGTTCAGGAAAAAGGCTGTTTCTTCCTGAGTGTCCGTGCCGTGAGTTATAACTATACCGTCAACGTCACCTGCCAGTAATTCGTTGATACGATTAGCTAGATCGAGCCATATTTTTACGCTCATATCCTGTGATCCTACATTGGATATCTGTTCTCCGCGCAGATCGGCAAGTTTACGTATGTTTGGCACGGCATCGATCATGGCTTCTATTTTAACCTGACCTGACGTGTAGGCTGACCCTGTTGAGCTTTCACCTGCACCGGCAATGGTCCCGCCTGTAGCAAGTATTACAACTTTAGGAAGTTTATCCTGTGCCATGTTGAAAGGCACTAAAGCAAACAGCAACAAAGCTGTAAATATCACATTCATTCTGTTTCTTGTTTTCATGGTATTTTGGTTTTTATGCCCCGAAAGGCGGTGTTATACA
>JAOZOF010000161.1:1784-8075 GCA_029933425.1 Marinilabiliaceae bacterium
CCTTTCCGGGCATGATCGAAGAACCCGGCTGACGCGGAGGCAGGTTGATCTCGAAAATACCGTTTCGCGGACCTGAAGAAAGGATGATAAGGTCGTTTGAAATCTTAGAAAGGGTAGTTGCCAGGGTTTTCAATGCTGATGAGTAAACAACAAAACCATGCAGGCTTGACGTTGCTGCGATCAGATCGTCTGCATTTGTGATGTCGTATCCTGTGATCTCTCTTAAATGTTTTACCACATATTCATCATATCCTTTAGGAGTGTTCAGTCCTGTGCCGATGGCTGTTCCTCCCATGTTCATAACCATAAGTGCTTTTGCGGCATGGTCAAGATTGTCGGCTTCCCATTCAAGCATTGCAGCATAAGAATGGAATTCCTGGCCAACGGTCATGGGTACTGCATCCTGAAATTCAGTGCGTCCCATTTTCAGCACATCGATGTATTTGTTTCCAAGTGCCCGGAACGATTTTGCCAACGCCTGAACTTGTTTTTTCAGGTCATCATTCTGCATAAGCATTGTCAGTTTCAAAGCAGTAGGGTAGGTATCATTGGTTGACTGCGACATGTTGATCTCATCATTCGGCGATATCTTGTCGTAATCACCTCTTTTGTAGCCTGCCATTTCCAGTGCACGATTGGCAATCACCTCATTGGCACACATATTGGTCGATGTACCTGCACCTCCCTGATAAAGATCGATCCTGAACTGATCCAGAAGTTTTCCGTCGATAAGCTCATTACATGCTGGTTCTACCAATTTCAGCATGTCTTCTTTCATTTTCCCGGCATCGGTATTGGCACGTGCACAGGCAAGTTTTATCATTCCCCAGGCTTTCATGAAATCAGGATAGTCGTTCACGTATTGTCCAGATATTTTGAAATTTTGTATTGCTCTGGCAGCTTGGGCTCCGTAATATGCATCAGCGGGAACTTTAATATCCCCGAGAAGGTCAGTTTCCGTACGATACTTTTCCTGGGCAAACATGGAAATGCCTGCCATAAAGAACAGCATCATCAATCCGGTTAAAATAGTTTTTTTGTTCATAATGAGAGATTTAAGTTATAAATGAATTTAAAGAATTATAGTTGTAAGTATCAGTGCAATTGCCACAGCCGAGATGGTTGTGACAAGACCCGGCAGCATGAAGCTGTGATTTATCAGATATTTGCCAATCCTGGTTGTGCCTGATTGATCGAACGAAACGGCAGCTATCACTGTTCCATATGTGGGAAGGAAGAAATAACCGTTGACTGCAGGATAAACACCTATCAGTATTGCCGGTGCTATTCCGAGAGCAACTCCAACAGGGATCAGTATGGTTACCGTGGCAGCCTGACTGAACAGTAAGATTGACAAAACAAACAATCCAAAAGCAAATACCCACTGATGTCCTGCTATCAGGTTTTTTATATTTTCGATGATAAGTATCTGATTGGCCTCATAAAATGATGATCCGAGCCATGAGATTCCAAGGATGGATATGAGTGCTATTATTCCGCTTTTCATTGTCTTGCTTGCAACTGAATCAGCAGCTTTTGCTTTGAACAGTACCATTATCAGACCTGCTGTTGCCAGCATGAGTATGATGATTGTGTTTCCCATAGTGATCTGTCCGGTTTGAGCAGCTCCGTTGATCACCGTTTCGTAAGTTGGCCTGATGGAAGGGAACATGCCTACTATCACAACCGTCATTATTGCAATAAAGAACATGATAGTCGAACCTTTGGCCCGTTTTAGCTCAACGCCTTCCAATACTTTAATTTCAGCTTTTGAACCTCCTTTGATAAGCCCTTTGGCAAGTTTCTCCTGATAAACAGGATCATCTGCCAGTTCTTTGCCTTTACGCATAACCGATAAGGCTCCTATGACAACGGCAATGAGTGTGGCCGGAATAGTGATCATCATGATCTGTGGCAGTGAGACGTTCAAACCTGCAAGTGAACCGACCAGTGCAACAGTAGCTGCCGAAATTGGTGAAGCTATCAGCCCGTGCATGGCGGCAATAACACTGATAGACATCGGCCGTTCAGGTCTTACACCTGCCTTAATTGAAATTTCGGAAATTACCGGAAGAAGAGCGTAGATCACATGTTGTGTTCCGGATGCGAATATCAGAACATAAGTAACAAGAGGAGCAACAAAAGTGATGCTTTTAGGATTTTTTCTCATTACCTTTTCTGCAACACTGACAAGGTAGTCCAATCCTCCTGCTGCTTCCATCGCTGAGAGGGCCGTGATCACGGCAAGGATCATCCCCAGTACTATTACCGGTGGACTTCCGGGGGGCATTCTGAAAATAAACACGAAAATTATCAGTCCCAGACCTGCGATCGTACCCATGCCGATTCCGCCTATACGTGAGCCGATAATAATGCATGCTAAGAAAATAGCGAGTTCAATCCAAATCATAATTTGTATTTATGTTAAGTTAATTAAAGGTTCTTTACAAAATCAAACTCCGACTTAGCTTGCACACATAATATAAAACACAGAGATGAATAATTTTGTTCATTAATGAATGCAGGGTTGTGTTACTAAAAGTAAACTTTGTTATTAGGTTAAAAACTTCCTAAAAAAAGCTTTAATACTAAATATCAATACAATTTAAGAAATCTTTCACCAATAAAAAATAGTTTTTAATAATACTTAGCATCGGAGGTATTTAGAATTTTTAAGTGATATACTTTTTTAGTCTGTTTAATGCACTTATCTTTGAATTTAAAGTAACATTAAATTTAATATTATGAAATCAAAAGCATCACCAATCATTATCATACTGATAATTGCCGCAGGTCTTTTCGTATTTTTCTTCGGAGCCCGTATGTTCTGGACCATCCAGCCGGGTGAAAGAGCTATAATCTTTAAACCTTACACTGTCGGACTCGACAAAGAGCATGTTTATGCTCCAGGATTCCATATCATTGCTCCCTGGAATAAAATGATCATTTACAATGTAATGGAGCAGACAAGAGAGGAAAAAATGAATGTACTGGATAAAAACAGTCTTTCTATCTCTATGGATGTGTCAATTCGTTATAATCCCATTTATAGCAGAATAGGGTATTTGCACGAGACCTTTGGTCAGGGATATCCGGATGTACTTGTGATACCGGAAGTGCGTTCGGCTGTGCGAAGTGTTACCGGAAGATATACTGCTGAGGAGATATTTTCAACAAAGAGAATGGAAGTGGAGAATACAATTCAGGATGAAACCGCAAAAGTGTTGAAAGAGAACAATATCGACATGAGAGCGCTCCTGATCCGCTCCATTACTCTTCCTACACAGATCAAAGAGGCTATCGAGAACAAACTCAAGCAGGAGCAGGAAGCACTTGCGTATAAGTTTAAACTCGACAGAGAACGAAGTGAGGCTGAGAGAAGAAGGATAGAAGCCGAGGGTATTGCCAAATACAATCAGATATTAAGCTCGAGTCTTACCGACAAGATACTTCAGCAGAAAGGTATAGATGCAACTATTGAACTGTCCAAGTCCCCAAATACTAAAGTTATTGTTATCGGTTCGGGTGATAAAGGTTTACCACTGATACTCGGTGATAAATAATACAAAGGAATAACGATAAATCATTTTAAGCATAAGATCACAGAAATATGAGAACTATTTTGATTTTACTTTTTGTGTCAGCTGTTATTTCAGGCTGTACACCCAATGTGTCTGAAAATAAGAATGTAACGACCGGTGATATGCCAAATATCTCAGAAGTAACGATAGATAAAGTGATAAGTTCACTTAAAGGGAGTACAGATAAAGATTCTTACCAACGCTTAGAAAAAGGAGTAAAGCATGCTGCGTCACTTTGGAGAGCATCGGACGGAACGGAAGAGGAATTCGTTGATTTTTGTGAAAAGAATTTTACAGGTGACTCTGACAGATTATTCAAAGTGTATGAAAAAGCAAGCCGGAATATTGAGATACTTTACGGTTATTTTAATGAGATAACTCTCGGATTGCGAAAACCTCTTGATGAACCAATGGGAGAAATAGGTCCCATCGATGAAATGTTCGGCAGCTACTCTGTGGGCGCACATCTGATCGAGGATATGTACAAGAACAAGATAGCTTTTTACATTGCTCTCAATTTCCCGTATTACTCGTTAAAAGAGAAAGAAGAGTTTGGAAAAAACTGGAGCCGAAAAGAGTGGGCTTATGCAAGACTTGGAGATGTTTTCACTTCCCGCATTCCATCCGATCTGATAAGAAAAGCGGGGGAGGTTGGAAGCGAGTCAGAGATGTACATAGCCCGATACAATATCTATATGGGTAATGTTGTGGACGGGACCGGTAAATCACTTTTCCCTGCCGATATGGTACTGCTTGCGCACTGGAATCTCCGGGATGAGATCAAATCGAATTATGCCAATAAGACGAACGGACTGGAAAAACAGGGGACGATCTATAAAGTTATGACCAGGATAATTGATCAGTCAATACCTGCGGATGTTATCAACAACAAAGATCTGAAATGGGATCCGGCAACCAATCAGGTGACAAAAGACGGAAAACCTGTTGATGCTGCTTCCGAGAATAATGCCAGATATCAGCAGATACTGAATAATTTCAGGGCAATGAAGGCAATGGATGAGTACACTCCGCTGAATAGCGCTATTAAAAGGGCTTTTGAAGGGAACATGGAGATCACACAGCCTGAAGCAGAAAAACTGTTCCGTGAATTCCTGTCATCAAAAGAGGTGAAACAGGTGGCAGCTCTTATCAGTAAACGTCTTGGTCGTGATCTTAAACCATGGGATATCTGGTACGACGGGTTCAAAGCAAGAAGCGGGATTGATGAAACAAAACTGAATGCGATTACAGAGAAAAGATATCCAAATGCTGCAGCATTTCAGAGTGACATTCCGCGTATGCTGATGACCTTAGGTTTCAGCAAAGAAAAGGCAAATTACATTGCCGACAAGATCGAGGTTGATCCGGCACGGGGCTCCGGACATGCATGGGGTGCATCGATGAAAGGTTCAAAAGCACATCTGCGCACACGTATCCCTGCATCGGGAATGAATTACAAGGGATACAACATTGCTGTTCACGAGTTCGGGCACAATGTGGAGCAGACCATTTCGCTGTACGATGTTGATTACTACACATTGCACGGGGTGCCAAACACGGCTTTTACCGAGGCTCTTGCATTTGTTTTTCAAAAACGTGATCTGATGTTACTTGGAATAAACAACACTGATACAAAGAAGGAGGCGCTCGAGACCCTTGACAATTTCTGGTCGCTCTATGAGATCATGGGGGTGTCGCTTGTTGACCAGGGAATGTGGAAATGGATGTACGACAATCCTGAGGCAACGCCGGCTCAGCTGAAAGAGGCTGTGCTGAAGATCGCAAAAGATGTTTGGAATGAATATTATGCTCCTGTATTCGGTGTAAAGGATCAGACCATTCTTGCCATTTATTCACACATGATCAATGCACCTTTGTATCTGTCGAACTACGCTTTCGGATACCTCATACAGTTCCAGATCGAGCAGCACCTGAAGAATTCCGATTTTGCTACTGAAGTTGAACGTATCTATAAATTAGGCAGACTTACACCTGTTGCGTGGATGAAAGAGGCAGTTCACAAACCGATCTCTATCACTCCGGTATTAACGAATGTTGATGAGGCGCTGAAAATAGTTAAGTAATAAATCTGAATCGAGTAGGTAGGGGGATTACTCCCCCGTCCTCTCACACCACCACGCATGCTCTCGCACGTGGCGGTTTCAGTTAATATTTAAACTTTTCGTAATTTAATGACAAATTAAACAGTTTTTGATCTCTAAACCAAAAGTTACTCATTGCTTGATGTATTTGTGGTGCTGCCGACTTGCGCCACCAACCCACACCAGATAAGGCAATAATCCACGATTGGTAGGTTACAACTCCTTGTTTCTTCAAGAAGCGAACTAACCCTATCGTTCGTTTTGTTTGTTTTATCCTAACCTGGACAAGCCAGAACCAAACAGGAAAATTTCATATCTTTGTGTAACACACTTGTTAAGTCAAGAATAATCTTGTTGCAAATGCAGCATGTTTTAATGAAACAAGGTAGCATTAGCCTTTTTCCTCTTTTGGAGGTTTATACGTGAAGATAAATTCACATTTATAATGCTGGAGCGGTGATGTTTTGCAAATCAATTCAAATTGCCGTATATATTATGTGTATGCCAATTTCAATATTCTGCCAAAAAATACACGAATATTAGTGATAAGATACTAAAACATCTCAACTTCCTACGTATCCAAGCATCTAAATCACGAAACAAATATT
>JAOZOF010000448.1 GCA_029933425.1 Marinilabiliaceae bacterium
GGTATTGGTTTGTTGAATTAAAAAGTAGAGCGTTGAAGATTAAAAGAATTTTGGTGTCACAGCCTAAGCCCACAACCCCCAAATCTCCATATGCAGACTTAGCAGAGAAGAACAATCTGAAGATTGATTTTCGCCCTTTTATCCAGGTGGAGGGGGTAGCGGCCAAAGAATTCCGAAAACAGAGGATCAACCTTCTGGATCATAGCGCTGTAATATTTACAAGCCGGACTGCCATCGATCATTTCTTCAGGATAGCTGAGGAGTTACGCATCTCTGTTCCCGATACAATGAAATACTTCTGTATCTCTGAAGCTACAGCTTATTATCTTCAGAAGTACATCGTATACCGTAAGCGTAAGATCTTCCACTCTACAGGGCGCTTTTCAGACCTGATAGAGGTGCTTAAGAAGCATCGTGAAGAGACATTTCTTGTTCCTCTTTCTGATATTCACAAGCAGGAAATACCAAGCTTGCTGAACAAGAACAAACTGAATTACACCAAGGCGATACTGTACCGTACGGTAAGTAGCGACCTTAGTGACCTGAAAGATGTGAACTACGACGTACTGGTATTTTTCAGCCCGTCGGGCATAAAGTCACTCTTCCAGAATTTTCCTGATTTCAAGCAAAATGACACAAAAATAGCATCATTCGGACCTGCAACGGCAAAAGCTGTTAAGGACGCCGGACTCAGGCTTGACATTCAGGCACCGATGCCACAGGCTCCTTCAATGGCGATGGCATTGGAGCAGTTCATTAAAAAGTACAACAAGAAAAAATAATTACTTTTTTTATTTACGAGCCATCCTTTCCTCTGTAGGATTGGATGGTTTTTTGTCTTAAATAACCTGTAAGATCACAACTATGGCTGCTCCGGATTTTTCATTTCCCAAAAAAGAAAAACTTTGTAGCCAGAAAGTTATTTCTGACCTGTTCTTGTCCGGAAGGTCTTTTATCCGCTATCCGTTCCGTGTGGTATTACTAACTTTTGAGGAACCGCAGGAAGTACCAGCAAAAATATTGATCAGTGTTTCAAAAAGACGTTTTAAAAGAGCCTACAAAAGAAATCTCATTAAACGCAGGGTCAGGGAAGCTTATCGTCTGAACAAACATTTACTTATTCCGTTACTTGAGAAAAACAAGGTATTTACGGCTATTGCTTTTGTATATTTACCAACAGAGATAAAAACATTCAATGAGATCGAAGGTGCGATGAAAGAGACACTGAAAGATCTTATCAGACGTTTAAGCCTTTCGGAAGATACTGAGACAACATGAATAAGGACTCAATAATATATAAAGCATACAAATTGATACGCGACGGATTGGTCTGGTTGCTGATACTTCCTGTCAAATTCTATCAGTATTTCATTTCCCCGATGCTTGGTTCAAACTGCAACTTCACTCCTACATGCTCTGCATATTCCATAGAGGCATTAAAAAAGCACGGCCCGATAAAAGGCCTGATTTTATCTATCTGGCGTATCCTTCGTTGTAACCCGTGGGGAGGACATGGTCATGATCCGGTGCCGTGAATTGTTATTTTTCAGATCGACCATTGTTGCCAAACGAAACAACCATACTGACTTTTGGCACGTTCTTAATTTTGAATTAGCTTTATACTTTAAAGCCGACTGAAAAAAGATCAAACCCTTGCACATGAAAAAGACACTTATATTACTTCTGTTCCTCATTCCTATAACAGTTTTCAGCCAATTCAAATCCGGGAACAAAAAAGAAAAGAAAGACAAAAAGGTCAATTTTGCAGGAATACCCATTATCATGTACAACCGTTCATTTGGAGGCCAATTCGGGGCAATGGTGAATGCATACTTCAACATGAACAAAAAAGATACTATCTCACCCGCATCGAACGTTTCGTTCATGGGAAATATTTTCACCAACAAAACATATTTTACAGGCCTGTTCGGCAAATTTTATTTCAAAGAGGATGCATGGAGATTAAAAGGCGGTTTAGGTCTTGGCAATATCCGGTTTCAAACTTTTTATGAGCTGCCGCCCGACATCCCTGCTGTATGGGCTGAAGACGAAAACGGAGAATT
>JAOZOF010000162.1:0-2614 GCA_029933425.1 Marinilabiliaceae bacterium
TTAGGGTTTTATACCTGACAGAAGGAAACAGGATGTTAGAGAACGAAAATCGTAGGATCTGAAAACTGCCTTATTCGTTATCTTCTGCAAACCATTCGGCAAAAGAGTTAGCCGTTTCGTTGAGTTTAAGACTGTAAAGCTTTACATTTTCGGGAAGTCTGTTTTTTATTCTTTCGGCAAAATCAATAAGAAAATTTTCACATGTAGGCTGGTAATCAACGACCTCGAAACGGTCGAGCATCTGAGGTATCCCCCTGAACTTCTCATGCGGGGACCTCGAACTTAGAACAAAGGTATGGTCCAGTCTGTCAACGATCTCTTCCTTAACAATTCGTTTTAGTTCGCCAAAGTCCATGACCATACCCAATTTAGGGCTGTCGGGGTTTGTGCCGGGTTCACCTATAACAGTTACGGCAAGGATATAGGAATGACCATGAATATTTTTACACAATCCGTCATAATCCCACAATGCGTGAGCCATTTCAAATCTGAATTCCTTTGTCAACCTTATCTTTGCCATACCCCTCAGAATTTAAAATATTCAACTGTTTGGAACAGTACACTTACTTACACAAGCAATTATATTCCTGAGACTATCGTGTTTAAGAAAATAATATGTATTCTTTCCTTTACGCTTACTTGATAAAACTCCTTTGTCTTTCAGAATGCCTAAATGATGCGAGGTTGTGGATTGTTCTATGTTAAGAAGGTTATGTATCTCTGTCACAGTTTTTTTCTCTCCCTCTTCCAGTAAGTGAATTATTGCTATCCTCATCGGATGAGCTATTGCTTTTAGCATACTGGCAGCATTCTCAAGCATTTCGGTGTCGATCTCTATTTTTTCCATGAAAAATATTATTAATGTCTTGACTAATGCAAATATATGAATATCTTCAATATGTTTTTGTTAAAATATTTAACATCTGATAATAATTGGTTAAAAATTAGGATTAATTTTTAAATTTGACATTTGTAATATTTTATCTCTACAAAAGTATTTACTTTACAGGCTGACGAAGAACAGGAAAAGGATGTCGACACTGAATAAAATAAAAGCACCCATAAAGGATGAGATGTCTAAGTTTGAACCCTATTTCAGGAAACAACTTAAGACCAGTATCCCGTTGCTCAGCATAATCACAAATTACATCATTCGCCGTAAGGGTAAGCAGATGCGACCTATGCTCGTATTTCTTACTGCAAAGCTTCACGGAGAGATATCCGACTCGACATTTATGGCGGCAACACTTATAGAATTGCTGCATTCTGCAACCCTGATACATGATGATGTGGTTGATGAAACATATCAGCGAAGAGGTATCTATTCTATTAATGCTTTGTGGAAATCGAAGATCGCGGTTCTTGTGGGCGATTTTTTCCTTTCGAAAGGCTTGCTTATCGCTCTTGACAATGATCAGATAGGCACTTTGAAGATTGTATCGAATGCAGTGAAGGAGATGAGTGAAGGCGAACTGCTTCAGATAGAGAAATCGCGTAAGCTCGACATTACCGAAGAAGTTTATTTCGATATCATTCGCAAGAAGACGGCTACATTGATCACTGCCTGTACTAAAGCCGGGGCGTACTCGGTTGATGCTGCTGATGACAAAATAGAGCTGATGAGAGAGTTTGGGGAGAACCTTGGAATTGCATTTCAGATACGCGACGACCTGTTCGATTACGAGAACAACACCATGATAGGTAAACCTACCGGCAATGACATCAAGGAGAAGAAGATGACGCTTCCGTTAATTTATGCATTACATAATTCATCATCGTTAGAAAAAAGGAAGATACTGACCATGGTCAGGCGCCATAACAAGAATGACAAAAAAATAAAAGAGGTCATTCAGTTTGTTAAGGATAAAGGCGGCATCGAATACACTGAAAAAGTGATGATGGATTATGGCAATCGTGCGTTGGAAGTTCTTGACAAATACCCGGATACTGATGTAAAGGAGTCATTGAAGGAGCTTGTGAAATACACGATCAACAGGAAAAAATAGGCTGGCATACACTAGTACTCCAAAAAACTTTTCAGATAAGTATTCCCTGAACTTTTTATGTCTGCCACACTTCCCGCATCTTCTATTTTTCCTCCATTGAGAATAACTATTTTATCGGCAATGGCAAATGCTTCACGATGGTCGTGAGTTACATAGACTATGGTGATGTTGAAATTTGTTTTCAGTTTTTTGATGTGATCAAGGATCTTTTTTTTCAAATGAACGTCAAGGTTTGACAGGGGCTCATCCATCAGAAGTACCTCCGGGTCCAGTACCAGAGACCGGGCGATAGCAACAAGCTGCTTCTGTCCTCCTGAAAGCTGATGAGGATATTTTTTTGCAAGGTCTGATATTCCGAAGTAGTCAAGGATATTCGTAACTTTCTTTTTTACATCCGGTCTTTTTTGCTCCTGCAGTCCGAATGCGATATTCTTGTACACCGTGAAGTGAGGCCAGAGAGCAAGGTCCTGAAAAATAAACCCTGCATTCCGTTTGTCAGGTGGGACAATTAGTTCATTTTTTTGTGATAAAAGCCGGTCGTTCATTTTCACACTTCCTGCATCCGGCACCTCCAACCCCGAAATTAATCTGAGAATAGTAGTCTTGCC
>JAOZOF010000162.1:2714-3833 GCA_029933425.1 Marinilabiliaceae bacterium
GTCATTGAGCTTGTCAGCGACTGCGGGGCATTTGCCATGATGGTGAAAACCTTTATCGGCATGATCTCTGTCCCGGGAGGATAGACCATGATGGTTGTTCCGAGCTCACCAAGGCTGAAAATAAAGCTGATGATAAATGCAGAGAAAAGTGCCGGGGCAGTCAGTGGTATCAATACTTTCCATAGTCTTGATCTTTCGGGGATACCCGTGATCTGTGCTGCTTCGTCCAGAGACCGGGGTATCTGCTTCATGGCATTTGCTATCAGTTTTGCCGAAATAAAAGTGAATTTTCCGGCGTAACCTATCACAATGATCGCAAACGATGAGTAGATGAAATTCAGTGCAGGATGATTGTAAAATTTGATCAGACTGATACCGAGAATTATTGACGGGGAAGCAAATGTGATCAGCAACAACATGTCAAAGTAGTTTCTCTTACCGTAACGCGAAGCATTGACCGAGGCTAAAGCAGCCGCAAAACCTATGATCAGAATTATTACAGCTCCGGTAAAAGCAAGCCCGAATGAGGCAGCAAAGGTGGGCTTCAGTAAGTCAAAAGCCTTCAACAGTTGTTCGCTTCCTCCCGATGCCGACTGGATGATCAGAACGATGAAAGGTATCAGCACAGAAACAAAAAACCAACCCGATACGAAAAGTACCCCGATTACTGAAAGCTTTTTATTTTGATACAGTCGTGTTTTAGTTCCTTTTGTGCCGACAGAGATGAAGGGGGCTTCGGACAGGTATTCTCTTTCTCCCACAAGCAGCAGGATACAGATGAGGATCAGAAGTGATGACTGCAGCACTGCCAGTGAATGATTGTAAAAAGCTGAGAATTGAGTGAATATCTCAGTCGTGAAAACCTTCACCCCGAAAAATGCAGGAACCGAGAATTCAGAAATGCTGAAAATGAAGACCAGCACAAATGAGCTTAGCAGGGCAGGTTTTATGAGAGGCAATATCACTTTAAACATTGCTTTACGGAAACCGGCTATCATTATGGCACTCTCTTCAATCTGCGAATCAATACCGGCAAATGCGCTTCCCGATATCAGTATCGACAGAGGGGTGTAAATGGTTGTCAATACCCATATAACTCCTGCTGCTGACATGATCTCA